>NZ_CABFLN010000017.1 GCF_901873445.1 Gemella haemolysans
ACCGAACACAGAAGTTAAGCTCTTTAGCGTCGAATGTAGTTGGGCTTACGCCCTGTGAGACTAGAACGTTGCCAGGCTTTTGATTCGGAGGTTTAGCTCAGCTGGGAGAGCACTTGCCTTACAAGCAAGGGGTCAGCGGTTCGATCCCGTTAACCTCCACCATTTATGCCGGCCTAGCTCAGTTGGTAGAGCAACTGACTTGTAATCAGTAGGTCGGGGGTTCAAGTCCTCTGGCCGGCACCATTTATTTAGAGCCATTAGCTCAGTTGGTAGAGCATTTGACTTTTAATCAAAGGGTCGAAGGTTCGAGTCCTTCATGGCTCACCATTCTTTTGCGGGTGTGGCGGAATTGGCAGACGCACTAGACTTAGGATCTAGCGCCTCACGGCGTGGGGGTTCGACTCCCTTCACCCGCACCATTTCTGAATATTCGCGAAAGTAGTTCAGGGGTAGAACATCACCTTGCCAAGGTGAGGGTCGCGGGTTCAAATCCCGTCTTTCGCTCCAATAGTTAATATAGTGCCGGGGTGGCGGAACTGGCAGACGCACAGGACTTAAAATCCTGCGGTAGCAATACCGTACCGGTTCGATTCCGGTCCTCGGCACCATTATATTAGCGCCCATAGCTCAATTGGATAGAGCGTTTGACTACGGATCAAAAGGTTAGGGGTTCGACTCCTCTTGGGCGCGCCATTAGAGTACACGGGAAGTAGCTCAGCTTGGTAGAGCACTTGGTTTGGGACCAAGGGGTCGCAGGTTCGAATCCTGTCTTCCCGACCATTTAAATATTAACATTATTAAAAAGGGGCCTTAGCTCAGCTGGGAGAGCGCCTGCTTTGCACGCAGGAGGTCAGCGGTTCGATCCCGCTAGGCTCCACCATTTTGAATAATGAATTTAGCCTTTATTGGCGGCGTAGCTCAGCTGGCTAGAGCGTACGGTTCATACCCGTAAGGTCGGGGGTTCGATCCCCTCTGCCGCCACCAATAATAGTTAGTGAATTCTCTAGGAACACGGACTCTTAGCTCAGTTGGTTAGAGCTATCGGCTCATAACCGATCGGTCGCAGGTTCGAGTCCTGCAGAGTCCACCATTTATCAAGGAGGAATACCCAAGTCCGGCTGAAGGGATCGGTCTTGAAAACCGACAGGAGTGTAAAAGCTCGCAGGGGTTCGAATCCCCTTTCCTCCTCCATTTTTATTATCGCGGGATGGAGCAGTCTGGCAGCTCGTTGGGCTCATAACCCAAAGGTCGATGGTTCAAATCCATCTCCCGCAATTTTTAATAACTAGGTCCCGTGGTGTAGCGGTTATCACGCCTGCCTGTCACGCAGGAGATCGCGGGTTCGATTCCCGTCGGGACCGCCATTTTTTTTATGTAAAAATTAAATATTGCCTCGATAGCTCAGTTGGTAGAGCAATGGATTGAAGCTCCATGTGTCGGCAGTTCGACTCTGTCTCGAGGCACCATGTTGCCGGCCTAGCTCAGTTGGTAGAGCAACTGACTTGTAATCAGTAGGTCGGGGGTTCAAGTCCTCTGGCCGGCATTTTTTTATGTTTTGGGAAGATAGCGAAGAGGCTAAACGCGGCGGACTGTAAATCCGCTCCTTAGGGTTCAGTGGTTCGAATCCACTTCTTCCCACCATTCTTAGGGACGTAGTTTAACGGTAGAACAAAGGTCTCCAAAACCTTTGGTGTGGGTTCGATTCCTGCCGTCCCTGTTCAAAGTGTAATCATTTATGATTATGCTTTTTTTTTTTATGTAAAATAGTAATTTTAAATATATATTCTTAGGAAATATTCTTTGAAATTGCTAAAATAAGTGGATTATTTAGTTATTTTCTTTGGGAAATATTTTTGACAAAATATATTAATTATGTTATTGTATAAGTGTAGAAGAGGGTAATAGGAGGTAAAATATGAGTGAAAGTGTAAAACCATTTAGTAAACTGTATGATTTAACACAAAGAGCAGAAAAAGTTGGTATTTCTGATGATGATGTTCTTAGAGAAATCTTAGTAGAAAAGATTGTACCTAATAAATATCAACCTAGAAGGGAATTTACAGAAGGGAAGATTAAAGAATTGGCAGAGTCTATTAAACAAAATGGATTACTCCAATCTATAACAGTACGTGATATAGGGAATGGATTTTATGAACTTATTGCTGGTGAAAGAAGATTAAGAGCAATTAAGTATTTACAATATTCTACAACTAAGGCAATTGTAAAAGAATTAACTGAAGAGCAAATGGCAACTTTAGCTTTGATTGAAAATATTCAAAGAGAAGAATTAACACCAATAGAAGAAGCTTATGCATATCAAGAACTTCTAAGTATAAATAAACTTACGCAAGATGAACTTGCGAAGTCATTAGGTAAAACACAGGCTACTGTTGCGAATAAGTTACGTTTATTAAAATTAAGTGATAGAGTAATTGATGCTATTAATACTAAGAAAATTACTGAGCGACATGGGCGTGCTATGGTAAAATTAGATGTTTCTGCACAAGAGAAATTATTAGTTCAGATTTTATCACAAAATTTAAATGTTTCTCAAACTGAAGAAAAAATTGATACTTATCTAAAGATTAAAAAAGATATTAAAGTTTTTAATACTGTCGTTAATTATGATGGTCAGAAAGTTATAGCTAAACTTACAAAAGAAATAGCAAAATTAGAAGAAAAATATAATGTTAGTCTTAATAAAGAAGAAGAAGAAAATATGGATAGTATAGTTATTAAAGTTACTATACCAAGATATGTTAATAAAGAGGTAAAAGATGAAAATTTTAGCGATATGTAATCAAAAAGGTGGAGTAGGAAAAACAACTACGTCAATAAATTTAGCAGCTTCTCTAGCTCATTTAAAGAAAAAAGTATTGTTAATAGATACTGATCCACAAGCTAATGCTACGAGCGGTGTAGGTGTAGATAAAGCAGCGATAGAACAATCAATTTATAACATACTTGTTGATGAAGTTAATATTAATGATGTTATTTTAAAAACAGCTTATGAGAACTTAGATATAGTTCCATCTAGTATAGCTTTAGCAGGTGCAGAAGTTGAACTAGTTTCAGCGATTAGTCGTGAACAACGTATGAAAAATGCAATCTCAGAAATTAAAGAAAAATATGACTATGTGGTAATCGATTGTCCACCGTCTTTAGGTCTAATTACGTTAAATTCTTTAACTGCAGCTAATGGGGTAATAATTCCTGTACAAACTGAATATTATGCCTTAGAAGGGCTTAGCCAGCTTATGAATACATTTAATATAGTTAGAAAACACTTGAACTCTAAATTAGATATTTTCGGTGTATTACTTACTATGACTGATAGTAGAACAAATATATCTAATCAGGTAGCAGAGCAAGTTAGAGAACACTTTAAAGATAAAGCATTTAACACAGTTATTTCAAGAACTGTACGTTTAAGTGAAGCGCCAAGTTTTGGTGAACCAATTATTGAATATGCTAAAAATTCTAATGGTGCAAAACAATATTTATCATTAGCTAAAGAGGTGATTGAGCGTGGCTAAGAAATTAGGTAAAGGTTTAGGACGTGGACTTGATGCTATCTTTGCTACTGAAAATGTAGAATTAACTACTGATAATGATAAAATTGTAGAAATTTCGTTAGAAGAGATTAAGAAAAATCCATATCAACCACGTACTTATTTTAATGAAGAGAAGTTAAATGAATTAAAAGAATCAATTGAAAAAAATGGATTATTACAACCTATTATTGTAAAAAAAGCTGTAAAAGGTTATTATATTATAGCAGGGGAGCGCCGTTATAGAGCTTTTGAACTGCTAGGTAAGAAAGAAATTCCAGCTATTATTAAAGAAATGATAGATGAAGAAATGATGATTTTTGCGGTTCTAGAGAACTTGCAACGTGAGGATTTATCAGCACTAGAAGAATCAGAAAGTTATAAAAATCTGATGGATAAAATGTCATTAACTCAAGAAGAACTTGCTAAAAAACTTGGGAAAAGTAGACCATATATCGCGAATAGTTTACGACTATTAAAATTACCTACAGAAATAAAAAATAAGCTTGAGCAAGGGCTAATAAGTGCAGCTCATGCAAGAACTTTACTTTCATTAAAAACAAAAAAAGCTATGGAAGAAGTTTGTGCTTTAGTAATTGATAGAAAAATGTCAGTTCGCGAGCTAGAAGAATATGTAGTGAAGTTATTAAAACCTAAAGAGATTAAGAAACCAAAAACTAAGGATATATTTATAGAAGAACAAGAAAACAATCTTAAAAAACTGCTAGGAACTTCTGTAACGATTAAACAAGGTCGTAATAAAAAAGGTAAGATAGAAATTGAGTTCAAAGATAATGATGAATTTGAACGTATTATTTCATTATTCAAGGATGAGTAATTATGAATTTTATTGAAAAGATAAAAACATCAGTAAGCAACACTGACTTACTAATCACAGTTTTAGAAAAAATATTACTTATAATTGTAATTTTTATTATTGCATCAGTTTTAGTACGTATATTTAATAGAATTATTGATTATATAATGATAACTAGAGATAATGCTAATAAGAAGTTTAATATAAAGTTTAATGAGAAACGATCAGAAACTTTACATAAACTTGTAAGAAGTGCAGTTCGTTATACAATATACTTTATTGCATTTTTCCAAGTATTGTCAATCCTAGGAGTTAATACTACGAGTATTGTTGCTAGTGCAGGTATAGCATCGGTAGCTATTGGTTTTGGTGCACAGAGCTTAGTTAAAGATATTATATCTGGATTTTTCATTATTCTTGAAGGACAATTTGATGTAGGAGATAACGTGAAAATATATAACCAAGCAGCTTTTATTGCAGGTGGTTATGTAATGTCACTTGGTTTACGTTCTACTAAGATCCGTTCTAAAAATGGTGAAGTTTACTTTATTCCAAATGGAACTATTAATCAAGTTGTAAATTACTCATTAATGTACAACTTAGCTTTAGTAGAGTTACCGATAAAAATTGATGAATCTATTGAAGAGATAGAAGACCGAGTAAACAAAGTGATTAATAATGCAAATAATAAAAAAGAATATCATGATTTATTATATAAAAACGATAAATTACATATTGATTATATAGAAAAAATTGCTGACAACGTTGTTACGATTCATGTTATTGGAAAAGCAAAAGTTGGGAAAAAACAAGATGTGGAAACAATGTTAAGACGTGATTTTTATAGAGAGTTTGAATCTTTATTAACATCGAATGAAGAAAAATAGGAGGTTGGATTGTGGAATACGAATTAAATGATATAGTTGAAATGAAAAAACAACACCCTTGTGGCACGAATAGATGGCAAATTACACGTATGGGGGCAGATATAAAGATAAAATGTCTAAAGTGTGATAACAACATTATGATGCCAAGACGTGAATTTAATAAGAAAATTAAAAAAATAGTAGAAAAACACTCATAATATGAAAAGCTAGTGAATCAATTTAGAGATTTACTAGCTTTTTATTAATATTATTTATTAAACCTTTTTGCTACTTTAGAACTAATGAAGCCAAAAGCTAAAACAATAATTATACCGTATAAAAATTCTGTACTTCCAATATTGTTAAGAGTTGTACCGAAGTGTAACCAAATCAGTTTCCCTGGAATAAGGCCAATAAGATTTCCGATGAAATATTTTTTAAAAGATATTCTAGTTAAACCATAAGAGTAACAGATAACACTGTTAGGAAGAACTGGAATTAGTCTATAAATTATTAAAACTAAAGTTAATTTATTTTCACTAATACCGAAGATTGTATCATATTGTTTTTTCGATAGTTTTTTTGCTAAGTATTTTTCTACATAATCACTAGCAAAGTATCTTGCAATAAAAAACATTGCACTAGTATATATCATTGCAGAAATTATCGATAGGATAAACCCGTGCGTAAAGCCAAAAAGATATCCCCCAATTGCAGAAAATATCCCCGGTGGAAATAAAAATATTGGTAATATTGATGCTAATAGTAAATAGATTATAGGTGCAAAATCACCAAATTGAGCTATAAATTCTTGCATAGGTTCTCCTTCTGATAAAATAATATTCTTATTATACCATAAATATGAGGGAATAATCGACTTAAAACCTATGATGTAATAAATAACAATTTCCCAGAACAAATTTTAATTTCAAAGTGAAAATACTAGTTTGGTCTGGGAATTGTTAATTTAAAGTAACTTATTTAGAAAATACTTACTAGATTATTTATATTAAATATCTTTTATTAAATGAATTTCAATTCCATTAGGATCATTAATGATGATTTTATCGTCATATTCAGAGATGATTTTAGCGTTGTTATTTTTTATATTTTCTACAACTTTGTTGTAAGCAACATCATCAATAAATAGAATTTCAAAATGATCTAAACCTGGTGTACCTTTTTGTCTAAGACTTAGATTAGGACCTCCCCAATGATTAACAGCTAGATGATGGTGGTAATTACCATAAGCAATCCAACTCGCACTAGCCACTGTGAATTTATCACTAAATCCTAGTACTTCTTGATAGAAGTTAGAAGAAACGGTAGAGTTTTGAACACTTAAATGAACGTGCCCAATAATAGTTCCTACTGGTAAAGTATAAGGCACTACAGTTTCAGAGATATCAAGTAGGTGTGTAGCATCGATAGGATCTGTTACTCCTATGATTCTTCCATCTTCTCTTATATCCCAAGTACTTTCAGCTTTATCATAATATACTTCTATTCCATTTCCTTCAATATCGTTTAAATATAGTGCATTACTGTATCCATGATCTGAACCACCATCTAAAGGTATATTAGAATCTATAAAGTGACGTAAGATATTAGCTAGACTTTGTTCATCTGGAACTAGGTAGGCTATGTGATATAGTCCGTAAGAACGTACAAGAGGACCATCGACTTTTTTCATGTGAAGAAGTGGAGTATTATCAGAAGTACCTAAAGTAGCTTCAGTTTCGTTTCTAGAAATTACAGTCATACCCATAGCTTCTGTGTAGAATTTAAGTTGTCTTTCAAAGTTTACAACATTAAGTGTTGCAGTTCCAAGTTTAATATTTGAATTATATTTTTTCATAGTTAATTACCATCCTTTTAAAAATTTTTTTTCGTAGAACTTTATCTCTTGTAATATATTTTACATACTATAATATATTTTGTAAAGTACTTACTTTTATAATAGTTAGTATCTTTTAGTATACTAATGAATAAAATTAAGGATTATTAACAAAAATATTTTTAAATAGCATAATAATAAATGATAAGTTTTGCGTTTTATGTTATAATAATTAAGTTGAGTAGGCAAGGCCTAAGTAATATAAGAAATTAATGAAGAAAAGGAGTGATTGATACTATGGCATTAACAGCCGGAATAGTAGGATTACCAAACGTAGGAAAAAGTACACTTTTTAACGCAATTACAAAAGCAGGAGCATTAGCAGCGAACTATCCTTTCGCCACAATTGATCCAAACGTAGGAATTGTAGAAGTACCAGACCACAGACTAAATAAATTAACAGAATTAGTAGAACCTAAAAAAACAGTACCAACATCATTTGAGTTTACTGATATTGCTGGTATCGTAAAAGGTGCCTCTAAAGGAGAAGGATTAGGAAATAAATTCTTAAGTCACATCCGTGAAGTAGATGCAATTTGTCAAGTCGTTAGATGTTTTGAAGATGAAAACATTACACACGTTGCTGGTGGAGTAGATCCATTATACGATATTGAAGTTATTAACTTAGAGTTAATCTTAGCTGACTTAGAAAGTGTTGAAAAACGTATCGGACGTGTTGAAAAACAAGCTAAACAAAAAGATAAAGATGCAGTTGCAGAATTTGCTGTACTTTCTAAAGTACGTGATATCCTTAAAGAAGAGAAACCAGCTAGACTTTTAGAATTAGATAAAGAAGAGCAAAAAATCGCAAAAGGATTACACTTATTAACAATGAAACCTATGCTTTATGTTGCTAACGTAAGTGAAGATGATTTACTAGACGTTGATGCTAACAAACACGTAGCAAGTGTACGTGAATTTGCTGCAAGCGAAGGAAGCCAAGTAATCGTAGTTTGTGCGAAAATCGAAGAAGAAATGGCTTCATTAGAAGATGAAGAAAAAGCAATGTTTTTAGAAGAACTAGGAATCGATGAAAGTGGATTAGATAAATTAATCAAAGCAAGTTACAGCTTATTAGGATTAGCAACATACTTTACAGCAGGTGTACAAGAAGTACGTGCATGGACATTCAAAAAAGGTATGTTAGCTCCTGAATGTGCTGGAATTATCCACTCAGACTTTGAACGTGGATTTATCCGTGCTGAAACTGTAAGTTATGATGACTTAGTTGAATACGGAAGTATGCCAAAAGCTAAAGAAGCAGGTCGTGTACGTCTTGAAGGTAAAGAATACGAAGTAAAAGACGGCGACATTATGTTATTTAGATTTAATGTATAATAAAAATAGAATTCTATATTTTCTCATTAAGTGAGAAGATATAGAATTTTTATATTCTCTATAAAATATGTTATAATTATTTTTATATAAAAGAGGTGATTTGACTATGTTAAGATTTTTCCACAATCCATTACTTGTAGCTAAATTAACAGAGTATGAGTATTTAATTAAAGGAAATAAGAAACAGAGTACAGCAGAATATAAAATAAAAAGAATTATAAAAGATATAACTGGAGAAGTTTTTGAGGATATTGAAGTATATAATAGTGGGCTATCCGTTCCTAAGATTACGAAAAATGGGTTTCAAGCTACAGCAATTTACATTCCAGAGCTTAATGAACTTCTGGTAATTTATAGAGGTAGTGAGAGTGAGGATATTAGTGACTGGTTTTATAATTATACAGGAATTGTGTCTGGTGAAAATACTAGCCAAATTGATTCTGCGTGTAAATTTACTAAGTTTTTAAAAAGAAAGATTGTAAACTTTGATTCTTGCTATAAAGTAGCTGCTGGACACTCTCTTGGAGGTCATATAGCAATTACTGTTGAACTATTAAAACAGACATATCAACGAGTTTACACATTTAATACAGCTTTACCTCAGTTAAAACAACTAAGAAAATACGATAAAAAATTTAATAAAAAACTGGAAGAGTATTTTTTAGAAAAAGATTTAGAAGAGACTAATAAGCTTCAAGAATTCACTTCTAATTATTATGCAAAAAATGCTCATCATATTTATAATTTTGTAAGGAAAAATGATTTTATACAATCGTTAAATATGACGGTAGGGACATTTCATGTAGGAAAAACTATTGAATTTCCCGCGATAATAAAGAATTTTGTAGAACCAGAAGAATTTTTAACAGAAGAAGATACTTATGAGTTAGATAAAATCTTTGGGGATTTTTATAATAGATTAATTGAAAAAAATATCACATCAGATGATGTAGTAGAAAATCAAAAACAGGTGACGGATGAATTTATAGGATTGATTGTAGAGAAAATTAAAACACCAATTCAACAACAAATTAGTAACTTCTCTTATAAAAAAGGAATAAAAACTTCTAGTGAAGTAGGAATTACAGATTCATACAGAACGTTTAAGGCAATTTATAATTACTTATTGTATTTAGCACACTCAGGAATCATATCAGATGATGTAATAAATTGTAATGATAGTAAAAAAGCGACAACACTTTATGAAAAAGTAATAGGAGATGCGAGTAAATCAAATCTTAAGAATTTATTAAAACCATTACAGGAATTTTACACATTAACTAAGGCAATTTATACGCTAACTCATGCTAAAGGTTTAGACGATGTAGGAAATTGGTCAGAAATAGCTGAAGCACATGATTTACCATCTTTCTACGATGTACTAGAAAAAGTGAAATAATAAAAGTCAACATGAAAATGTCATTCATGTTGACTTTTTTGTTTAATCTGAATTATCACCAGGTGCAACTGGTTTCAAGATAGGAGGTGGAGTAGATGGAGTTGTGACAGGAGCTGAATTATTATTCGTTTCTTTTTTTTCTTTGTCTTCCTTCTTCTCTTTATCCTCTTTTTTAACAATTACTTTTGCTGGATCTTCGAATGAAACACTTTTATCTATATTAGAACCTAATTTGGCTAACGTTTTTTCTTTAGATAATTCTTTAAATCCAATAGGGATAAGATCTTTTGTTCCACCTTTAGCATTGTTATAAGAATTAATGCTAGAGTCAGTAACTGAGCTAGGACGAGTGAACGCTGTGTCGGGAGAAAGTATGTTTTTATCCAATGAGTATATAGCATTCATTATTGCAATCCAGCTTCTTTGCGCATAATCATAACTAGGCACTTTTGCAGGATTGTCATAACCATTCCATAGGCCAACAGTTACTTTAGTAGTACCACCAACAACCCAAAGGTCTTTGTAGTATTCAGATGTACCTGTTTTAACAAACAGATTTTTAGAGCTGAATTTCAGTTTACCTGGCATATCTCTAGATGTACCATAACTCTTATTAATAACATCTCCAAGCATATCAACAATTAAGTAACTTGTTGATTCCTCATAGATTTTAACAGGTGAAAAATCTGCTTTATAAATAAGATCACCATCATTATTTTCAATTTCTTCAATGATGTGTGCTTTTTTATGTTCACCTTTATTACCAAAAGTAGAGAATGCACTAGTATTTTCTGTTACAGAAAGTCCATACGTCATACCACCGATAGCTGTAGCTAGATTTTCTTTATCACTGTTTGTAAGACCACCAATATCCATTTTCTCTAAGTAATTTTTTACAGGTTCCTCTTTTTGGAAGGCAGAATACAATCTTATTGTTGCTAAGTTAAGAGATCCTGCTAATGCTTGTCTTGCCGGAAGATATCCATGTTGTGACATGTCGTAGTTTTCAGGGCGCCAACCATTGTAATTGAAGCGTTTATCTAGAAGAGTTGAATTAGGTGTAATGTAACCTTTATCTACTGCTGGACCATAAACTAATAATGGTTTTATCGTAGAACCTGGAGAACGACGAGTTCTTGTAGCATGGTTAAGTTGCTGTTTGTTGTAATTCATCCCCCCGATAAAAGCTAAAATTTTACCACTATTATTTTCTATTACTGAGGCTCCAATTTCTAATGGGTAAACAGTTCCTCCTTGAGAATATGTAGGATAAGAAGCAAATTGTTTTTTCGTTTCTTGAAGAGTGTCATAAAGTTTCTTATTAAGTGTTGTTTTTACTTTATATCCTCCAGTAATAAATTTAATTCGACTTTTTTCGATTAGCTCATTTCTATAGTCTGAATTAGTCCTGAAATCTTCTTGTCTATTATTTCTTGTTGCTGTTTGTTCAGCTAGAATTTCTGCAACTGAACTAGTAACCTCATCACGAATATATGGATAGTCAGTGTATTCAGAATATTTTTGTTTAGTAAATGCACCTTTAATATCAAATTTCTTAGCTTCTTCCATTTGCTCTTTTGTGATGAAATCATTTGCTAGCATTCTTTCAAGTACATATTTTTGTCTATCTAATCCAGTTTGAAGTTCTTCATCTGAGCGAATATTTCCAGCTGCATCAAAAGGTGTGTATTTATAGGGCGATTGAACAAATCCGATTAAATATGCAGCTTGTGCAATGTTTAAATCTTTAGAATGGACACCGAAAACCCCTTGAGCAGCAGTTTCTATACCACTGATATTTTGCCCTAAACTATTTTTTCCGAATGGAGCAACGTTTAGATAATTCTCAAGAATTTCATTTTTTGAGAAGTGACTATCTACACGTAGTGCTAATAGTATTTCTTTAGCTTTTCTTTCGTAAGATCTAGAATTATCAAGAAGCTGATTTTTTACTAATTGCTGAGTAATAGTACTTCCTCCAGATGTTCTAGCTCCTGTAGCTTCACTATGTGTTGCCCTAAGTATAGCAAAAATATTAATTCCACTATTAGAGTAGAAGTTAGAATCCTCACTTGCAATTATTGCATTTTTGACATTGTCTCCTAAATCTTCGTAAGTAACAGTTTGTCTAATTAATTCGGAGTTTATTGTACCTAATTTTTCACCACTCCCAAAGTATACTTCACTGTTCTTACTAATGTTATTTATTTGTTCCTTCATTTCTTTTTGAGTTAAAACAGGTTGATCTTTTACAAGGCCACCTACATACCCAATAGCAAGTCCCATACTAAGACTGATTAGCAGTCCAAGTGAAAGAAGAAGGGCTTGAGTCATAGAAGTTAATATCTTCTTAAATTTCATTGTAATCTCCTTAGATTGTATACTATTAGCTATATTATATCATAATTTTAAAGGAAAAACTAAATTATACTATATCCAATTTACCTATTTTTTTGAAATAAATTTAAAAATATAATATAATCAAATGGAATGTATTTATTTTTAGAAAGGAATCAGGAAGAATAATTTATGAGAAAAAACAAAGTTAAATTAGGATTAAGTTTGCTAACAGTATTAGCTACACCAGTCGTGGTTAATACTGTAGTAAGTCATGATGTTAATGCAGAGTATAGAGGATCTATATTCTATGACAATAACAAACCGGCGAACTGGTGGTATAGTGATGGGAAAGATTGGTATTTCTTCCAAAATGGTAGGAAGTTGACAGGATATGGGAAAGATAATGCCGGAGTCCATTACTTTGTAAATGGGAAATATGCAGAAGAGAAAAAAGCTCCAACAAGAGGATATGTTAATGGAGTATATTATGTAGATGGGAAAGTAGCGAACTGGTGGTATGATGACGGAACAGATTGGTACTTCTTCCAAAATGGTAAGAAGTTGACAGGATATGGGAAAGATAATGCCGGAGTCCATTACTTTGTAAATGGGAAATATGCAGAAGAGAAAAAAGCTCCAACAAGAGGATATGTTAATGGAGTATATTATGTAGATGGGAAAGTAGCGAACTGGTGGTATGATGACGGAACAGATTGGTACTTCTTCCAAAATGGTAAGAAGTTGACAGGATATGGGAAAGATAATGCCGGGACACATTACTTTGTAAATGGAAAATATGCGAACTGGTGGTATGATGATGGAACAGATTGGTATTTTTTCCAAAATGGTAAGAAATTTACAGGATATGGGAAAGATAATGCCGGAACGCATTACTTTGTAAATGGAAAATATGCTATCGCTAAGGTAGATAACAAAAATACAAAACGTATCAACGTCCGTACAGAAACAATTAAATTTAAAACTGTAACTAGATATAATAATCAACTTGCTAAAGGTACAAGAAATGTATTAACAGCAGGAAAAAATGGTTCTTATAAAGTTGTTCGTGATGATATTTATGAAGGTAATAAACTTGTGAAACAAGGTACTGAACAAAATATCGATCGAATTGAAGCTGTGAACGAAGTTGTTGAGATTGGAACAAAAGTAAAACAAACAACAAAACGTGTTAACGTCCGTACAGAAACAATTAAATTTAAAACTGTAACTAGATATAATAATCAACTTGCTAAAGGTACAAGAAATGTATTAACAGCAGGAAAAAATGGTTCTTATAAAGTAGTACGTGATGATATTTATGAAGGTGATAAACTTGTAAAACAAGGTACTGAACAAAATGTTGATCGTATCGAAGCTGTGAACGAAGTTGTTGAAATTGGTACAAAAGTTCCTCAAGCAACAACTGATACATATTTCGTATTAGATACTGAAAATAATTGGTTTGTAACTTCAGAACAAACTGATGCATTAACTAAACTTTTTGGCACAGCAAATGGTAATGTTGATGTTACATCTGTAGTAGAAAAATTAAAAGACCCTGAAAATTATAAATTATTCAATAAGTTAAACTTAGGTCAATACTTTAACAAAGTAAATAATCCTGCTGGTGTACAAAAAATAATCAATGACTATGCGTTGAAAAACCAACTAGAAATTAATAAAAAATTTATTGATTTAGCTAATGTTGAAAGAGTGAAAGCTGGTCTTACTCCTGCTGTTAGTGCGTTTGACAACGTATTCAATAATGTTAAAATTGATAAATTTGTTCAAGATATGGTAAATGAAAGAGCAAAAGAAATGGCAGATTATGGTAGTTCTCGTTATTTAGGTAAAAAAGAAGGTAAACATAAACGCCCTGATGGTCGAAGCTGGTATACTGTATATTCTGATAAAGGAATTGATTTAACAGGTACTAGTCCTGATAATCACCGATATAATATTGCTGGTGAAAATGCACTACAAGGTAACTGGGGAGATTTGTACTTCCTAACAACTCTTGATGCAATTATTAAAGATGTATTTGATGGATGGATGTCTAGTCCAAGACATAGAGCATTAATTTTAAATGATGTTCCTCATCCAATTTTTGCATTCAGCTATAGACAAGGATTAAAAGATTATCTAGGTTCAAAAAACAAACCTACAGTAGCAATGTTACACGTTACTAGTTGGTTTAACCCATTAGATTATCCTGTTTCCAAAGAAGAATATGAAAAATGGAGACTAGATCCAAAAAACAAAGATAATGTATTTGCTAGTGATGAATACTATAACTTCTTAAAAGCTAATACTAAAAACAAAGTAATATAATAAAAAATAATGAAAAGATTAGTATACACTGTAGAATAAATTGCAGCTAATATGTTGTATCAGAAATTTAGTAAAGGCTGAATATGTTCTAAAAAATCTTTTTTAGTATTTTATAAATTTTAATGAACGATGTTAAAAACATGATTCTATAAAAATCTGGTTTTTAGTGTCGTTCATTTTTATCTTTAAATATAAGAAAAAGATAAAAGAAAAAGTAAAAAATATGATATAATTGAGGTAAGTGTATTAAAAATGATATGGAGGCATTTTAATGAGTAAATTATTAGAAGATTTAAAATATAGAGATTTAGTTTATCAGCAAACTGATGAAGAAGGAATTAAAGAATTATTAGAAAAAGAAAGTGTGTCAATTTACTGTGGTACGGATCCAACTGGTAACTCATTACACATTGGACACTTACTACCATTTTTAACATTAAAAAGATTTCAACAACATGGGCATAAGCCTGTCATTCTAGTAGGTGGAGGAACTGGTATTATAGGTGATCCTTCAGGACGCAGTGAAGAACGCCAATTACAAAGTCTTGAGGTAATTGAAGATAACGCTCGTCGCCTTGAAGGACAACTTCGCAATATTTTCCGAGGAGATGACAATATTGAATTCGTAAATAACCGAGACTGGTTAGGAAAAATATCTATGATTGAATTTTTACGTGATTACGGAAAATTAGTAAATATTAATTACCTGCTAGCGAAGGATTCTATTTCAAGTCGATTAGATAATGGATTATCTTTCACAGAATTCAGTTATACAATTTTACAAGGTATGGATTATGCTTATTTAAATGAACACCATAATGTTAAATTACAAATTGGTGGTTCGGATCAATGGGGTAACATTACTACTGGATTAGAAATTATGAGAAAACTTCGTGGTGATGTAGAAGCATACGGATTTACTATCCCATTAATGTTAAAATCAGATGGAACTAAATTCGGTAAATCAACTGGTGGAGCAGTATGGCTAGATCCAGAACAAACGACACCGTATGAGTTTTATCAATTCTGGTTCAATACAGCAGATACAGAAGTAGTACCTGCACTTAAAAAATTCACATTCTTAGAAAAAGACCAAATTGAAGCATTAAGAGAAAGTTCAGAAAAAGAGCCGCACTTACGCCTTGCTCAAAAAGCATTAGCAGAAGAAATGGTGAAAATTGTTCATGGTGAAAAAGCATTAGAAAGTGCATTAAACATTACAAAAGCATTATTTTCAGGAAACATTAAAGAACTAACTCACGATGAATTAAAAGCAGCTGTTAAAGGTATGCCAAAATCTGAATTAGAGAAAAAAGAATACAATATCGTAGATTTCCTAGTTGAAAGTAATCTAGTTCAATCAAAACGTCAAGCTCGTGAAGATGTAAACAATGGAGCTGTTTATGTGAATGGTGATAAAGTTACAGACTTAGAGTATGTTGTAGAAGCTAAAGACAGACTTGAAGATAACTTCACTGTACTTAGACGTGGTAAGAAAAAATATTTATTAGTAGAATATAAATAATTTAAGAGTAATATATATACAAAAGAGGGGATTCGAAATGAATTTAAAAGAAGTTGTTGGTAAAAAGGCTGTAGATTATGTAAAAGATGGTATGATCGTTGGTTTAGGGACTGGTTCGACGGTATTTTATTTTGTGCATGCACTAGCTGATAAAGTAAGAGAGGGATTGAATATAGAAATGGTATCAACGTCTATCCAAACGGTTGAACTAGCTAAAAGCCTTGGTCTTACAATCAAAGAATTAGAAGAAATTGATCACATTGATCTTGCTGTTGATGGAGTAGATGAAATTGATAAAGATTTTAATGCGATAAAAGGTGGAGGAGCAGCGTTATTTAGAGAAAAAATAGTTGCTGATATTGCTCGTGAAGTAATCTGGATCTATGACGAAAGTAAAGATGTAGAAAAACTGGGGAACTTTAACCTACCTGTAGAGATATTGCCATTTGGATATAGTCATACTATTAGAAAAATGGAAGAAGCGGGCTTAAATCCAGTGTTAAGATTAAAAGATGGAGCTACTCTTATAACAGACAACAATAATTATATTGTAGATTTACACTTGGGTTATGGATTTGATATTAAAGCTGTAAAAGAAAAACTTGAAAGCATAGTTGGAGTAGTAGAATATGGACTATTTTTAAACATGTGTAAACTATGCATAAAAGGAACAGAAGATGGAGCTGTAATTATAGAAAATCCAAATAAATAAATTTGAGTAGCACTAAAAATTAAAGGAAAGAGGCGAGAAAATGGAAACATTAAAAGATAGAGTAATAGAAGCATTAGAAAATGTAATAGACCCTGAACTTGGTATCGATATTATGAACCTAGGGTTAGTATATGATGTTAAGATGAGTGATGATAATAAGCACGCTATCGTCGATATGACACTGACATCTATGGGTTGTCCTTTAGCTCCAATTATCATCGAGCAAGTTGAGACAGCAATGTTAGGTGTTGATGAGATAGAAAAAGTAGATGTAAATCTAGTTTGGGAACCAGCATGGACAAAAGACAAAATGTCACGTTATGCTAAGATTGCCCTTGGAGTAATCGATTACGAATAGAATATTAATACAAAAAGCAATTTCAAAATTGATTTTAAAAAGAATTTTGAAGTTGCTTTTTTGTTATTAAAAAAATCACATATTGATGAGTTTGAGAAATTTATAAAAAAATAGTTATTACAGTAGAATGAAATATATTAAATATGTTATAATTAAAAAGACATTAAAAATGAGTATGAAAGGAGGAACTATGTACAGAGGAGAAAAGCCTAAAAAAGGTGATGTAGTAAAAATTATAGCGTATAAACATGATGGATCTATTCATAGAATTTGGCACAAGAATGTTGTACTAGAAGCGGATGAACAAGTTCTGATTTTAGCAAACAACAGAACTCTTGTGACAGAAAGTGATGGAAGAACATGGGTTACAAAAGAGATAGCACTAGTTTATTTCCATAATGAATGTTGGTTTAATATAATTTGTATGTTTAGAGAAGATGGAGTTCACTATTATTCGAATTTAAGTAGTCCATTTGCATATGACGTAGATGGAGTAAAATATATTGACTATGATTTAGATATAAAAAAATATCCAGATGGAAAATATTTCTTACTAGATGAAGACGAATATAATCAAAATAAAGCACGTTATCAGTATGGTGAAAAAATAGATAAAATATTAAAATATAATGTAAACAAACTTCAAGAATGGATTGATAAAAATCACGGAGCGCTTGCACCAGATTTTGCAGATGTATGGTTAGAAAACTATGAAAAAATAATGGGTGAAGATCAAAATGTTAGAAGGTAAATTTAGTGTAGAAGTCAGACATGACGAAATATCAGAAAAGATTGGTTTGAAGTTAAAAGAGTTTCTTTTATCTAGTGATATGAAAGAAGATAAAGAGAATCCTGACTATGTTTTTGCGGTTGGTGGAGATGGAACTGTGCTGCGAACATTTAATAAGTATATGGATAATTTAGATAATATCAAATTCTTATCTATTCACACAGGGCACTTAGGATTTTATACAGACTACTCAGTTCAAAATTATGAAAGAATCTTTTTTGATATGTTAGCTTTAAAACCGAAAATTGAAGAATATCCTTTATTAAGAGTAAAAGCATATTGTTCAAATGGAGATTTAGTTTCAGATTATTATTCTTTAAATGAAATTACAGTTAATAATCATACTGGAAGCACGTATTCGGCTAAGGTATATATTAATGGTGTCCATTTTGAAAGTTTTAGAGGTGATGGGCTATGTATTAGTACGCCTACAGGTTCAACTGCATATAACAAGAGTTTAGGTGGAGCGGTAATTCACCCACAGTTACCATTATATCAAGTGACCGAAATCGCAGCATTAAATAATCTTGTTTATAGAACATTAGGAAATCCTTTAATACTATCTCAAGATGACGAACTTATGATAAAACCGATAGATAAGGAAAATCATCGTATTACAGTAGATCATATGCACTTTAATTATGACAGTGTTTCAAAAATAAAAATTACTCTAGCAAAGGATAAGAAAGTTTCTTTTATTCGTTATAATGATGACAGTTTTTGGCAACGAGTGAAGAGATCATTTATAAAAAATGACTAATATTATTTTGAAATATGTAGTTAAAAATGAACAAGTATTAAGGGAATTTCTTCTAGAAAACAATATTTCAAGAAAAACTCTTATTAGAATAAAGTTTGATAATGATGGCAGTATAAAAGTAAATAGCAAGGAAGAAAATGTCAGATATATCTTAAAAAAAGGCGATATTGTAGAAATTACTCTTCCTAGTGAAAATTATAGTGACTTTGTCAGATTTATAGATAAACCTATCGAAATTGTATATGAAGATGCTTATTTTTTAATTGTGAACAAAGAAATTAATCTACCTTCAATACCATCTAGGAATGCCGAAGATGAGTCATTGTTAGAGAGAGTAAATTACTATTTTAGAGAGAAAAATATTAATTCAATTCCTCATATAGTAACGCGCCTTGATAAAAACACATCTGGTTTAGTATTAATAGCTAAACACCGACATATCCATGCATTATTTAGCAATATGGAGATAGATAAGTATTACACGGCGTTAATAAATGGGAAAATAAAAGATTATGGTATTGTTGAAGCTCCTATACGTCGAGTGAGTTCTAGTATTATAGAACGTGAGGTGGGAGAAGGCGGAGAGTATGCTAAAACTGAATATTGGTTAGAAAGACATGTCTTTAACAATAATATTAGTATTGTTAAATTAAAACTCTATACAGGAAAAACTCACCAAATAAGGGTGCATATGAAGTATCTAGGATATCCATTACTTGGTGATGAGCTCTATGGAGGAGATGTTAGCTTAATAAGTAGGCAAGCACTTCATTGCAGTAACTTAGCGTTTATTCATCCAATTTCTGGAGAAAAAGTAAATGTATATACAAATTTACCGAATGATATGAACAATATAATTAAACATAATGAGTAATTATTTTTACTTGTTATGTTTTTTATTATATATTTTCAGTAATATTTTTGGAAGAATTGTAGTAATTTATATAATTAATTATTGAGAGAAAAGGACTAAGAAGTTGAATTTTATAATTTATTATATTAGTATTATCATATTTTTTAAAAATTAAATAATAAAATAGAAATGAAAACGATAAAAAAAGTCAGATTAATTACTTTATTTTCATTAAGAACTTATGTTATAATTTTATTCAAATAACAAAAGTTATTTATTATAAAGTCAGAAGAGGAGGGATTTTATGATTTCATCATCATTAAAATTCGTGGGTAACACACCCGTATATCAACTAGATAACACAAATATTTTTGTGAAACTAGAAAAATATAATCTAGGAGGAAGCGTTAAAGATAGAGCTGTGCTTGGTATGTTAGAAGAGGCTATTTCTCAAGGTGCGGTTAATAAAGATACTATCCTTGTTGAGCCAACTAGTGGTAATACAGGTATAGCTGTAGCTATTTTAGCTTCTGTTTTAGGATTAAAAGCTGTGGTAATTATGCCGGAAAGCATGAGTATTGAAAGACGTAATATTATTAAAGCATATGGAGCACAATTAATTTTAACACCAAAAGAATTAGGAATTAAAGGTTCAATCGAAAAAGCTGCAGAAATTCGTGAGAAATATAGCAATGCAATTTCTCTAAGTCAATTCGATAACCCTGCTAACCCAGGGTATCACCACAAAACAACAGGACGTGAAATATTAGAACAAGTACCTAATATTGATATCTTTGTTGCTGGAGTTGGGACTGGAGGAACATTTACAGGTGTTGCTAAATATTTAAAAGAAAATAAACCAGAGGTATTAGCAGTTGCTGTAGAACCAGCAGAGTCACCAGCTATTAGTGAAGGACATGGAGGATCACACAAAATTCAAGGTATTGGAACAGGATTTATTCCAGAAAACTTCCAAAAAGAATATATGGATGAGGTTTATACAGTAACAAGTGATGAGGCAATAGAAGAAACTAAAAATTTCTTGCGTTCTACTGGAATAGGTATTGGTATTTCATCAGGAGCAGCAATAGTTGGAGCTAAGAAAGTAGCAGAAAAATACCCTGGTAAAAACATTGTAACTATCTTACCTGATGGGGTTGATAAATATTTATCTGTCCTTGACTTCAAAGATGTTACACATGTAGAAGTGTAATGGGTTATTTTGATAATTTAAATTACAATTTAAATCGAGTTTTAAAAGACGATCCTGCAGCAGAGTCGAAACTTATGATTTATCTTACATATCCTCACATAAAGGCGCTAAACTATCATTACTTTTCACATAAATTATACAAAAAAGGTTGGCATACAATGGCTCGTCTTTTATCAAAAAGAGCAAGAAGGTTAACCGGAATAGAGATACATCCTGGAGCAAAAATCGGTAAAGGCTTGTTTATTGATCATGGGATGGGAGTAGTTATCGGAGAGACAGCAGTAGTCGGAGATAATGTAACTATGTATCATGGAACTACTTTAGGGGGAACCACATTAGATCCGATAAAAAGGCATCCTACTATTGGGGATAATGTTATGATAGGTGCTGGAGCAAAAGTTTTAGGAAATATTACAATTGGTAAAGATTCTAAAATTGGAGCTAATGCAGTAGTAAAACATAGTATTCCAGATGGGACTATAGTTTATGAAGCAAGACCTGTAGTAAGATATTTAGAAGAAGAAAAATAAAAGCTAGGTTCCAAGTGATTTTACTTGGAATTTAGCTTTTTCAAATGTACAATATAAATAATATTCATCATTAAGATTGGAGGTGAAGTTGATGACTGAGATAAAAAATTTAATTTTTGATTTAGATAATACTTTGTATGACTTTAGTCATATATGGAAAAAATCTAATAGACTAGTATTTGAATATTTAGAATATGATAAATTGATTAGCTATGATGAGTTTTTTAAGTTATATAAGAGTATCAATAATAAATTAGTAGAAGAAATAGTTCAAGGGAAATTACGTTTAGTAGAACTAAGAAATAAGCGGTTAAAATTAACTTTAGAAAAATTAGGGTTAGATCTTACGGAAGAAGAGTGTAAGTTTTATTATGACAAGCAGTTCGAATTTATCTCAGCATTGATTGAACCGGATGAAGAGGTGAATTTGTGGATTAATAAAAATAGAAATAAGTACAATATGATTATCTTGACGAATGGAAAATCAAAAGAACAAAGAATGAAACTGAAAAAATTAGGTTTAGAAAATGTTTTTAAGTTATATATATCCGGTGAAAAACATATTAGTAAGCCAAAAGAGGGAGCATTTCTAAATGTGTTAGAATCTGAGGAAATATTACCTGAGGAGACTATGATGATTGGTGATTCCTTATATCATGACATAAATCCAGCTAAGAAATTAGGGATGAAAACATGTTTAGTTGAAAAAAAATGGCATTTTGATGATGAGTTAAAAGTTTATACAGGGTATAAAGTTAAGAACATTAAACAACTTTTTACAGAATTAGATAAGGTGTAAAAATATTATTATTTTTCTGAATATAACGAAAGTATAAAAAAAATAAGGTGTTAAATAAAGTTTATAAATAGTTTTATTTATAGGCTTTATTTTATTTTTATGTAAAGTTGAAGCTTTGATAAAAAAGTAAAATATTTCTTTGTTTCTCTAATTTATGATGTTGATTGAATGAATTTGATTTGTTATACTATGTATGAAAACAATAACAAAGGAGTTAAAATTATGAAATACAATAAATTATTAGTTGTCAGTATGGCAGCCGTTTTATCTTTATCTTTAGCAGGTTGTTCTTCAGCTTCGAATAGTAGCTCAAGCAGTAACAATGGGACAGTTGCTGTAAAAGAACTAAAAGGAGAAGAATTAAATAAAATTGAAAAAGATGACAAAGAAAAAGAAAAATACCTTGTTATCGATGTAAGAGATGCTAAAGAATACAAAGAGGGGCATGTAAAACACGCTATTAATATTCCATTAGCTGATATTGAAAAACATGCGGAGCACTTAAGCGCATGGAAAGATAAAGAAGTAGTAACAGTTTGTAATACTGGTAAGAAAAGTAAAGAAGCTGCTGATAAACTTGTAAAAGCAGGATTCAAAAAAGTTTCTAATGCACAAGGTGTCAAAGACTATAAAGACTATGAAATAGTTAAATTTACAACATTGTTAGCAAGTGACTTCCAAGCGGCAATCGATAAAAAAGAAGGAACATTTATTGATGTTCGTGAAGCTAAAGATTACGAAAAATCTCATGTAGCAGGAGCTAAAAATATTGATGTAAAAAATGTTGATAAAGATTTAGCAGCACTATTACCAGCAGATAAAAATGCACCAGTTTATACGTATTGCTATAGCGGAAATCGTTCTTCAAAAGCAGCACAAAAAGCTGTAGAACTTGGTTATACAAATGTGTATAACGCATGGGATGGTACAAAAGAACACGAATACAAATTTTAAAGAGATATTATAAAAAACAGTGAAAAATAAAACTGTTTGTTAGAAAAAAAATTATTTATAAGTTATACTAATAGAAGACAAGGTTCTACATAAATATACAAAAAATTTAAGGTATTACCTTGTCTTTTATTAAATAAGGAGAGGAAGAAAAACAAATGAAATATAATAAGTTTTTAGCTGTAAGTATGTCAGCAGTGTTATCATTAGCTTTAGTAGGATGTTCAACTACTTCATCTGTAAAAGAATTAAAAGGTGAAGAGTTAAACAAAATTCAAAAAGATGATAAGGAAAAAGAAAATTATCTAGTTGTAGATGTAAGAGATGAGGCGTCTTATAAAGAAGGACACCTTAAACATGCAATTAACATTCCATTATCAAAAATAGAAAAAAGCATCGAAGAAATCCGTACGTGGAGAGAGAAGAAAGTAGTTGTTTATAGTGATAAATCTGATACAACAAAAGATGCTGTAGAAAAACTAACAAAACAAGGATTTAAAGATGTATCTGGAGCTCAAAATGTAAAAGATTATAGCTATGATCTTGTGAAATATTCATCATTAAGTAGTGGTAAATTCCAAGATGCATTATTAGATACAGCTTCAAACAATGTATTCTTAGATGTAAGAGATAAAGCTGATTTTGAAAAAGGTCACGCAGCAGGTGCTAAAAACATTGATGTTAAAAAATTAGATGATTTAAAATCAATTTTACCAGAAAATAAAGAACTACCGATATATGTGTACAGTTCTACTGGAAATAGTTCTTCAGTAGTTGCTCAAAAACTTATTGATTTAGGATATAAAAATGTATTTAATGCAATTGATGGAACTAAAGAGCACAGCTATAAATTTGAAATTGCAGATTGCTGTAAAGATCCAAGCGCTGCAGTAAAAGGTTCAGAGCATAAGGAAGGGCACTGTGAACATTGTAAAGATGGACATGGTGAACACAAAGGTCACGAAGGACACAATCACTCTTCAGAGAAGAAAGATGATCATTCAGGGCATAATCATTAATATTTAACGTACAAGGGTGACTCAAAATAGAAATTTCAATTAGAGATATTGTTATTGAGTCTCCCTTTTTTATATGTAAAATCGATTGTGAAATTAGAATAATTTAAGAGAGTTTATTAAAGGAAAAATTTCAGAGATGAAAAACAAAATAATATTTTTTACAAGAGTACCGAAGGTGGGTACGACAAAAACAAGGTTATATGACTTTGTTTCACTAGAAAATGCTATCGAAATTCAAAAAAAATTAATGAAATTGAATTATAGACTTTTAAAAGAAAGCGGAGAAGAATTAGTAGTTTATCACGATGGTCAAAATAGTGATGATAATACGATGAAGGATATTCTAGAAAAGAGGAAATTTTCTTATCAAGAAGGAAAAACACTTGGTGATAAGATGTATAATGCTATTGAAGCAGAATTGAAAACTAGTGACAAGGTGATTTTATTAGGTTCTGATATCTATAATCTAAAAAAAGATATGATTAATACTGCTTTTGAGAAATTAGATAATTTTGATATTGTTATAAATCCTAGTATTGACGGTGGGTACTTTTTAATAGGAATGAAGAAAGCTACTAAGGAGGTATTTAATCTCCCTAGTTATGGTGACAATAGTGTTTTAGAGAATTTACTTTCTGTTTGTAAAGAGCAGAAATTAAGCTATTATCTAGGTGAAAGTGGACTTGATATCGATACAAAAGAAGACCTTCTACTTGCGGAAACAGGATATGAGAATATTGAGTTATTAGGTGCGGGAGAATATAATATTAATTTTACCTTTGACGATAAGAATTTTAAAAAAGTTCTTAGAATAAATATGAAGAGTCAGATGAATCTTGAGAATCAAATAGAGTATGAATATGAGACTCTACAATTGTTGAAAGATAGTGGAGTTACACCAAAACCGTATGAACTAGTGACGGAAACAAGTTTATTGCCATATAAATATTTAACGATGGAGTTTTTAGAAGGTAGAACACTTAATTACAAAACGGATATGGATATTGCAGCTTATTTATTAAGTAAGGTTCACAATACACCATATGGTGACAACAATTTAATCAATGCAGCGAATCCATTTCAACTGATGTTTGATGAATGTAGACAAATGTCGGGTGAATATTTATCTTGGGATAAGGCTGATAAAAAAGTTAGCTCGTATATCAATACTTTCTTAGAAAAATGTCAGACGCTTATACCTGAAAAATATAGTATAGCTAATCCATGTATTATAAACACCGAACTAAATTCAGGAAACTTCCTGATTGGAGAAGGAAAAGAAGATAGTTATGTTATTGATTGGGAGAAGGCATTAATAGGAGAGTGTGAACAAGATTTAGCTCATTTTCTGGCACCGACGACAACATTTTGGAAGACGGATATTATTTTATTGAAAGCAGAAATTGATGAATTTTTAGAAGAATATAGTAAATATCGTACATTTGATAAAGAACGATTTGAAAGATATTTAATATTTAATTGTCTAAGAGGTGTGACATGGTGTAGTATGGCGTTTAAACAGTATAGTGAAAATGATAAAATGTTGATGGATGATAGTACATTTAAAAAAATAGCCTCATATATTGAATTAGAATTTTTAGAAAAAGTATCAGCATACTTTAAATAGGAGGAGAGTAATGACTGAGTTTATTCAAAGTTTTGGTGTACTAGCACCAATTATTTATGTATTAATGTTTATGTTCTTACCGGTATTTTTCTTTCCGGTTCCAATACTTGCAGTTGCTGGAGGAGTAGCGTTTGGTTTTGTCGAGGGAAGTTTACTAACTTTTGTTGGAGCTTCATTGAATTGTTATATTATGTTTGTAATTTCTCGTCGTTTTGGACGCGAATGGGTGAAAAACTACCTTAAGAAAAAAATGACACCGAAGCAACATGATAGAATCTTTAATGTTAGTGATGAGAAGTTGATGATGAGTCTAGTAATTTTGAGACTTATTCCTTTAGTGCCATATAATATGATAAATTATGGATATGGTTTAACTAATATAAGTTTAACAAAATATATGATAGCGAGTGTACTTGGAATAATTCCAGGAACAGTAGTATTTTTAAACTTTGGAGCTACTAGTACAAATGTCTTTAGTAAAGAATTTTTAATAGCCTCATTATTAGTAATTTTATTAACTGTTGGTTCTATCTATTTATCTAAGTTAGTAGAAAAAAGAGAACAACAAAAGAAAGCAGAAAATAACAAAGAAAACTCTCAAGAGATTTAATGTCTTGAGAGTTATTTTTTTATATATGAATTATTTCAACTTCTCCAAAAGTTACCGAACCATTTAGAATGATTTTTACATCTTTACCGATGTTGTGAGAGTTTTTTTGAACTTTTCCTAAGAAGTTATTTGTATTATTTTCGATTGTCCATTCTTTTGGTAAATAAACTTTCAGATTACCAAAAGAAATCGAAACATTAAGTTCAAAGTTTTTTATAGGGTAAGTATCTAATTTTTCAAAGTAGATAGTAGTAGTCCCGAATGTCGTAGAAGCAGAGAATGAATCAGATTTACTAATATCAATATACTGTGTATTTTCGCCAAAGGTTACATCAGAATAATCATAGCCATTTTCTATCTTTTGATGTTTTTTACTTTTATGGAATTTTTTGAATTCTCTATATTTATATTTTCTAGGTACAAACATAGATATACCAAGACTAAGAAAAACTGCCACAAAGAATATTTTCCATCCTGATATGTTTGCAAAGTGATAATTTTTATTGTACACATAGAATAATAATGCAAGTGGGAATATTGTTCCAAAAGAATCAAAATCCATTAAACCTCGAACAGCAAAAAATCCAAGTACAACAGTACATATAGCGAGAAAAATTGATCCGTTTGGGAAAATACTAAAACCATCAAGTAGAGTAGTTATAGCAACTAGTATAAAAAATAATCCAATAAAACTTCGTCTCATTTATTTTTACCTCATTTCTTTTAATTTATCTTTCAATATTTTATAGTAATGTCTTGAAATATGAACCTGCTTTTTAGAATTTGAAAAAGAAGCGGTACTAGAACCAGAAAAAGATTTTTCTAGCGAATAAATTACTTTTGTATTTATTATAGAGCTCTTAGAAATTCGACAATAATAAAATGGAATCATCTTTTCTAATTCATACAATTTAAACTTCACTTCGAAGAATTCATCTGTAGTATGAGCATATACCTTATTATCAGAAGTTTCAAAAAATAATATTGATTCGAGTGGGATGAAATATTCTGAGTCACCTTTATAGAAAATTATTTTTTGAGAATTTAATAAAGCTTTTTCAACTAGTTCTTTAATTAATATTACATCATTATTTAAGTCAGGTGTCTTAATAACAAGTTCGATGTCTTTAAGCGTTGAATCTAATTCTATGTTAATTTTCATATTGTCTCCTTTCTAAATGTTTATAGGTATATTATATATTATTTCAACGTAAAAATTAATAGCTTTTAGGTAAGTGGTAAAAAACCAGTTGTAAGTGGTATAAATATGGAATATGAGAACACTTGTGATTTCACAAATAGAATAGTATTCTGTATACGTTAACATATCATCTTGCATTTTTGCAATATTTATTGTATAATATAAACATACTTGGGAGTGGATGAGTTCTGGTGTGCTCTCTAGTCTTCAAAACTAGTATGAGGGGTTAAGAGCCTCTTGGGTGGGTTCGATTCCCACACATTCCCGCCAGTTTTTTTATTTTTTAGATATATAAAAGCCATCATGGAGTGATTTTCATGATGGCTTCTTTCTATTTATTTAGTACTAATAATAGAGATAAAAGTATAGAGAAAAGTAATATAATAAATATACTTTTGTTTTTATCGATTATATATTTATTATAGTGAGTTCGTTTTTTAAAGTCTTCATAGGCATGTACTGTCATCGCTTCAGATATTTGAGGCTGCCAAGTTAAAGCTATAAATATAGCTTTTGCATAGTAGTAAGGTGACCAAAAAGGTAAGAAGATACCCCTAAGTCGACTTGATTTTGTAATCATTTGGGTTTCGTATTGTATTCTTGGCAATGCTTGAATAACTACTAGAAGACCATAGACTACATTAGATGAAAGTCCATGTTGTTCAAGATATTTTAATAGTTCCACTAGAGAAATGTATGTTGCTAAAATTAAACCTAATCCTGCAAAACTATATGTTCTAGTAAAAATTAAAAGAGCGTATTTATAATTAGAAGTTTGAACAATAATAGCCCAGGCAGAACCTATTGCAGGTAGAAGTGGTAGGAATAGAAAAATTAGTAACTTATTCCAATATTTTGACGAAACTAATAAAACTATTGTTGTACATATTATAGTAATATTTAGAGCTAGTAATTTACTAAACGAAATCCAAATAGTTAATAACATTATTATAAGAGTAAGAGTAGGACTAATTATTTTCTTTTCCATAATTATCCTCCGTTATACAATGTAAAGTATTATTTGAGATTTCAATATGGTAATCACTTCTATTATTTAGCGGTTCTAATCTATGACTAACAATAATAAATGATTGACCTACAAGCTCCTTATTCTCTTCTATCCAATCCATGATGAATGAACAGGCCCTTTCATCTAGATGAGTAAAAGGTTCATCTAACAGCAACAGCTCAGTTTTTTGACTTAATAAACACATAAGTTGAATAAGTTTTCTTTGGCCACCGCTATAATAATATAAACTTTTATCGAGTTCTTTTTCTAAATCAAATTCTTCTAAAAGCTTTTTTTGCCACACGTGAGCATGTTCCCAAATATCTTTTTGCATAGATATTTCTTCTCGTGGCATTAAACTAATGAATTGCTGAAAGGCGTCTTGTAAGCAAGTACTTAGTTTTCTATATAACTTTCTTGATTTTTTCACTTTGGTATCTTTAAAATAAATATTTCCCTTATATTTTTTTAGCTGGGAGATAGCATGTAGTAGTGTTGTTTTTCCTGTTCCGTTATCTCCTGTTAGTGTGGTAATTCCTTTGTGTATTGTAAAGTTTGTTGTGTTTAATAATTTTTTGTTCCCTTGAGTAATAATGACTTCTTTAAGTTTAAGTAATTCTTCTGTTTGTAAGTTTTTAGCTAGATTTATAGTTGTAGTTTTTATGCTTGGGTTTTCTATTAATTCCAAACTCCCATTAGAAAGATAATAGAAAGTATCTGCATAGTTTAAATACAGTTGATATTCGTGATCGCAAACTATTATTGTCACACCTTGATTGTTTAAGTCTTTAAGTAAAGTTAATAGAGAGCTACGAGTTTTCTTATCAACATTTGCAAAAGGTTCATCTAATATTAATATTTCACTCCCCATCGCTAAAGCAACAGCAAATGCTGCACGTTGACGTTCTCCTCCAGATAATGTATGGATATGTTTCTTTGCGAGTTCTTTTGTTTTAGTGATTGATAGAGCATACTCTAGTTTTTCATTAATAACCTGTGTTTCTAGACATAGATTTTCTAAAGCAAAGATTATCTCTTCTTCTAAAGTAGGCATAACAAACTGATTAATAGCGTGTTGCATCACATACCCTATGTGCCTAACATGTTCTTGCATAGGTATATCAACTATATTTTTTTCTTTGTAAGTTATGAGTCCGTCGTATTTTTCCTTATTTAATTTACAAATTGTTCGAAGTAGGGTAGATTTGCCACTACCGATATTTCCTGTTAAAACTAGCCAACTGTGCTCTTTTATCTTTAGATTAACATTATCAAATAAGACTTTATCTTTAATTTTTAGAGAAAAATCAACGATTTCTATAATGTTCATTACTCATTACCGCTTTTTTGAACTTTATTAACGATATTTAGAATAAGTTTTACACAGATAACGCCAAAAATCACCACTGAGATAAAACGAACAACTAATAATGCTAGAATTAATCCTATAGAATAAGCTTCGTAACCAAGTTTGAAATATTCAAAGACAAAGCTAGAAAGTGTAATACCTATTGCAGATAGGAATAAAGATCTAGAATCATAACGTTTATACTTAGTAACTAAAAATCCGAACTCTGATCCTAATCCTTGTACTATACCTGATATGATAACTCCAGCTCCGAAAAATGAACCGTATAGCATCTCAGCCAATGCCCCTAGAACTTCACCTAAAGTTGCACTCCCTGGTTTTTTAACCAATACAGCAGCGACAGGTGCAGCCATAACCCAAAGCCCGAATAGAATCTCATTTGCGAAAGGTTGGTAACCTAGCGGAGTAAGTGCAGCCTCTAATCCAGCGTAAACCCATCCTGCAGCAAGAAATATGCCTCCAAATAAGAAACCTATTAAGGCTAAAATAATAATGTCCTTTGTAGACCATTTTTTCATAAGAAAAACCTCCTGTTATTTTATCTTCATGGTACTGCACCCAAAAAGTTGGACAAAATATTAAGTTATTTTTGTTTAGTATTTTAAACTTTAAAGTCAGTAAATT
>NZ_CABFLN010000018.1 GCF_901873445.1 Gemella haemolysans
AATTCACTAAGTATAATAATATTAAAAATAAGAATATATTTTATAAAAAATAATTTGAAAGGGTTGACAATATATATATATATATATAATTGGAAGTGTGTTATAGTACAAATTACATTTTATTAAACGTATAAATAGTATTAAATTTAAGTTATTTGAAAATGTAATTAAAATAAATTTAAAGAAGGAGAACATACTTATGAACACAGGAGAATTTTCAAAAAAATTTAATAAAATTCAACCTATTATTGGATGTGTGATAATTGTACTGATGGCTTTATTTGCATATAAATTACATACTCCAAAATTAATTTTTGGCCTTATTGCTGGTCTTGGATTTGGCTACACCTTGACTCGTTCAAGATTTGGTTTTGCAGGAGGGATTAAAAGAATTTATGTTAGAGGCGAAGGAAGTTTGACAAAAGCATTGTTAATCACATTTGCTACGGTAACTCTAATTTATGGAACAGTTCAATGGACAGCCAGTCTAAAAGGAGCGATTCCAGCTTTTTTAGCGAAAAATGGTGAAGCGATAATACCTGGAACACAAAATGTATTTATGACTAACATTGGTACTGTTATTGGGGGATTTGTTTTCGGTATAGGTATGATTATTGCAGGTGGTTGTGCCTCTGGGACATTAGCAGACTTTGGGGAAGGTGAAGGACATGCTTTAATTGCTTTTCCACTGTTTGTTTTAGGAACTATTCCGGGTCATTACTTAAGAGAAGTAATTGATAGAAATCCTATTGGAAAAATTGGGGTAAGAGGTCATTTGCCACAATATTTCGGATATTTTGGTGCATTAATTGTAACATTGTTAGGGTTACTTTTCTTGTATATTTTAACTAAAAAGTATGAAAATAAGAGAAAACAAGAGGGTACTTATTTAGATCCAAAATCTGATTATGAAGATTTTGAAAAAGAGCTTAAAGATAATTTGGATGCTAAACCTTGGGGGATGGCGTTATATCATAAGGTTTTTGTTGAAAGATGGAGTTTTAGAACAGGTGCATTTATTTTAGCTGTAATTTCAGGTTGTTATTTCTTATTTAATAACAAGGCGTGGGGTGTAACATCTGCATTTACTCACCTTGCAGTTTGGTTCTTAGGTTTATTCGGAATTCATTTTGAAGATAAAGCTTTTACTTCTGTGTATAAAGCAATTTCAAATGGTATATTAGCTGATGCAGGTGTGATTTTGGACATCGGTATTGTTGTTGGTGCATTTTTAGCTTTCCTTATGGCAGGAAGATTTAAATTAAATCTACAATTTAATTCTAAAAATGCAATGCTATTTGGATTAGGTGGTTTATTAATGGGATTTGGTTCTCGACTTGCAAAAGGATGTAATATTGGAGCATTATACTCTTCATTACCTAATTTCTCAATCTCTGGTTGGGTATTCTTGGTTGCTATTTCGTTAGGAGCTGTTGCGGGGCTTAAGCTATTTAAAGGAAGTTCTTGCTTAATTCCACCTAGACACAGAGATAAAAGTGATTTTAAATAATCTGGAAATAATTTAAAAGTAATTAAAAAAATAATAATCAAATAGGAGGGCTTATACAATGAGCAAAAAATATTTAGTAGTAGGAGGAGTTGCTGGAGGTATGTCAGCAGCTGCAAGAATTAGAAGATTGGATCCATATGCGGATATTCAAGTTTTTGAAAAAGGGCCTCATGTTAGTTTTTCAAATTGTTGCTTACCATTTCATTTATCTGGAGTAGTACCAACTGCTGATGATTTAATCTTGATGACACCAGAGTTATTAAAAAATCAATACAATTTAGATGTTAAAGTTCAACATGAAGTTGTTAAAATTAATAAAGAAGAAAAAACAATTGTAATTAAAAAAGTAAATACAGGAGAGGAATATAAAGAGAGTTATGATAAATTAATTTTATCTCCTGGAGCAAGAGCTATTAGACCAGCATCAATAAAAGGTGTTGACAGAGATAATGTATTTACAGTTAAAAATGTTGTTGATATAGATAGATTAAAAAAATATATCGATAATAATAACGTACAAGATGTAGCTGTTATTGGTGGAGGATTTATCGGTCTTGAAGTTATGGAAAGCCTAAGAGAAGCTGGTAAAAACGTAACTTTAGTAGAAGGATCAGATCAAATTTTAGCTCCAATGGATTACGACTTAGTTCAAATATTAAATAAAGAAATTCATGATAAAGGTGTAGAATTACTATACAATGAAAAATTAGAAGAAGTTACTGATGGTAAAGTTATCTTAGAATCTGGCAAAGAAGTTAAAGCTGGAGCTGTAGTTTTAGCTATCGGAGTTGTTCCAGAAGCAGGACTAGCGAAAGATGCAGGTCTTGACTTCGGAGAAACTGGCGGTATTTTAGTGAATCACCACTATCAAACAAGCGATCCTGATATTTATGCAGTAGGTGATGCTATAGAAGTAACACATTTTATTACGAATAAAAAAGTTCGTTTAACTCTTGCAGGACCAGCTCAACGTCAAGCGCGTGCGGTAGCGGATCACTTATATGGTAGAACATATAGAAATACAGGTGTAATTGGTTCTTCTGTAATTAAAGTTTTTGATTATACTGCTGCAAGTACAGGGCTTAACGAAAAAGATTGTAAGAAACTAGGAATTGATTATGATGTTTCTTACATTATTCCTAAAGATAAAGTTGGTTTAATCCCATCTGCAAATCCTATTCACTTTAAACTAATTTTTCAAGTTCCAACAGGTCAGATTTTAGGCGCTCAATCTGTAGGTAAAGGAACTGTTGAAAAACGTGTAGATGTTATTGCTGCTATGATTATGAATAGAGCGAATATTGAAGACTTAAAAGAATTAGAATTGTGTTATTCTCCTTATTACACAACTGCAAAAGATGCTACTAATATGGCTGCATTAGTCGCTTGTAATTTATTAAATGGTGAATATAAACAAGTTCGTACAAGTGAGGTAAGACGTTTAGTTGAAGAAGGAGCGTATATTATAGATTCACGAGAAAAAGTTGAATATGAAGCAGGTCACATTAAAGGTGCTGTTAACATACCACTTAGTGAGTTCAGAGATAGAATTGATGAGATTCCAACAGATAAGCCGGTATATGTGCACTGTTTATCTTCTCAACGTAGCTATTATATGGTAAGAGAATTAAATTTAAGAGGATATAAAAATGTTGTCAACATTTCAGGATCATTTTTAGGAATTTCTCTATATGAGTATTTCACAGATGTTACAACAGGAAGAGAGCCAATTGTCACAAATTATAGATTTAAATTACTTTAATTAATGAGAAAAATCCTAGAAGTTTAGTGTCCATCTAACTTCTAGGATTTTAAATATGGAGGTATTGATGAATAAAAAATTAGGTTATTTTGATGTGTTTTCTTTAGTTATAGGCTCAATAATAGGATGGGGTTCTTTTACTTTGCCTGGGAAACAGTTCTTAAGTCAATCAGGTGTGATAAATACTACATTAGGATTATTTGTAGGTGGAGTACTAGTTATGATAATTCAAGTTGCTTATCATATTATGTTAAAACATAATACAGAGGAAGGTGGAGAGTTTTCCTATGCTTTAAATAATTTAGGACGAGGGCACGGTTTTATAGTCGGTTGGTCACTAAGTCTGTGTTATTTAAGTATGATTCCATTAAATGCAAGTGCATTTGTTTTATTATTTAAAGTTTTGTTTGGTGAAAAGCTTAGTTTTGGGTACTTGTATTCTATAGCGGGATATTCAGTGTGGATTAGTGATATTATACTTATGAGTTTAATTATTATTTTATTTACGATTGTCAATATTCGAGGATTACATTTGAGTTCTCTTGTTCAAAATATTATGAGTACTTTACTTGTATTTATTGTGTTTATTCTGGTTGTATTTGTAGGGATGCGAAGTGATATAGTTGTATTTAAAAGTAATTATATAAGTAATTATAATTTTTCATTTTCTGAGATTTCTTCAGTTATTGCAATTGTTCCTTTCTTATTTGTTGGGTTTGATGTGATTCCGCAGGTTTCGAAAGAATTAAAATTTAAGCCGCAAAAAGCAACGGTAATAACATTAATATCAATTCTTTTTGGTGCACTTATTTATTCGTTATTAAATTTAATAGCAGGATTTAGTTTTTCACCTTTAGAGGTAAAGAGTACAAATTGGGCTGTTGCTGACTCTGTAATAAAAACTACAGGATATGTAGGATTTTCGTTTATGTTAATAGCTTTGTGGGCGGCAATTAATGGTGGTATAAATGGATTTATGATTGCTAGTAGTAAACTTATAGCATCGCTATCAGATAATAATATAATGGATAAGAGATATAGTGTGAAAAATACAAATGATGTGTATCCTTATGCAATTGTTTTCGTTTCAGGTGTTAGTTTGCTAGCGCCTTGGATAGGTCGAGAAGTTATATTGTATATAGTAGATATTTCTAGTGTTTTAGCGGCTGTTGCTTATGGATATGTAAGTTATGTGAGTTATAAATATTCTGATAAGAAGATAAATAAAATATTATGTTTTCTTTCTTTAATGGTTTCAATAAGTTTTATTTTTCTATTATTATTCCCATTTTCTCCTGCAGTATTAAAATTACCGTCTCTAATTATATTATTAGCGTGGACTCTTGTAGGGATAATACTTTATAAGAAGGGTATAAAATAACGATGGGTAATAGATACTGTTAATTATTGAAGTTTAATATGATAGTATAAAATTAGAATGGGTAAAGTGGCGTACTTATGTTTTATTATAAAAATCATTCATTATATATTAATTAATGATTCTAGCCAGTTGAGGAGATGGAGTCTCCGAAACAAAAAAATACCTGTTATGTGGCTGCGAGATAAGAGTTAAACAATTGAAAAATCATCCTTTCTTGATAAAATAAGAGTAGTTCAAGCTCTATAATAAAGAAAGGATGATTTTAATTATGGCAAATAAACATAATAGTTTATCGCATACAAAGTGGTTATGTAAATACAATATTGTATTTACACCTAAGTATAGACGAAAAATAGAATTTAATCAATATAAATGAGATATAGTAAGTATAATAAAGAGATTATGCAAGTATAAAGGTGTAGAAATAATAGAGGGGCATATAATGCCAGACCATATACATTTTAAAATACAGTGTTTCAAGTTTCATGGGATATTTGAAAGGAAAAAGTTCACTGATGATATTTGATATGCATTCAAACTTGAAATATAAGTATGGAAATAGAAAGTTTTTTGCAGAACGATATTATTTGTATATCAAGAGAAAATCAATTTAATAAAGAAGTTAGTATTTAATTAGTTTTGAAAATCAATGAAAATAAAAGTTTATTTAATCAAAATATAAATTTTTTTAAATTTATATTTGTATTTTTATAATTTTGTAATATTTTAAATTTAGTAAATTCAATAAAAAAATAAAGTTTTATAAAAACTAATAAAATAAGGTTTTCTAAGCTGATTTGAAATTCGATTGTGTTTATATTTGTAGATTTTTTATAAAAAGAAATATAAAAGCAGTTAATTTTTATTGTGTTTTTTAATGAAAATTATGAATAAGTTAGCCTTTATGAGTGAAATATTTTGTTGATTTGAAGTTATTTCTGTTATATAATGTAATTAAAGTATTAATTATCTATTATTACTTTGTCTTTTAATAACAGGTTTCTTGTAGATGTATACAACATATTTAGTTATCTTAAGCAAATAAATTTTTTATTGTAAGGTGTAAAAAAATGGAATTAAGAAGAAAGACCTTAAAATTAATGGGTTCTCATATAGATATTCTTATTTTTGATAGCATTGATGCTGAAAATATTTTAGATGATGCTGTGGAAATGTTAAAGATGTATGAGCATAGATTTAGTGCGAACGATGACAGTTCAGAACTTATGGTGGTTAATCATAATGCTGGAATTAAAGCTGTCGAGGTTCATCCGGATTTATTTGATTTAATAAAGATAGGGAAAGTTCATAGTTGTGCTCCAAATAGTTTTTTAAATGTAGCTATTGGACCAATTGTGCAAACATGGAGAATTGGATTTAACGATGTAAAAGTTCCAACAAAACAAGAGATTGACGATTTATTAGAAATAACTGATCCAAATCAAATAATACTAGATGAAGAAAAGCAATCTGTCTTTCTTGCTAAAAAAGGTATGGCTATTAATTTAGGTGCCTTAGCAAAAGGATATATTGCTGATCTTATGATAGATTATATGAAAAAAAGAGGTGTTGATTCTGGGCTTATTAACCTAGGCGGAAACGTATTAGCGTTTGGAGATGCTAAGCATAATCCAGACCTGATGTGGCGCATAGGTATACAAAATCCAGTTGAATCTCGAGGGAATCATCTATTTACTATAGGTATAAAAAATCAATCTGTTGTTACTTCTGGGATTTATGAGCGTAAACACACAGAAAATGGAAAAACTTACCATCACATATTAAATCCTAAAACAGGTTACCCTGTCGAAACCAATGTAGCTGGTCTATCTATAATTTCAACAGCCTCAGTGGATGGAGAAATTTGGACAACAAGATTATTTGGGAAAAGTGTCGAAGACATTTTGGATGAAGTTAATAACTTACCTGATATAGAGGCAGTTGTAGTGACAACCGAAGGTAAAGTTTATTATACAAGCGGAGTGCTAGATAGAATAATATGTTAGATAAAACTATCTTGAAGAATACTGAAAATACTATTAATTTAAGGAGGCTCTATTAAAGTGGCTGAAGCAAAAAACAAAAAAAATGTTAAAAAAACAAGACAAGAAAATCTAGATACAAATAAGGTAGATAGTACAAAAAAAGAGAGAGGAAACAAAAACATGGTAAAATTAATTGGTCTAGTTGGTACAAACTCTAAAAAATCTACAAACCGCCAACTTTTACAATATATTCAAAAACATTTTGCAGGTAAAGCTGATATCGAATTAGTTGAAATTAAAGATCTTCCTTTATTCAACAAACCAGCTAATAAAGAATTACCTGAAGGAGTTAAAGAAATTGCAGCTAAAATTGAAGCAGCTGACGGGGTTATCATCAGTTCACCTGAGTATGACCACGCAGTACCTGCATCATTAATGAGTGCAATCGCTTGGTTATCTTATGGAATTCACCCATTACTTGACAAACCAGTAATGTTAACAGGAGCTTCATACGGAACATTAGGATCATCTCGTGCACAAGCTCACATTCGTCAAATTTTAGACTCACCAGAAGTTAAAGCACGTGTAATGCCAAGTTCTGAGTTCTTATTAGGACATTCTTTACAAGCTTTCGACGAAGCTGGAGATATCTCTAACCCAGAAACTGTAGCGAAATTAGATAGTTTATTTGCTGATTTCTTATTATTCATTAAAATTACTGAAAAATTAATTAATGCACATAAATTAGCTGAAAAAGAATTAGAAAACTTCTCTTGGGAAGATTTAAAATAGGATAGGAGTGTAGACACATGAAATTAGTAGGAATCGTAGGTTCAAATGCGGAAATTTCTTATAACCGCAAATTAATGGAATTTATAGCAAAAGAATATAAAGATTTATTCACTTTAGAATTATTAGACATTACTAACTTACCAATGTTTAACCAAGATGAAGATCATTCAAGAGAAAACAAAGATTTATTAGTAATGAACCGTAAAATTTTACAAGCTGATGGTGTTATCATCGCTACACCTGAGCACAACCACACAATTACTGCATCACTTAAGAGTGCATTAGAGTGGTTATCATTCGAATTACACCCACTTGAAAACAAACCAGTAATGGTACTTGGAGCTTCATACTATGATCAAGGATCATCTCGTGCTCAATTACACTTACGTCAAATCTTAGATGCTCCAGGTGTAAACGCGATTGTATTCCCAGGACATGAGTTCCTTTTAGGTAAAGCTAAAGAAGCTTTCGATGCTGAAGGTAACTTAGTTGATGATCGTACAGTAGGATACTTACGTATGTGCTTAACTAAATTCGTTAAATTTGCTACAGTAGCTCAATCGTTAGCAGAAAGAAAACCAACACCAAAAGAAGACTTAACAGCTAGTGGAAAATGTGATACAACAGTTGAAGGTGTTGATATGAATGATGATAACTGGCTTGAATTAGCAGCTGAGAAAGTTAATGCTGTATCTGGAGATACATATGTTAAACTTGACCGTGGTCTCTTAACAGTAGACCAACTTAACTACTTCTTAAACTCTATGCCAATGGAATTAACTTATGCAGATAGCAATAACCAATTCATCTACTACAATTACAACAAAGAAGATTATGAAATGCTTGCGAAGCGTCGTCCAGGTCAAGTTGGATGTTCATTATCAGCAGTTCACCCTGAAAGAGTACACGGAAGTGTTAACTGGTTAGTAGGATTACTACGTTCAGGACAAATCGATGTATTCCGTACACACGTTCCAACTCACGGACCAGACAAATTCGTAGTACACAACTATCAAGCAATGTACGATAAAAACGGAAAATACGCTGGTATCAATGAATATATCTTAGACTTCAAACCAATCGTTGACTGGTACCTAAAACAAACTGGTCAATCATTAGTTAAAAATGGAGTACCAGTAGGTCACGGATATGCAGCAGCACCTGCACCTGCAGCAGATGCAACAAGTGGAGCTTCAGATGCTGGACACGGTCATGCGGCAGCACCTGCACCTGCAGCAGCGCCAGCAGCAGACGCAACAAGCGGAGCTTCAGCATAATAATAGAAAATATTAAAAAAGGTTTAGGTAAAATTACCTAAACCTTTTTCTTTTTTGGGAGTGTTTTTAGAGAAAAATAAGAAAAAATGAGTTATAATAGTAGTTAAGCACAATAAGTGCAAAATAATCTTTACTAAATACGGAGAGTTTGATATGAATAAAAATAATTTATTATCAAAGTTGTTTCATAGATACTTTATAGTCGCCTTAAATGGTATGGCATTAGGTTTGTTCTGTACGTTAATTATTGGATTAATTATTAAACAGATTGCTATAAATTTAAGTGGTGCACTATCTAGTTTTCTTATTGTTGTAGCTACAATTTCAATGGCTTTAACAGGGCCAGTAATTGGTATAGGGGTAGCGCATGCCTTAAAAGCACCTAAGTTGGTAATTTTGGCTTCAGGTGTAGTAGGTTTCCTAGGTGCTTTTGGTTCTAATCTTGGGACGAATCATCTAGTAGAACAAGGTAAATTAATTGTTACAGGATCTGGTGATCCTCTAGGAGCATTTATTTCTGTTGTTATAGCAGCTGAAATTGGTAGATTAGTTTCAGGTAAGACAAAGATTGATATAATAGTTACTCCATTCATTACTATTATAATAGGTGCGATAGTTTCATATTTCACAGGACCTTACTTGATTAAAGGTATGAAAATCTTAGGTACATTTATTAGAGAAGCGACGGAACTTCAACCATTTATTATGGGTATAGTTGTTTCGGTAGTAATGGGAATAATTTTGACGTTACCTATAAGCTCTGCTGCGTTATCGATTATTTTAGGATTATCGGGGATAGCTGCTGGTGCGTCTACTGTAGGATGTGCAGCACAAATGGTTGGATTTGCAGTTATTAGTTTTAAAGCAAATCGCTGGAATGGATTGTTTGCTCAAGGTTTAGGAACATCTATGCTGCAGGTGCCAAACATTATGAGAAAACCCGTTATATGGATTCCGCCTATAGTTGCTAGTGCAATATTGGGTCCTATTGCTACAATTGTTTGTAGAATGGAAAATAACCCTGCTGGTGGTGGAATGGGAACATCAGGATTGGTAGGACAACTTATGACATGGCAAACCATGTCTAATCATGTTTCACATTCAGTACTATTAATTGAAATTCTGTTATTACACTTTATTCTACCTGCAATAATTTCGTATGGAGTATATTACTATATGGAGAAAAAAGGTTTTGTAAAAGCAGATGACTATAAATTAGACTTATAAAATACTAAGAACTAGCTATTTTGAATAGCTAGTTCTTTTAGTAATTATATATTTTTTGTTTGAAAAGTTGGGACGGCATCGAAAATAAAAAATGGTATAAATTTCTGATAAACATGGTCAAAATATGGTCAAAGCGTAAAAAAAGAAAGCCCCGTTACTGATGTAATAGGGCTTTTAAGCTTCTTCTTATTAACGTACTTCTTTAATACGAGCAGCTTTACCACGTAAGTTACGTAGGTAGTATAATTTAGCACGTCTAACTTTACCTTTACGTACAACTTCAATTCTTTCAACTTTTGGAGTGTGAACAGGGAATGTTCTTTCAACACCAACACCGTTTGAAATTTTACGTACAGTATAAGTAGCAGAGATTCCTCCACCACGACGTTTGATAACTACTCCTTCGAATTGTTGGATACGCTCACGTCCACCTTCAACGATACGAACGTGTACTCTTACTGTATCCCCAGCTTTGAATTCAGGAATATCTGATCTTAATTGCGATTTAGTGATCGCTTCAATGATTTTGCTCATTATTCTTTCTCCTTTTTTTACAAAATGTTCTTTATTAATGCTAGATTAACAGAGGAACATCGTAATTTAATGTTTTCACATCTCGACTATTATAACATTATTTTTTATAAATTTCAATAGATAATTTAATATTTTCTATTATAGAAGTGCTTTTTCCCAAACTTCTTCTTTAAAACCTAATAAAAGAATATCATTTTTTAAATCAAAGGCTAGTGGGCGCTTAATTAGCATACCGTTCTCATGAAGTAGCTGTAAAGCTTCGTCAAGAGATAATGTTTCTAACTTATCTTTTAATCCAAGTTCTTTATAAACTAATCCACTTGTATTAAATAATTTTTTTAGAGGTAAATCGAATGTTTCAATAATTTTTTTAAATTCTTTAATTGTTGGAGTTGTTTCTTTTACATTAAAGTAATTCGCTTCAATACTGTGTTCAAGTAAAAGTTTCTTTGCTTTTCTACATGTTGAACATGTTGGGTATTCATAAATATTTAGCATAATGTCTCCTTTCTATATTTAATAAATATTTTAGTAAAGATTTACTAGTCAACGATATTATAATACTTATTGATTTTAGTGTAAAGAAATCTGTTTTAGTTTTATGTTTTTTAGCAAAGCGTTTAAATTAATGGAATAAATAAGATGTGATATAATAAAATTATAGGAATAAAGGAGAAATACTATGCAAAAAATAATTGTAAAAGATGTTTCTAAAGTATATGGTGAAAATAGTAATAAAGTTATAGCAAATGATGCTATTAGTTTTGATATTAATGAAGGAGAATTTGTTGTAATTTTAGGTCCTAGTGGTGCTGGGAAAAGTACATTACTTAATATTATGGGTGGAATGGATAACGCTAGTGAGGGATCTATTAATGTCTTTGGAAAGGAAATCGTTGGTTTGAATGAAGACGAACTTACAAAATATAGAAGAGAAGATATAGGATTTGTATTCCAATTTTATAATTTAATTCCAAATTTAACTGTTTTAGAAAATGTTGAATTAGCAGAACAAATAGTAAAACAACCAAAAGATGCAATTGAAATATTGAAGCTTGTTGGCTTAGAGAATAGATTGAACAATTTTCCTTCTCAAATTTCTGGTGGAGAACAACAACGTGTAGCTATAGCCAGAGCAATAGCGAAGAATCCAAAACTGTTACTTTGTGATGAACCGACAGGAGCTTTAGATTATAAAACTGGAAAAAATATATTAAATATATTAAAAAAATATAGTGTTGATGAGAAGAAAACAGTTATTATTATTACTCATAATAGCTCCATTGCAGAAGCAGCTGATAAAGTAATAGAAATCTATGATGCTAGAGTAAAAAGAGTAACACAAAATACTAATCCTAAAAGTATAGATGAGATAGAGTGGTAGTATTATGAAAGCAATAAATAGAGATATATTAAGAGAAGTCGCACGGACTAAGTCAAAATTCATATCGATAATGATAATAATGTTTCTGGGAGTTTTTATATTTGTAGGTTTGAAAGAAACTTCACCTGCAATGGTAAATACTTATAATAAATATATAGAGCGCCATAAGATGTATGATTTGAGAGTAAGTCATAGTAATGGTGTTAATGATTTAGATATGAAGATAATCAATGATTTTGATAATATTGATATAAGTGAGAGCTACTATATAAAAAAATTACAAATCACAAATAGTAATGAATTTGTAAATGTTGAGTCTATACCTGAAAAATTAGTTTTACCTAAGGTTATTGAAGGGGCGTTACCTAATAATGAGAGTGAAATAGCTTTAGTAGAATCACTTCAAGGTAGTTATAAAATCGGTGATGAAATTTCTTTCGTTTCAAGTAATAATGATAGTAACACTTTGAAACAATTTAAATTTAGAGTGGTAGGTTTTGTACAAGGTGCGGATCATATAGAAGTATCGAATAATAATTTAGCGAATAAAGATTACTTTGGGTATGTGAAAAAGGATGTCTTTAAGTTTGAAAATGTCAGTGGTGTTAATATTAAACTAAAAAATATTAATTATAAATATAGTGATAAAGATTATATAACTGAGGTTAATAAAACAAGAGATAATTTGATTGAGAAATTAAAAGTTCAACAGAATATTGATGAGAAAAACTATTTAGAGAAAAATAATAAAAAATTAAACGAAAATGAGAAGGTTATAAATCAAGCCCAAGACCAGATAAATGCTGTTAAATCAAAAATAGAATTATTAAAAAATGTTGATAGTAAAAGTTACAATGAGCAAATAGAAAAACTAAACAAAGCTCAAAAAGAGATTGATGAAAATAAAAAACAATTGAATATAGCAAGAATAAGTCTTAAAGAAGAAAGTTATCCAAGGTTTTCAGTAGAGAATATTAGAGGGTTAAAAAATTATGCCCAGTTTATAGATTCTGCAAGTAGTTTAACTTTTGTTGCAAATGTTTTTTCTATATTTTTATTCGTAGTATCGATCTTAGTTTCACTAACTACTTTAACTAGAATGATTGATGAAAATAGAATAAATATAGGAACACTTAAATCATTGGGGTATAGTAATTATCAGATTTCTAAAAAGTATTTTGTGTATGGCGGTTTATCTACTTTAATAGGAACTATTTTTGGGATAATTGGAGCATATTTAGTTATAGTGCCTATAATTTATAATTCGTATGCAAGATTTTTCACATTTAACACACCAGAAATTGTGTATACTCCAAGTATTCTTATAGCGGCGTTCATAATTTCTTTAGGATGTATAAGTTTAGCTATATATATACCCTTAAGAAAAAATTTAAGAGAAAAGAGTGCATACTTATTACGACCTAAGGCTCCAAGTGGAGGAAGTAGGATATTTTTAGAAAAAATATCATTTATTTGGTCAAGACTTAGCTTTTTAAGAAAAGTTACATTTAGGAATATTTTTCGTTATAAAATAAGAATGTTGATGACTATTTTTGGAGTTGCTGGCTGTTTAACTCTTATGTTCATAGGTTTCGGAATACGATATGGTGTTATAGATATTTCTAAAGAACAGTTTAAAGTGATAAATAAGGTAGACATAGCAGCAACTTATAATCCGTATATAGATAGTGCAAGTGTAGAAAAACTTCAAAAAGAAATTAGTGAAGATAAGAATGTTAAAGCTAGCACCAAAGTAAATATTCAACTTGCAACTTTTGAAAATAATAATGAAATTATAGATTCTGCACAGTTAATAACAGTCGATAAAAATGATTATAAAGATTATATAACTTTGAAAGACAATGGTGATAAAAATATAAATATACCTGAAAATGCAGCTGTAGTTAGTGAAAAACTTGCATATTTGCATAAGTTAACTAAAGGAGATAATTTTACTGTTGTAGTAAATAGTAAGGAATATACACTAACAGTGGGAGAGATCAATAAAAATTACTTTGGACATACAATATATATTAATAGAGATTATTATGAATCTGTGTTTAATAAACAGTATAAAGATAATACATTTTTAGTACAAACTACAGGTGGAAAAGAAATTGTAGAAAATGTAGTAAGTAACCTACATAATAATAAGGATATAGTAAATATAAGCGATAATTCAAAAATTCAAGAGATATTGGATAATTTTATAAAAGGGATTGATATTATAGTTGCTGTAATGGTAGTTTGTTCGTTAACGTTAGCACTTGTAGTACTATATAATTTAATAAATGTAAATGTTTCAGAGAGAATAAGAGAATTATCAACAATAAAAGTTCTTGGATTTTATCCGAGTGAAGTAACTATTTATGTATTCAGAGAAATTTTTTACTTAAGTGCGGTAGGTATTATCTTAGGTAACTATCTTGGCTATAGGATGTACTTAAAAATAATATTGGAACTAGCGGGTCGTGATATGATGTTTAGTAGTAAAGTGCCATTAGTTGTGTATTTATTGGCGTCTGGAATAACAGTATTAATTACGATAGTAGTAATGATAGTAATGCATAAAAAATTAAAAAAAGTAAATATGGTAGAAGCTTTAAAAGCAATAGAGTAAAATAGGAGAAAAAATGACAATAAAAATAAATGAACAAGCGAAAAAATTATTAAAAGAGAAAAATAAAAATCATGTGATAATATCGTTATTTCAACAATTTTGTTGAGGTGGGAGAGTAGATAGAGCTGTCGTGGTTTCGATGGCTGATAAATTTAATGAAGAATTATATTCAAAATATGTGGTTGATGGAATAGATGTTTACATCGATTATAGATTGAATATAAATGAAGAGGTAGAAATCGGTACAGAGAAATTCTTCTTCATGAGACAATTGAGTCAAACAGGAATTACTGCATAGTAAATAAAAATTAACTAGATATAGCGAATACCATATCTAGTTAATTTTTTTATTTAGTTAGAAGAAATTCCAAGTTCTTCTTCTTTTTTATGTTTATCGTTATAAACTTTTTTCATGATTCCGATAACTATTGATAATGCGAATAGACACATTAATCCGATAAATAAGTTTCTAACACCACCTGATAATGTACCACCTACATATGAATAAACGATAGTTGCAGGTAATTGACCAACACCTGTAGCTATAAAGAATCTCCAGAAGCTCATGTTTGTTAAACCTGCTGCGTAACTAACAAAGTCGAAAGATACGAATGGTAATAATCTACAGATAAGGATAGCTTTGTCTCCATATCGTTCAAAGAATACATCGATACTAGCCATTGCACCTTTACTTGTAAGTTTTTCTACTACATCACGTCCTAGTCCGCGGGCGATATAGAAGCACAGTGCTGCTCCAAGCATAGCTGTAGACCAAGATAAAGCAGCGCCAGCAACCCAACCGAAGATTGCTGCGTTAGACAATGTGATTAAGAATGCTGGAATAGGAGCGGCGATTGATTGAAGAACCATAAGTACTCCAGAAACAACGGCAGCCCAAGCGCCCCAGCCACGTAAATATTCGATTACAGCATTTGTATCGAATTGAGATAAAGTGGCGAATGCTGTGTTTATTCCATTTTTGAAACTAGGCACTGCGAAGTAAATTGCGAAGAAGATTGCAAAACCAATAAGTGTAATATATCTAACTTTTCTACGTTGTGCTTTTAATTTTTTCTCTTCTTCAGGGTCGACTTCTCTTAAATCACTAAGTTTTACTTCTTTTTGTTTTAATGCTTTAAGTTCTTCTTTAGAGTATACTTTTTGGTATTTAGAAAGTGTTAATATAATATAAAGGTTAATTATATTAACAACAATAACACCGATAATAAATGGAATTTTAATTTGGTTAATTGAACCTGCGTGAAGTACTTCACGAGCAATGTATAGTAAAGTTTTAGTTTTACCTGAAAATATAGCCATTAAAAGTATAATTGCTTCTATAACGAAAAATGTATATTTACGGTTTATACGTTTAAAATATAAACCTGTCATAATACCGTAAACAGTCCAAACGAATATTACAAGACTTTGGTCAGCTAACATTTCAAACTGTGTAAAGAAGAACAGTAAGAATGCAAAGAAATAACCAACAGCTATACCAACACTAGTAAAATAAAATAATAATCTTAAGCGTTTCATTTATTTCCTCCTTGTATCATAAATAGGGGAGCGACACAAAAATATTATCTTTAAGAAATTATATTTTGTAAAGCCGCTCCCACATAGTCTATAAATATTTGAGGGGTTTTTATAATGAAAAATAAATATTTATAGAATATTGCGTAGTAAGTATTAATAACTTGCTTAGTTTTTAAATAAACTGTAACTATAGTATCGTTAATTATTATTTTTTGATACTGTAAATTACTGCTGCATAAGTCCCGTCTTCAGGTAGAACATCTTCATTACCAGTAAATTTCACTTCTTTACGAGTTTCAACAGCACCATAAGTGTAAGTAGTATTTGAAATAATACCAACAGGACAACTATCTAAACAAGATAAACATCCTGTATTTTTGTCAATGGCACGTTTTAAGTTACCACCGAAGCGGAAATCAATTTGTTTTCCATTACTATCTTTTACAACTTCATTGATATCATATTTTTTCTTGGCACCATTCCAAGTTATTTCTGCTTTAATTGGAGTTCCTTCAACATGAGTAGTAGTTGCGTTATTTGGATTCATATTTTCTCCAGGCTTTGCACCAATTTCAATTAGAGCATTGTAGAATTCTTCAGGTTTAGCAAATGCTGTAAAAATTGATTTTGCACCATTCGTACCACTTTGTTCTACAGAGTTATGTCTTGTAGCTTCATTGAAGTATTTACCGTTAATTTTTGTAAGAACAGTAATAGTACCTGCTTCTTTATCTACTTTTATTGGTTTATCTAGTGATACACCAGCAACATAGTCAGCTGGTTGATTTGAATTTTGTGAAGTTGAATTAGATGAACTACTGCATCCAACAGCAGTAAATGCTAATCCAGCAGCCATAAGGACTGATAATAATTTTTTTGGTTTCATGAACGAATCCTCCTTATTCTATAAATTTATTATATATTTGTATTATAACATTTATATAAAAAGGTAACAATAATCTATAAGAATTATATTATAAATTTAACTTTAAACATTTAAAATATTTGAAGATGATATAAAAAATATTTTTCTATTTACATATAAAATATGCCGAAAAACTAAAAACATTATAAATTTATTGAATAAATAAATTAACATAATTTTTATATTTTAAATTATAATTACGAGAGAGAAATAAATAGATTGTAATTGATAAATGTTATCGATTGAGAATTGATTTGAATAATACAAGATAGCAACTGAAATTATTAGCTTAAAAGTTAAAAATATGGTATAATATTTCAGTTATAAACAATTTCGATAAGATTTTTGTTGAAAATAAGTAAAAAATAAGAAAGAAAGGAGAAGCTATGTTAATTCAGTTAAATAATATAACGAAAAACTTTGTTGTAAATAAGATTTTTTCTAATGTTAAACTAGAGATTAATGATAAAGATCGTGTTGCAATAGTAGGTAGAAATGGGGCTGGAAAGAGTACATTATTAAAAATCATAGCGGGAGCTATTAGTTTTGATAGTGGAGAGAGAACTATTTCAAAAAATACAACGGTCGGATATTTATCTCAAGAATTTATTGTGAGAGAAGATTTGTCAATTTATGAAGAAATGATTACTTGCTTTGATGAGATAATTACTTTGGAAGCAGAATTAGAGAAATTGTCTTTTGAGTTAACTCCGGAAAATATTGAGAATGATCCAGCATTACTTAATAAGTTTGATAGATTACAAAATGAAGTATTAACTCATAAGGATTATCATTACAAGAGTAAGATAGAAAGTGTACTTTATGGATTAGATTTTACAAAAGAAGTCTTTGATAAAAAAATTAGTACTTTTTCAGGTGGAGAGAAAACTAGATTGTCTATGGCTAAGCTATTGTTAAGTGAGCCAGATTTATTAGTCTTAGATGAGCCGACTAACCACCTTGATATGGAAAATGTAGCATGGTTAGAAAATTATTTATCAGCATACAATGGTGCAATAGTAATTGTAAGTCACGATAGATATTTTTTAGATAAAGTTGTTAATGTTGTATACAACTTAGAATTTGGAAGGCTTAAGAAATATGTTGGGAACTATTCTAAGTTTTTAGTACAGTATGAAGAAGATTATGAAAAACAACTAAAAGAATATACTAGTCAGCAAAAAGATATAAAGAAATTAGAAGAATTTGTTCAGAAAAATATTGCTAGAGCATCAACTAGTAAGATGGCTAAGAGTCGTCAAAAAGTATTAGATAAGATGGAACTTATAGATAATCCGAAAAAAGATGATAAAGCAGCAGGGATAGAGTTCTTAATTAAAGAACAAAGTGGTCGTGATGTTCTGACAATTAGCGATTTACAAGTTGGTTATAATGGAACTAAAGTAGGTCAAAGTTATAATCTTGCTGTATATAAAGGAGATAGAATAGCTGTTGTTGGAAGAAATGGTATAGGAAAATCTACTTTAATAAAAACAATAGCGAAGAGACAAAAAGAAATTGCTGGAAATGTTCAATATGGTAGCAAAGTGTCGCTAGGATACTACGATCAAAAACAAGCAGAATTTGAATCTTCAAAAACGATATTAAATGAACTTTGGGATGAGTATCCTTTAATGAAAGAAGCGGAAGTAAGAACTGTTCTTGGTAGATTCTTATTTAGAGGTGATGATGTTCTTAAGATAGTAAGAGATCTTTCTGGTGGAGAAAAAGCGAGATTACAACTAGCTAAACTAATGTTAGAAAAGAATAATTTATTAATATTAGATGAACCGACTAACCACCTTGATATTACCAGTAAACAGGTGTTAGAAGAAGCTCTTAAAAATTACGAAGGAACTATTGTATTTGTAAGTCACGATAGGTACTTTATTAATAAGATAGCCAATAAGGTATTAGATATTACTGATAATGGTCATAATATGTATTTAGGGAATTATGATTATTATTTAGAAAAAAGAGAGCAAGAGAGAATAGCTCAACAATTAACGAATAAAGAAGTAGAGGTTGTTGAAGCAAAAGAAACTAATAATTATATATTAGATAAAGAAACTAAGCGTCGTGTAAGAAAACTAGAAAGAACACGTGATGAGTTGATGGAAAAGATCGAAAGTTTGGAAGAAGAAATACTAGCGGTTAATAATGAACTTGCAAAAGAAGAGGTCTATACTGATATGATAAAAACACAAGAATTTAATGAAAAACTAAAACAATTAACTGCAGAAGTTGATGAATTAAATAATTCTTGGTTAGAAATTGAAGAGGAATTAGAAAGTATTAATGAATAGTAAAATTAGAATAACAACATATGTTGATGCTGAAAAAATTCATGAAGATTCTCATGTGGGGATACATATTGAAGAAGCCACAAGCGAGAAAATAACTTATAGTGATAAAAATAACAAAAAAATAGAGATTTTTATTGACAAAATAAAAGAAAGTGTTAGTATAGAAAAAGACGATTCAAAAATGTACTTAGCATATACGAAAACAAGTAATGACTATAGTACACAATATGGTCAGATGAAATTGGAGACACAACTTGTAAAAATAAGTAAGATGGCAAAAAATAGGTTTACTTTATTTGAGATAGTGTACAATATATATTTCGGAAAAAATGACAAACAGCAAAATAAATTGAAAATATTAGTGAAAAACATTTAGTAGGTAATTAGGAGGAATTTTTGGTGAAAAATAAAATAGTAGAATTAATACAAAATTCTTTAGCCAAATTAGAAATTGATGGAGTAGATATTCATGTAGAAACTCCAAAAAACACAGATAATGGAGATTTTTCTTCAAATGTAGCGATGCAATTAACAAGAGTTTTACGTAAAAATCCTAGAGTTATTGCCGAGGAAATAATCAGCAATATTGAAGAAGATGAAGCGGTAGAAAAAATTGAAATAGCTGGACCAGGATTTATTAACTTTTTCGTTAAAAAATCAAGCCTTGGAAGTGTTGTTGGGAAAATCTTAGAAGACGATTTTAAATATGGTGAAAACAACATCGGACAAGGTAAAAAAGTTCTTTTAGAGTATGTATCAGCTAATCCAACAGGAACACTACACATAGGCCATGCTAGAAATGCTGCTTATTCTGACTCTTTAGCTAGAATAATGAAAAAATCAGGATATGATTTATCTCGTGAGTATTATATCAACGATGCGGGAAATCAAATTAACAATCTTGTGATTTCAGCGATTACTAGATATAAACAGGCTCTAGGTATGGATGCACAGATGCCAGAGGATGCATATCATGGTGAAGATATTAAAGTTCTAGGTCAAAAACTAAAAGATGAATTTGGAGATTCATTATTAGAAAGAGAAGATTTAAATGAGTTTATTCGTGAGTACGCAGTTGCATATGAAATGGAAAATATCAAAAAAGATCTTGGAGATTTTGGACTAGAGTACGACGTGTTCTTTAGTGAAAAATCATTATATGAAAAAGGTCTTGTAGATAAAGCATTAGAATCTTTAAGAGAACAAGGTTTTGTTTATGAAAAAGATGGTGCTTTATGGTTGGAAACAACAGCTTTAGGTACAGGTGATGATAAAGACCGTGTATTAATTAAAGCAGATGGTTCATTAACATATTTAACTAGTGACATAGCGTATCATAAAAATAAATTAGATCGTGGATTTGATTTGTTATTAGATGTTCTTGGTGCAGATCACCATGGTTATGTAGCTAGACTTAAAGCTAGTGTAGTAGCTATGGGGTATAAAGCAGATCAATTAGAAGCCTTAATTATGCAAATGGTACAACTACTTAATAATGGTGAAGTTGTGAAAATGAGTAAGAGAACTGGTAAGGCAATTACACTTCGTGATTTAATCGATGAAGTTGGAGCGGATGCTGCTCGATACTTCTTAGTAATGAGAAGTGCGGATAGTCATTTAGACTTTGATTTTGCGGTAGCAAAAGAACAATCAAGTGATAATCCACTATACTATGTTCAATATGCTCACGCTAGAATTTGCTCAATTTTACGTCAAGCAGCAGAACAAGCTGAATATAACGTGAAAAATTGTGATTATGAATTATTAACTGATGAGTATTCAGTAGACTTACTGAAAAACTTAGCATATTATCCAGAAATAGTAGCTCAAGCAGCTAAAAATTATGAACCGCATAGAATTTGTAATTATCTACAAAGTCTTGCAAGTTCATTCCATAAATTCTATAATAACAATAAAGTAATAACTGAAAATAAAGAACAAACTCAAAGTTATTTAGCATTAATTACTGCAGTTAAAATAACTTTAAGAAATGCTTTAGACTTAATCGGAGTATCTGCTCCAGAAAAAATGTAATAAATAAAAAAAGAAGGGAATCTAATATAAATGGTAAAGTTAAAAGATTTAAGCACAGAAAAAATTAAGGAAATGTCACTAATAGATTTATGTTATGCATATATGGTAGAAGAAGGAATTGAAAAATTAAATATTTATGATTTCCTAGACTATATTAAACCATTAAGAAGTGTTGATGATGAAGAATTTACAGCACAAGCTGCATACTTCTACACTGACTTAAACTTAGATGGAAGATTCGTTTGTGTAGAAGATGGAAGCTGGAAATTAAGAGATAGTTTATTTGTTGAAGACATTAAAAACTTTGTTGAACCAAGTGTTCAAAAATTTGAAATCGATGATGAAGATGATATTGAAGAACTTGGTGATGAAGAACAAGAGGATATCCACGATGAAGTAGACGCTCTAATCGAAGAAGAAGACATGGAAGAAAGCGAAGATGTTTACGACTTCGATAACGATGGAATTGTATCTAAGTTCAACATTTCAACTGAAGACGAAGAGTTTTAATAAAAAGGCTGAAAGGCTTTTTTATTTTTGTGAGTCTTTTTGTTTGCATATTATTTGAATATGAAGTATACTTAAGAAAGTCAATAAAACATATAGTAAAAATTGTAATACAGGTTCTAAGTTTTTTAAGTGAATAACACAATATCACATTTATTTTATTTATTATCTTTAATAGCAAGAATACGATTGATTATTGATAATAAAATATAAAATAAAAGGAGATTGTAACTTATGAAACAAGGTACAGTAAAATGGTTTAACGAGGAAAAAGGATTCGGATTTATCGAAGTAGCAGGAGAAAAAGATATTTTTGTTCACTTTTCAAGTATTAAAAAAGACGGATTTAAAACTTTAAAAGAAGGCGATAAAGTTGAATTTGAAGTTGAAGATGGTGTTCGTGGACCACAAGCAGCTAACGTAGTTGTTCTTTAATTAGAAATACGAGAAAGCTATAATTAGATTTTTATATCTAGTTATAGCTTTTTTTGTTATTTCTTATACAGGGATTTGCAGTTCTATAGTATTCTTATAGGGAAAGATGAAAACGGATACGATAGTTATTGAAAAAATTTTCATTATATTTTATAATTAAATTGCAAGGTAAAAAATAAATAGAAATTAGGAGGGGAATCTCATGAAAGGGATAAATACCAATTTATTACATGGATATCCTGTAATAGATGATTATACTGGTGCCGCATCAATTCCTAAATATCAAGTTACTACATTTGATCAAAAAGAAGGATATAAAGATTGTGGTAAATATTCGTATAGTCGCTTTGGAAATCCAACGATATTGGCGTTAGAAGCAGCTGTTGCTAATTTGCACAAAGCAAAATTTGGTTTTGCATTTGCTTCAGGAATGTCAGCAATAACAACTGTTTTAATGTTGTTGAATAGTGGGGAGCACATTATACTACCGAAAGATGTATATGGAGGAACATTCCAATTTAGTTCAAAAATTTTGAAAAAATATGGAATAGAAGTTAGTTTTATTAATTATCAAAATTTAGAAGAATTAGAAGCTACTATTAAAGATAATACTGCTATGATATATATTGAAACACCTTCGAATCCTTTATTAAAGGTGTCAGATATTAAGGCAATAGTAGAAATCGCTAAGAAATGCAATATAAAAACTGTGGCGGACAATACTTTTATGACTGCTTTATATCAAAAACCTTTAGATTTAGGATGTGATATAGTAATAGAGAGTCTAACTAAGTTTGTTAACGGTCATAGCGATGTTACAGCGGGTTGTGCGGTTACTAATAATAAAGAAATAGCTGATGAAATTTGCTTGTTACAAAAAAATTTCGGTGGTATTTTAGGTGTTGAAGATGCGTGGCTAATTTTACGTGGAATGAAAACTATGGGACTAAGAATGGAAAAATCAGTAGAGAATGCTAAAATTCTTACTAAGTTTTTAGAGTCACAAGATAAAATTAAAAAAGTATATTATCCTAATTTAACAAGTTGTAAATTTTATGATATTCATACGGAACAAGCTAGCTCAGGAGGAGCTGTTTTCTCATTTGAATTTTTTGAACAAACGGATTTAAAAATGTTTCTTAAAAAAATTAAAATTCCGATTTATGCAATCAGCTTAGGAGGGGTAGAATCTATAATTTCTCATCCTGCAACTATGTCTCATGCATGTATGAGTGAAGAAGAAAGATTGGCTCAAGGAGTTACTCAAACTTTATTAAGATTTTCTTGTGGGGTAGAGGATTCTGAGGATTTAATTGAAGATTTAACACAAGCGTTAACTGATTAAAATAAAAAATATAATATATAAATAAAGGAGATTTATAAAATGAAAATTACAGAAGTTAATACACCAAAAGCACCAAAAGCTGTAGGACCATATGTTCAAGCAAATAAAGTAGGAAACCTTATTTTTTGTTCAGGGCAACTAGGAATTAATCCTGAAACAGGAAAAATAGTTGATGGTGGAGTTATCGAGGAAGCTAAACAGGTTTTTAGAAATATTGAAGCAGTATTAGAAGAAGCTGGAAGTTCTATGAACCATGTTGTGAAATCGTTAGTTTTATTAAAAGACATCGCCGATTTTGCAGAAGTGAATAAAGTTTATGCAGAACAATTTAATGATGTGCTTCCTGCTAGATCAGCATTTCAAGTATCGGCACTACCATTAGGTGGTAATATAGAGATTGAAGTTATAGCTGTAGAAAAATAAAGGTATTATGTAATGAAAGGAGATTGTTTGTTTCGATTTTCTGAATTAATGATTAAATAAAAAAATCAAGGATGGCGATTTGCTATCCTTGATTTTTTGCGTTATAACTTGCTATTGCAGCATCTATTTCTTCATTTGTAAAGTTAGAAATATCACCTTTTAATTCATTTTCTATAATACTTCTACTTGTTGCTCCCTCTTGAGTATAACGAATTGTATTGTAAGTTTCTGGAACTTGTTGACCAATTATTTGAGGGTGGTTTTTTGTATTAGGTATTGAAGATGTTTTTTTAGAATCTGTAGCAGTATGTTTTCCGGTACCGTTACCTTTGTTTTCTGAAGATTTATCTTTTTTAGAATCTTCTTTGTCGCCTAATTCTTTTTTTGTTTCTTCTTTTTTAGTAACGTTAGTTTTATGATCTTGTTCTAACTCTGAAGTCTCTGAGTTTAATAGTTTTTCTTTTAATGCATTATATTTAAAATCATATTTAGCTAAAATTGTTTTTACTTGATCTGCATAATTAGGTGAAGTAGAATCAAGTTCTAAAATTTCAATAAGAGCATTGTCATAATAATCTAATTGATCTTCTAAATATGAAATTCCTTTAGAAAAGATATGGCTTGTATCAAGTTTTTTAGCTTGTTTTAAATGATCATGAGCCATTTCTAGGTTAGCATTGTTTAAAGCTTCATCAACTTTCACCAATTCAGTAGCTATATCAATATCGTTATCTATGTTTCTTAGAGTTTCTTTTGCTTTTTCAGTAGTTAGTGTCTCAAGACCTTTTAAACCAGAATTGAAATCATGAGAATCATTTATTAATGATATATATTTTGAATGTTCTTCTTTAAAATTTTTATTTTCTGAAGTAAGATAGTAATATGTTCCTCCTACTAAGAAAAAAATCGCTAATATAGGCATTAAAATAGAGATTATTTTTTTCATAAAGAGCTACGCTCCTTTCTTTAATGTCTTTAACTATAATTAATTGTATAATGTTAAGAAAAAAAAATCAAGTGAATTAAATTATAAGTAATTAAATTAACTACGCGAAATATGTATATAAAAGGAGTATAAAGTTATATTATGGTGAAATAATTAGTAGCTGTTAATGTTGAATTTTGTAGAAAAATAATCTAATAAATATGGGTAAATATACTGTTTAAAAATAAAAAGTATAATAATTTCTTGACAAGGGTATAAGTTTGGTATAATATATTTAAAAGAACCGTGACAAAATATAGTAAAAAGAATTTTACTTTATGTTTTAATAGAAAGAGAGTTTAATCCCTAGGCTGAAAGATTAAATATTAATGATTAAAGTAAAGAACACTTTTTGTAAAATTTAATAAATAGAAAATAAGGTATCGGTATTCCGATATGAATTAGGGTGGCACCACGAAGTATGTTATCGTCCCATGTAGTTTAAAGCTATGTGGGGCGATTTTTAATTTATATTGGAATGTATAGGAAGATTAAAAATCGAAAGGAGAAAGAAATGGTAATTAGCATGCCAAGAGGGACTCAAGATATACTACCAGAAGAAAGTGTGAAATGGCAGTATATTGAAGGGAAACTAAGAGAGATTAGTAAAAACTTTTGTTATGAAGAAATAAGAACGCCTATGTTCGAATCAACAGAATTATTCAGTCGAGGTGTTGGAGATACAACAGATATAGTTCAAAAAGAAATGTATACTTTTATGGATAAAGGGAATAGATCTTTAACGTTAAGACCAGAAGGTACAGCTGGAACAGTCCGTTCATACATTGAAAATAAACTTTTCGCTAAAACTATTCAACCACAAAAATTATACTATGTTGGACCGATGTTTAGATATGAAAGAAAACAAAAAGGTCGTTATCGTCAATTTGTTCAATACGGTGTTGAGGTCATCGGTGAGGAGAGCCCAAAAATTGATGCTGAAGTTATTAGTTTAGCTTATAACATTTATAGAATGTTTGGTATAGAAAATATTAAGGTAAGTATTAACTCTTTAGGGAATCCCGAAGAAAGACAAGCTTATAATGATGCTTTAGTTAAGCATTTTGAACCGAGAATAAATGAATTTTGCGAAGATTGTAATAATAGACTTTATAAAAATCCTATGAGAATATTGGATTGTAAAGTTGATGCAGGGCATGAACTTATTAAATCAGCTCCGAAGTTATTAGATTATTTAGGTGAAGAATCTAAACAATACTTTGCAGAAGTGCTTAAACACTTAGATGCGCTAGGTGTAAAATATGAAATTGATCATAATTTAGTTCGAGGGTTAGATTACTATACTCATACTGCATTTGAGATTATGATAGATAATCCAGAAGTCGAATTAAAAACACTTTGTGGTGGTGGTCGTTATAATGGTTTAATTAGACTGTTAGATGGGCCTGAAGATAAAAAAGGTATTGGTTTTGCATTAAGTATCGAGAGATTATTATTAGCACTCGAAAGTGAAAATATTGAATTACCTATAGATGATACAATCGATATTTTTGTGGTAGCTATGGGCGAAGATGCTTCTAATGCTGGAGTTAAACTTACTAATGATTTAAGATTAGCTGGGTACAGTGTGCAAAATGATTATTTTGATAAAAAAATGAAGGCGCAAATGAAGATTGCAGATAGATATAATGCAAAATATTCTATAATAATTGGACAAAGTGAGCTTGAAAGTGGAGCACTTGTTGTTAAGGATATGAAATCATTTGAACAAGAAACAATTAAATTAGAAGATATAGTTGATTATTTACAAGAAAAATTGAGAGGAGAAAAATAATGAGCGCATACGGAAGAACGGAATACGCTGGGCGTATAGATGAAAAATATGTAGGAAAGAAAGTAACATTAAAAGGTTGGGTTAGTAAACGTCGTGACCTTGGTAACTTAATCTTTATTGATGTTAGAGATAGAATGGGTGTTGTTCAATGTGTATTCTCAGGAGAAAAAAATGCAGAACTACATGAACTAGCAGGAACTTTAAGAAACGAATTCGTAGTTTCTATTGAAGGGGAAGTAGTATTAAGAAATGAATCTACAGTAAATGAGAAAATTGCTTCAGGTAAAGTAGAAGTAATTGCTGATAAATTAGAAATTTTATCGAAAGCAAAAACATTACCATTCGTATTAGATGATGCAAGTTTATCAAGTGAAGAATTACGTCTAAAATATCGTTACCTTGACTTAAGAAGAACGGAACTTGCTGAAGTATTACAATTACGTTCAAAAATTACTAAAGCAACAAGAGATTACTTAGATAACAACATGTTTGTTGATGTTGAAACACCAATTTTAACTAAATCTACTCCAGAAGGAGCACGTGACTACTTAGTACCAAGTAGGGTTCATCCAGGTGAATTCTATGCTTTACCACAATCACCACAATTATTTAAGCAATTATTAATGGTTGCAGGATTTGACAGATACTATCAAGTAGCTCGTTGTTTCCGTGATGAAGACTTACGTGCAGATAGACAACCAGACTTTACACAAATCGATATGGAAATGAGCTTTATGTCACAAGAAGAAATTCTTACTATGATAGAAGGTTTAATTGCACATGTAATGAAAGAAGTAAAAGGAATCGATGTAGTATTACCGTTCCCAAGACTTGACTACGAAGAAGCAATGGAAAGATTTGGTAGTGATAAACCAGATACGCGTTTCGGAATGGAATTAAAAGATGTTAGTGATCTTGTTAAAAACTTAGACTTCAAAGTGTTCTCAAATGCAGTAGAACAAGGTGGAGCTGTAAAATGTATCGTAGCTAAAGGATGTGCAGAGCAATATTCTCGTAAAGATATCGATGCATTAGGAAAATATGTTGCAAACTATGGAGCTAAAGGATTAGCTTGGGTTAAAGTAACAGAAGAAGGATTAAATGGGGCAATTGCTAAATTCTTTACAGATGAAGTAGCACAAGAATTAGTAGCTCGTGTAGATGCAGAAGTTGGAGATATTATCTTATTTGCAGCGGACAGTAAAAAAGTATGTTACGCATCATTAGGAGCACTACGTCAAAAATTAGCAGCTGATTTAGATTTAATCGACAAGGATAAATATAACTATCTATGGGTAGTAAACTGGCCTCTATTAGAGTATGATGAAGAAAAAGGTCGTTACAGTGCAGCTCACCATCCATTCACTATGCCAAAAGTAGAAGATGTAGAACTATTAGAAACTGCACCAGAAAAAGCATATGCACAGGCATATGATATAGTACTAAATGGTTATGAATTAGGTGGAGGAAGTATCCGTATCTATGATAAAGAAGTACAATCATCAATGTTTAAAGCATTAGGATTTACTCAAGAACAAGCTCAAGAACAATTTGGATTCTTATTAGATGCATTTGAATATGGGGTACCACCGCACGGAGGATGTGCATTAGGATTAGATAGATTTGTTATGTTATTAGCAGGACGTGATAACTTACGTGATACTATTGCGTTCCCTAAAACTGCTAATGCTGCAGATCCAATGACTCAAGCACCATCACCAGTAGATTTAGAACAACTACTCGAGTTAAACATTTCTTTATTAAGAAAATAAGATAAATATTACTGAATAATTAAACTGAGGAAGAAAGATATTTTTCCTCAGTTTTTTTAAAAAATATATTGACATAACAAATAAGTGATGCTAGAATAGTAAAAGTCTTAAAAGAAAGAAGACGAACAATCATATATTTCTATGAATTAAATGTTAAGAAATTATAAAAAAGTTCTTGACAATTACTCTAAGAAATGATAAACTTATAAAAGTCTTGAAGAGAGACTACATCAATCATTACAGCGAAGTAAACGGTTAAAAAGTTTTAAAAATATAAAAAAACTTCTTGACAAGTATTCGAAGGAATGATAAGATAATTAAAGTCTTCTGATGAAGATGAAAAGACATTTTTTAAAAAAGTTTAAAAAAAGACTTGACAAAGAATTTTAAAAATGTTAAAATATAAAAGTTGTTAATCACAACAATTTGAACATTGAAAAC
>NZ_CABFLN010000019.1 GCF_901873445.1 Gemella haemolysans
AGGAATAACTGGAGTTGGTTTAACAACTTCTGTTTGTTTTCCCACTTTGTTTTTTGGAATATAGTGGAAATGATCCCCATGTCTTACTGTATATCCGTTCTCATCTTCACTAACAATATCTTTAGGATTAAATGTGTAATTATCTTCTGTACCAGATGAGTCTTCATGTTTCTTATGTTTTTCACCATTTGTTGTGGTGCTATTTTGAATATTCGCAGCTGTTGTATTCACGCTAGTTGCTGATGTTGTGTTATTATTTACCAGGTAATCCCATTTTGTACCTAGTAGTTGAGAATAAGGTATTATGTGTTGGTGACTACCGTGTTTAACTATAAATCCAAAACTATTTTTTCCTATGATGTCATTTTCACCTTTGAAGATATATCCATCGCTTGTTGGAGTAGTTATTCCTGCAGTAGATGCTGGTAATGAGCTGTTAGCTTCTACTTTGCTTGCTTGTGACAATTGAGAACTTGATAGTTCACTTTTCTTAATATAGTGGAAATGATCTCCATGACGGACTACATACCCATCTGCAGTTTCACTTACAATATCTTTAGGATTAAATGTATAGTGATCTCCGCTTTCTTTAGATTCACTAGCTTCTCCATGATGATGGTGATGTGCATAAGCTGAAATTTCTTTAGCGGTTTTCTCATCGACAATATTACTTTGGTTTATCCCTTCTTTTGGGTAGTAGTAATATTTACCATTAACTTTTATAACATAACCTTCCGCAAGTTCATATTGAATGTCTTCATCTTTTAATTTATAATCTTTGTTTTTATAAACTAATGAGTCAAGAATCTTAGCGTTATAAGGTACTAATCCTTTTTCATAGTGGCTATGGTCTCCATGAAGTGTTACATATCCATCTTCAGTGATTTCACTAACTACAACTGAACTAACCTTATCTGAGTAATTAATTTTTTTTGCTTGAGCTGTATTTTGTACTAGTGGTGTTGTTTCATATGCTTGTTGTTTACCATATTCATAACCAGCAAATGCTGACAGTCCGATTA
>NZ_CABFLN010000020.1 GCF_901873445.1 Gemella haemolysans
TCAAATTGTTGTGATTAACAACTTTTATATTTTAACATTTTTAAAATTCTTTGTCAAGTCTTTTTTAAAACTTTTTTAAAAATGTTTTTCCGTCTTCAACGAGAAGACTTTTACTATTTTATCATTCATTTAAGTTTTTGTCAAGAAGTTTTTGCATTTTTTAAAACTTTTTAACCGTTTACTTTACTAATGTGAATGACCTTGTCTTTTCTTTGAGACTTTTTTATTTTAACATTTCTTTTGTTCTTTGTCAAGAAGTTTTTTCTAATATCTTAACATTTGTTATTTTGAAATGTTTTATTGTTCGTCTTCTATCAGAAGACTTTTATTATTCTATCATTAACTATTAATCATGTCAAGTTTTTTTAAAACTTTTTTCTTAATATTTAAAATTTAGAGATTGCCTTTAAGAAGACTTTTATTATTCTACCATCTTCATATTATTATGTCAACATGTTTTTGTATTTTCTTATTATTTTATTTTATAGCTATTAATGTATATAGAAGAGGATACTATTATACTCTAGTACCCTCTTCTATATTTTATTTTCTTCTATATATTATAAAAATCAAATACTGTAACTGGTAGATTACGCTTGTGTTCAGATTTTATATAGCGCCCTTCTATTACTTCTCTTATTTCATCCGGTACAACCTTACCTTCTAAATAATCATCTATATTATCATATGTAACACCTAGAGCTACTTCATCTTCTAACGCAGGTCTATCTTCTTCTAAATCTGCAGTTGGTTTTTTCAAATATAAGTGTTCTGGACAATCTAAAGCTTTTAATATTGCCTTACCTTGTCTTTTATTTAATCTATATAATGGTACAATATCTGCTCCTCCATCACCGTGTTTTGTAAAAAATCCTGTAATTGCTTCTGCCGCGTGATCTGTTCCAACAACTATACCTTTATTCATTGTAGCAATTGAATATTGAGCTTTCATTCTTTCTCTTGCCTTCTCATTTCCTTTAGCAAAATCGGAAATTTCTACTCCTGCTATTTTTAATGAATTTACACTAGCATCTACTGCGTCCTTAATATTCACTGTATATACCTTATCAGGTTTTATGAATTGCAATGCATCATTACAATCGGCTTCATCAAATTGCTCACCATACGGAAGTCTTACTGCAATAAAAGTATATTCTTCTCCCGTTTCTTCTTTCAGTTCATTAATAGCCATTTGACATAGCTTACCACATAATGTCGAATCTTGACCACCCGATATACCTAAAACAAGACTTCTTATAAAACTATTTTTCTTAATGTAGTCTTTTAAAAAATTAATAGTTAGTCTAATCTCCTCATCAACATTAATTTCAGCTTTACATCTTAATTTTTTTATTACTTCTTGTTGTAATGCCATTTTCTCACCTATTAATTTGATTTTTTTGTTACTTTTTTCAATATTGTATTTCTATTTTCCCAACATTCTGTACTTAAATCCACCGGATAGAACTCAGGGTTTAATAATCGTAAGTACTCATTCCATAGTAGTTTTTTATTTTCTTTAAAGTATTCTGCACTTTCTTGTACTGTTGGAACTTCATAGATTTGCTTTCCATCTTTAAAAATATCTACATGTAGATCTCTTGCTTCAAAGTTTTTAACTTCTTTTTCTAAATATGTATGGGTCGGGTGGAATAATTTTATACTTGGCTCTGCACTTACATCTTCTTTTTCTAGGGCAATGTAATCACCTGCTGCCATTCCTGTATCTTTATTTATTATTCTATAAACTTTTTTAATACCTGGAATAGTTAATTTACCTGGATTTTCTGAAACTTTTAGTCTATCAATCATCTCTCCGTTATTATTTTCTAAACATGCAAGTTTATACACTGCACCCAACGCTGGATTATCGTAAGCAGTTATAAGTTTAGTTCCAACACCCCATGCATCAATTCTAGCACCTTGTTGTTTAAGGTGAGTAATTGTATCTTCATCTAGGTCGTTTGATGCTACTATTTTAGCATTTGGGTATCCCGCTTCATCTAACATTTTTCTAGCTGCTTTAGAAAGATAAGCGATGTCTCCTGAATCTAATCTAATACCTAAGAAATTAATTTCATCTTTCAATTCGTCTGCAACTTTAATAGCTGTCGGAATTCCTGAACGCAATGTATCATAAGTATCAACTAAGAAGTAACAATCTTTATGTGCCGCAGCATATTTTTTAAATGCAATTTCTTCATCTTCATACGCTTGAACAAATGAATGAGCATGCGTTCCACTACATGGAATATTAAATAGTTTTGCTGCTTTTACATTACTTGTCGCTTCAAATCCTCCAATTACTGAAGCACGAGTACCCCATATCGCTGCATCAAATTCATGAGCACGACGCGTTCCGAATTCCATACAAACTTCATCTGGACATAAGTGCTTGATTCTTGCAGCTTTTGTCGCTATTAAGATTTGATAGTTAACTATATTTAATATAGCAGTTTCCATAATTTGAGCTTGAATTAGTGGTGCCTCAATTCTTAAAAGAGGTTCATTCCCGAAAACAATCTCTCCTTCTTTCACACAACGTATATTTCCAGTGAATTTCATTTTACTTAAGTAATCTAAATAATCCTCTGCATAACCTAATTCACGTAAAAAATCTATATCTGATTCAGAGAATTCAAACGAGTTCACATAATCGATAATTTTGGCAAGTCCAGCGAATACTGCATACCCTCCACCAAATGGTATTTTTCTAAAATACACATCAAAATACGACTTTCTTTCGTGTATTCCATCTTTGAAGTACGCATAGCCCATGTTAATTTGATAAAGATCGGTATGCAATGCATCCCCTTGATATTTATTCATAATTTCCTCCGATTTATGTATCATTAAATTTGTTATCTATATATTAACATTTTAGCAACTTTTTAACAAATATTTATACTTAAATATATTGAATTAAATACTACAAAAATAATCTTCAAATGTCTATACGTTATATGTATCAATTATTCATTCTATTAACTATAGAAAGTATTTTTTTATAATATATTTTTTACATTAACACCTTAGTATATAAAAAATAAAAAAGTAACAAGGTGTTAACCCCTGTTACTTCTTTGATTATTAATGTTTGAATTTCTATTAGTTGCTCTTTGAGCCTGATTTTTTTCATCTTTTTCATTGTTTTCATCTTCATCAGGAGAGTTATTATCAGTTTTTTTAGTTGATTTCTTATCATCTTTTTTAGCTAATTCTGGGATTTTACTATCATCGATTCGACCGTTATTATCTTCGGATTTTTCCAAATTGCCATCCATAATAGATTTTATTGCTGCCTGTAAAAAGTTTTCTTGCAACGGAATATTAAAAATCAATTCTCCTTGATAACTTAGACCATACTCTTGTCTTACTAAGTCAGTAATAAAATAAGGATCTTTTAACTTATCAATTACAAGTTCATTAACCTTGTTCTCTTTATCTAGATTTTCAATCATTTTATTCTGCTCTGCTAATTGTGAATTTATTTGTTTCTTATCACGTATGTATAAAAAAGTTTGCAACAATGTTACAGATAATGCAAAAGTCATAATAACTAATATAATAAACTTACGACGTTTTCTATATTTAGCTTTAGCCTTTAGCACATCTTTTTTAAACTGACTATTCTGTTCTCTCATTTTCTACTTCTCTTGATTTTTCTAAAAGAATTTTAAACATTTTTGTTGCATCTTCTTTTTTAGTGCTATCTTTTAATTCCAACACCTCATACACAACCTCTTTTTTAGCAAAATAAATAGTAATTTCATCCCCTATTTTTAAAGTGCTAGATGGTTTTGCCTTCTTACCATTAATAGCTATATGTCCCTCTGACGATATATCATTAGCAACCGTTCTTCTTTTGATAATTCTTGATACTTTTAAAAATTTATCCAAACGCATTTAATCACCCCTAAATATTAGTACAATCTATTATCACATATTTATTTACTTTTCGCAAATAAAATCTACATTAATATTTTAAATTCATTTTTTAGATTTCATACTATAAACCTTATAAAAACTTTGGGGACTACCCTTAATCATGATTTCTATAAGAAATCACTCCTAATTAAGTAGCCCCCAACCAGTTTCTTTAGTATCATTAGTATAGTATTTATTTTATTAAATCTATACTTTTATATTAAGCTTAGAATTATGTACTTCTATGCCCAGTTTCCATCTTTGAAAATAGCTATTTCTTTACCATCTTCTGTGTAACCAGTAATATTTGTTGTTGCTTCACCTATCATAAAGTCAACATGAACTAAACTATCGTTAGCTCCCGCTTCTGCTAATTGTTCATCAGTCATTTCAGGACCACCTTTAACACATGTTGGATATGCTTTTCCTAACGCAATATGACAAGCTGCATTTTCATCAAATAATGTCTCTAAGAATAATATTTTCGTGTTAGATATAGGCGAATCAAATGGAACTAAGGCCATTTCCCCAATTCTTCTTGCCCCTTCATCAGTATCTAATAAATTCTTAAGAACATCATAACCACGTTCTGCCTCGAAATCTACTACTTTACCATTTTCAAATTTTAACCAGAAATTATCAATTAGTACTCCACCGTAGTTTAATGGTTTTGCATTATATACAATCCCATTAGTTTCATCTTTGTGAGGCATTGTAAATACTTCTTCAGTTGGAATATTAGCTACAAAACGGTCAGCCTTTTTAGCATAACTTCCCGCACTTTGCCAAATATGATTTTTCGGAAGTCCTACATATAAGTCTGTTCCTAAGTCATTTGTAATATGTAGTTTCACCAATTCATTTTCATGTAAGAATTTAGCTTTTTCATCTAGAACTTTAATATGTTCTTCCCAATCTGCAACTGGGTCATTTCCAGTTGAACGACAAGCACTTAGAATTTGATCCCAAAGTTTTAAGTATGCTTCTTCATCACCTAGTTCAGGATATAGTCTTTTCGCCCATCCAACTGTTGAAGCAGACACAACACACCAAGGGCATTCGTCACTCATGATAGATTTCATGTAGTTACGCATCGCTTTAGAACGACCTACCATAGAAGCTTTTAATTTTGCACTATCTACTCCCGCTAATCCATCTGGATCATCACCAATAATAGACAAGAATGCTGCTCCTTCATCTAGCTCATCTTGATATTTGTCAATGTACCATTGCCCTACCGTACTTAGAGTTTCTTCTGTTTGATAATTCAAGTGTAATTTTGTTAACTCTTGATCACGCCATTCTACAGACACTCTTTTAGCCCCTAATTCGTAGCATGCTTCTACTACTTTAGCAACAAAATCACGTGTTTCTGTACTAGCTCTAACTAAAACTGGTTGATCTTTTTGAATATTTAATCCAACTTTAGCTATAAGTTGTGCATATTTTTTTAATTGTGTGTTTAAATCCATATGATTTACCTCGATTTTTAGACTAAATTTTGAAATAATCGCTAAATTTATTTCAATAATATATATTATATCACTTTTTATAAAATATTAGTAGAAGGTTCCAAGCGAACTTGAAACCTTCCGTTAAAATTATACTTCTCTAGTGGCTTGTTTTAACCATTCTAATTCTTCACCTTCAAAATGTGGAGCTAAAACTTCAAATACTTTTTTATGATAATTGTTCAATTCATATTTATCTTCACTTGTAAGAATAGACACATCAATAGCTTCTAAATCCCAAGGTACAAAAGTCATAACTTCAAATTCCATAAATTGACCGTATTCATTTTTTACAGTATTTCTAATGATAAGTTCATTTTCTAAACGAATACCATGTGAACCTGAAATATATAATCCTGGTTCATTAGTCATTGTCATACCATCTTTAAATGGTTCTGATGCACGATATATTCCCCAGTGAATACCTTGTGGACCTTCATGAATATTACCTAGGTAACCAACACCGTGTCCTGTTCCGTGATTAAAGTTTTCATAATCATACATTAATGGTGCACGAGCAAACAAGTCTACGTTTGCTCCAGACATTCCTTCTAAGAATTTAAGTCTTGATAAACGTAAGTGACATTGAAGTACTCTTGTATAATCACGTTTTAATCTATCACTAACTTCTCCCATTGCTGTAGTACGTGTGATATCAGTTGATCCTTCTTCATAGTGAGCTCCTGTATCAGTAAGGAAGAATGTTCCTGTACGTAATGGAATAGATGTTTCTTTTGAAGAAGAATAGTGTATTATTGCTCCATTTTCAGCATGTCCACAAATAGGCGCAAAACTTGGACAAATAAATCCACCTTGAGCTTTTCTAAATTCTACAAGTTTATCAGATGCTGAAAGTTCATCTTCTTGTTCACTTACCCCTTGTTTTACTAATTGTTTTAGCCAGTAGATAAATTTAGTATGAGCTATACCATCTTTCACATGGGCTTTAATAGTATGTTGCAGCTCAACTTCATTTTTAATAGCTTTCATAAGGATTGTAGGATTACGTCTTTCTACAAGAGTTATTTCTTTTGGAATATTGTTAAATACTGCATAATTTAGACAACCTGGGTCAACTAACACTACATCATTTCCTGAGAATTTTTTCACATCTGCATACACATCATTATAAGGTTTAATTTCAACATGATTTTCTGCTAAGTGTTGTTTTATTTCGTCAGAGAATTTTCTTTCATCAACATATAAGTCTACTTTATCTTCATAAACAACAGCATAACTTAGTAATAACGGGAAGAAATCTACATCCATACCGCGGATATTTAACAACCAACCAATATCGTCAAGAGTAGTAATAACGTGGATGTTTGCTCCAACTTCACTCATTTCTTTACGTACTCTTTCAAGTTTACTAGCAACAGATTCCCCAGCACGTTCTAAGTTTAAATAGAAAGCAGGTGCTTCTGATAACGGTGGACGATCTGTCCAAATTTCATCTACTAAATCTACTTCATATTTTACAGTAGCATTTTTACGTTTTAATTTAGTAGCTAAGTCTTTACCTTCACCAAAAGTTACAACACGACCATCAAATCCTAATACACCATTTTCCGGTGTGTTTTCAGTAATAAATTCTGCAATAGTAGGAACACCTGGTTCGCACATTTTTTGCAACTCAATTCCAGTTCCTTCTAATTGTTTAGCACCTTGTAAGAAATATCGACCATCTGTCCATAATCCTGCAAAATCTTTTGTAACTACTAAAGTCCCAGCAGATCCTGTAAATCCACTCATGAATGCACGAGCTTTGAAATGTTCCCCTACATATTCACTGTTATGAAAATCAGCTGTTGGAACCATATAAACATCGATTCCATTTTTTTCCATTAATACTCTTAATTGAGCTATTCTGTCTTTCACTGCCATTTTCCTTACTCCTTTGTTATTTGTTTTTTGTATTTCTGTAACTTTTTAACTCAAATATAGCAAATAAGATTCTTACTATATTTATTTAATCTATCACACCCATTATTTTATCATATAATAAAGCGTTTTTCATTATTAATACAAGTCAATACTTATAATTTTCCTAAAATCCATGACTTAAATATATTTAATTTATATAAGAATAGGCCATAACTCGACATCGCTACAGCCTAAACACTATTCATAAATAATTATTTTAATAATTCTTTAAAGTAATCAGTTGATCTAACTAAAGAATCTACAATTGCAGGTTCTCCTGATGAGTGACCTGATACAACGATATCTAATTTACAATTATTTAATTTTTTACTTAATTCATATGCTCCTATAGCACGACAGTCAACATCATAACGACCATGAGCTATTGTAGTAGGAATATCTTTGATAACATCGATATTATTTAAAATCCAATCGTCATCATCCCAGAACATATTATTCATCCAGAAGTGACATTCAATAGTTGCCATCGAGATTGCATAATTAATTTCTCCAAAACTTTGTTCTAGGTTTGGATCTGGATATAATGTTACTAAGCTTCCTTCCCACATACTCCATTCTTTTGCTGCTACTTCTCTCGTTTCTCTATCTTCACTTGTTAAACGTTTATAATAAGCATGAATCATATCATGACGTTCTTCTTTAGGAATGATACTTTCATATCTTTCAAATGATTCTGGATGGATATTACTTGCTCCACCTTTTTCATAAATCCATACAATATCTTCTCTTCTTCCTAAGAAAATACCACGTAATACCAATCCTAAAACTCGATCAGGATGTTTAATAGCATAGCAAAGTGATAAAGTAGAACCCCAACTACCACCGAACACTAGCCATTTATCAATATTTAAATCTTCTCTTATTTTCTCAATATCTTCAATAATGTGCCAAGTATCATTATTTTCTAGACATGCATGAGGAGTAGATTTTCCACTTCCACGTTGATCAAATAATATTATACGATAGAATTCAGGATCAAAGTATTGTCTACAACTCGGCACAGTACCACATCCTGGTCCTCCATGTAGGAATACTACTGGTACCCCATCAGGATTACCACTTTCTTCGTAATAAATTGTGTGCGTATCATCAACTTTTAACATTTTAGAGAAATTCTCTTTAATAGCAGGATATAATGTTCTTAATTCTGCCATAATAACACCTCCTATAGTGCAATTTTTTCTACAATTTTATTTTATCACAAAATCAATATTTTTTCATTATTAATAAAAAATAAAATTTTATATTTTATCATTAAAATAAATAAGATTTTTTTTAACACATTCAGTTATACTACAATTATAAAATTAACATAACATAACTTTAATATAATCTGAATTAACTCTAAATTCACCTTATATACATGAATTTAAAATATTTAACTTTCGATAAGATTATATAAAAAAATAAGTAGAAATAAAATTCCTACTTATTTTTTTATATTAAATTAGTCTTCTACTAATGTTTCACCTTCGCGTAGTTCAACTAAGCTAGCTAATTTTTTCTCGAACATGAATACTAATGCTGCTACTACTACACAGACAACACCAATTCCTAGTGAAAGTTTGATAATAGGTACTTCCGCCACAGCTGCATATAAGAAACTATATCCTTTAGCAGCCCCAAATGTTGCAACAATCCAAACAGCCATCATAATTGATAAGATGTGTTTTGGTGCATATTTAGATACGAATGAAGCTCCAAGTGGAGAGAAGAACATTTCAGCTACACTTAATACAATAAAGAATAACACTACCCAAAGAATACTAGCTTTTTGAGTTTCTGGAGCTCCTACTCCACGGCTAACTTCAGTTAGTGCTAACACACCAAATGTTGCCCCAAGAAGGAATAACGCGATTGATGCTTTTTTATATAAACTCCAGTCTCCTTGTGGACGATTAGCAAGTTTATACCATAAAGCACCTAAGATTGGCCCTAAAGCTATACAAGCAAAAGCATTAAGAGAATCTAACCATGATGTCGGAACTGTAAACGTACCTATCTTATCATCTACAAATTTCGGCATGTAATCATATAAAATTACGTAAGTTAAATACCAGAATGTCCAGAAGATTACTGATAGTAATGAAATGATTACGATAGAGTATACACGACGAACTTCGTATTTTTCTAATGAACGATTTACTTTAACTTTAGTGTCATGTTTTTCTTCACCTTCAGCAAAAGGACGCTTACCAACTTCTCCTAAAGATTTATAACCTAAAACGAACCAGATTGCACCTATAATACAAAGTAATCCCGCTATTTTGAAGCACTGTAAGTATCCGTTTGAACTTGCTGTAGCAAGTTTAACATATAAAACTCCTACTGCAGTAGTACCAACGAAAGACCCTATATTAATAAATGAATACATTGTTGAGAAAGCATCATCTTTACGTTTTTGATCTCCCTCAAAAATTCGTCCTACTACCGCTTGCAGATTACCTTTGAAAAATCCAGTTCCAATAGAAACTAAAATAATCATTATCCACAGTGAAGAGTGTGACCCTACAAATCCTGCATAACCATATCCTAATCCCATCAATACAAGACCAACCGGAATTAGATATCTGGCCCCTATCAACTTATCAGCTATAAAACCTAATAATACTGGCGCAAGATAAGTAAATGCTACTAAGTTCGACTGCATTGCTGCACCTTCAACTTTACCAAGCCCAAGACCACTTTCGCCCATTCCTCCAGAAATCACAGCTGCTGTAACATAAATAATAATCAGCCATTTAGAAGAATAATAAGCACAGCGTTCGAAAGCGAACGTAATTGAACTCATATAAAAACTCCACGGTTTACCGTGTTTTACCGTTTCTGACATAAAAACCCCTTCTTTCTTTGGTGGTTACCCACCATTTTTTTCTCTATTATAACACAACATATTTTATCATTCAACTATTTTCCAGAAAACATTACAGATATTCTTATAATCACTATTGTATTTAATTATTGTAAATGCTATAATTATATTAAAGTTCATAATATTTTTAAAGGAGTTGTATAATATGAAACTTTCAAGAACTAATAAAATTTTATCTAAAATGAAAGAACAAGGGATTAATCAAGCTCTTATTAGCGACCCTTATTCAATCTTCTATTTAACAGGGCACCTAGAACATCCAGGTGAAAGATTTTATGCAGTACTTCTTGATGAAAGTGGGAATCATAAACTTTTCATCAACGCTTTATTCCCACTGGATAAAGATTTAGGTTTAGAAAAAGTAGTTTATTCTGATACTGATAAACCTATAGAAATTCTATCAAAATCTATTCCTAATGGTTCAGTAGTTGGAATTGATAAAGTTCTTCCAGCTAGATTTTTACTACCACTTATGGATTATCTACCAGAAAGTAAATTCGTAGATGTATCTCAAATCGTTGACCGTGTTCGTATGATTAAAGATGAAGAAGAAAAAGAACTTATGCGTCGCGCTTCTCTTCTTAACGATGAGGCTTGCCAACGTGTTATCAATAGTATTTCTGCTGAAAAATCTGAAAAAGATATTGTAAAAGATCTACTTGCTATCCACGAAGATTTAGGAGTAGAAGGACTATCATTTGATCCAATTATTGGATATGGAGCTAACGGAGCTAATCCCCACGGTACAGTAGGAGATAGATATCTAAAACCAGGTGATTCAATTATAATCGATATGGGTGGTATTAAAGACAACTACTGTTCTGACATGACTCGTACTGTGTTCTGGAAACAACCAAGCGAAAAAGCTCGCGAGGTATTCGAAACTGTATTAGAAGCACAAAAACGTGGTGTTGCTCTTGTTAAACCAGGTGTTAGATTCTGCGATATTGATGCAGCTTGTCGTGACTACATAACTGAAAAAGGATATGGTGAATTCTTTACACACCGTACAGGTCACCACATCGGTCTTGAATGCCACGAATATGGAGACATTTCTAGCGTTAACGAAACTAAGTGTGAACCTGGTATGATTTTCTCTATTGAACCAGGTATTTATCTTCCAGGAGAATTCGGTGTTCGTATTGAAGACTTAGTTCTTGTTACAGAAGATGGTTGTGAAGTTTTAAACAAACTTAACAAAGAACTAGTTGTTGTAGGGGAATAACTATATATAATGTTATAACGTAAAATCTCAAATTTTAAATCCTTTCATTAATTAAAGACGATTGATAAATTTATCAATCGTCTTTCTTTTATTCAAAATGTTTCTTTAAAAATTCTCCTACAATCTTCCAATACTGCTCTCTATATTTTCTTTCAGCTTGAACGTGCTTCATGCCAGGAAAACTATGGAATTCTTTTTCTGAAGTTATTAAATCATAAGCTTGTTTACCGTGTTCTAAAGGAACAAAACCATCTTCTTCACCGTGCAATACTAAGGCAGGTAGTTTCGTTTCTTTCAGTGCTTTTGTAGCATCCACATCACCAAAAAAGTATCCTGCTCGAATTTTAGTTACTGTATTCGCTGCTGGAATAACTGGGAAACTTGGTAAATTAAATAATTTTTTCAATTGATAAGTAAACTCTACTTTCAAATTTACATATCCACTATCTTCTATAAAAGTTTTTACATTTGATGGTAAGTTTTTACCTACTGCATTCATTACAGTAGCAGCTCCCATACTAATACCAAACAATGCAGTATCAGCATTATTATTTTCTGCTGATATTTTCTTCACCCAATTAACTAAATCATCAGAATCATAGCCACCCATTGAAATAAAGTCACCTTCACTATTACCGTGAGCTATTAAGTCCGGAGCAAAAACACTATATCCCATATCGTAGAATTTTTTAATATAGTTAGCCATTTTCTTAGCATCACTAGTGTATCCATGAACTACAAAAATCCATTTTTTAGCATTAGGATTAACAAACTTATAACCTACCAGCTTGTTCTTGGTAACAGACTCCATTTCTGTAATTTGCTTCGTCTCGTCAAACCACTTGTTTATGGCTGTTTTATCCTCTTTACTACCATCACTATCTTGATTTACTATACCACTTTTATCAACTTTCGGATTCAACCCAAAGTTATAGAAATAATTTCCAACAAAACCAAATGCAACAACTAAAACAATTAGTAGTGTTGCTAATATTTTCTTAAAATGCTTTTTCACTTTTGTCTACCTTTCATTTTCAATTTCAATAAAACTATTATACTATTGCTTCCAATAAAAGTAAACAAAAAATAACACCAATAGAGACTTCTAATATCTCTATTGGTGCACTTTGTATTATTCTATTCCGTATTTTTCTTTAATAGCATCTGCTACAACCATACCCGTAAACCATGCTACCATTAAATTATATCCACCGATTTCTCCATGTAAATCTAGTATCTCACCCGCAAAATATAAATTCTCTATTTTTTTGTGACTACAAGTTTTCGGACTTACTACTTTTAAATCTACTCCTCCCGCAGTTGTAAATGCATATTCTAAAGGCATCGTCTTAACATCAATTAATTCATAACGTTTGATTTTCGTTACAAACTTCCTTAACTCCTTCTTACTAACATTTTCTGGGAAATATTTTTCTATCATAAAATTGTAAAAGCTCTTAGGTAATTTCCCTTGTAGGAATTTATTATCTTCCCACAATTTAGCAAATAGTTCCTCTTCATTTAGTTCAGGATAAAAATCCAAGTAAAACTTATCTTCAGGATACCTTGCTACAAACTCACCCATAGATATTGATAACGGACCACTTAATCCTTTATGTGTAAACAACAAATCTCCGCTTCTTTCATTTTTCTTATGGAACATCCTCACATTTTGCAGTGCAACTCCTGACAGTTCTCTAAAATCTTCAAAAACTAAAGCTACCTCACTAGGATATATTTTCGTAATCTTAATCCCGTGTTTTTTTAAAATTCTATGTAGTGAACCATCACTTCCGCTCTGAGGGTATGTTTTTCCACCTGCACACACTACTATATTCTTTCCATAGTATGTATCCACATTTGTTTTTATACCTACTAGTTTATCATCTTCAAATACTAAGTCTTCTACTTTTTCCTTATAGTTAATCTTTGCATGGTCTATTTTAAAAGCATTAACTACATCTCTAGCCTTCTCACTAGCTGGATATAATCTTCTATTTTCTTGTTTTAATTTCAAATTATGTTTATCAAAAAACTTCTTAACATTATATTTATGATACGCACTTCTTAAAAATCTACCATTATGAACAGCGGCTACAAAATCCTCAGCATTATCGCTACTCATAACATTACAACGCCCATTACCAGTTAAAAGCAATTTTATCCCCGCTCTTCTATTTTGCTCAAGAACCAGAACTTTTAAGCCACTATCATTAAGCCTATCTGCTATCATAAGTCCGGCACTACCAAGACCTATTACAATTACATCATATTTCATCTTAAATCTCTACTTTCTCCTATTTAATCAAACATCATCTAATTATAACATGGAATAATTTAGTTGCAAATTTTTCCTCATAAAATTTATTATAAGATTATTTACAATAGTTAAAATTTTTTAAATCTCCTCCTTCTTATTGGAATTTTTCCTTATTTTGTAATATACTAGAATGTATGTGTTTAGAATTACTTTCTTCCTCATTATTACTAAAAAATAAACAAAAGGAAAAAACTATTCTAAACAAGTTTGAAATAAAGGATTGAAATAATGAAACTAAAAAAAATTAGTATTTTGATTTTACTTCTTGTTTTTTTAATTCCAAACTTCACAAAAGCTGAAGATAACTTCCTAGATAATAATGCGGTAATTGATTTTAGCGACGTTAATTCTCATCTAGTTGTTTCGGAATTAAATACTGGAAAAATCATTTCTAAACGTGGAGAAAATGAAAAAGTATCAGTAGGTAAACTTCCTAATTATCTTGCACTTTACCTACTTGCTGACAATTTAAAAAATAATAAAATAACATTAGATTCAAAAATTGATATTAAAAATAGTGATGATATATTAACTAAATATAAATTTGAATCAGCTATTACCGTTAAAGATGCTATCTTCTTATTAGAAAATGAAGCGTCAAATGGTCTTAACCAAGCAATCTTTAGTCATTTCAATATCGATATTACAAAAGCTAAGGATATACTTGCAACTATGTCTCTTAACGATACAAAACTAGAGACTTTTGATAACAACAGTTCTAATAATATTAGTACTGCGAAAAATATTTCATATCTGACTAGTTTAATATTAAGAACTTATCCAGAAATAACAGAAATAACAAAAAATCCAGAACACACACTTGCTACTGGAGAAAAAATTAAAAATAGTATTGAATTTAAAGAATCTGATAAATTTAGAGTTTTAGGATTAGATTATTCTGAAAAGAACAGTGTTACATACGCATATAGCGGTAATACTAAACTTATAATTACAGTTTTAAATCAAAGCGATGATAAAGCTGCTTATTTCGAAAAACTTCAGAAATCTTACGACTACTTATTTACGAATTATCACTATAAACTAGCACTTAAAGCTGGTACTTATACAATAAATAATGAAAAAATTACCTTCAATGAAGATATTTATGATTTATTCTATGAAAAACATTCTATAAAAGATGTGACATATTTACTAATGAATAAGAAAATACTTCTTTTCCAAAAATATGAAACTACATCTGCAAATGAAGGAACAGTTTTTTCTGAGTTTGCCTCTAATATTAACACTGGTACATTCGATAAAGTTAAGTCAAACTTTATCAATGATGAAAACTTTGATAAAAAAGATAACTACGAAAAAACTACTATTGTTATAGATCGTACGAAGTACTTTGCTACTGGTATACTGGCAATATATACACTTGTTTTTGCAGCACTATACGTCATGAGACAAGTGGTTAGAAAGGATTAGATATGGAGCAAAATAATTTAGTTTTTGAAGTAGAAGGTGCTATTTACGAACTTGTCTACAATTTTAAAGATGCCTTTCAAAAAGAAACGTTTGAAGAGAAATTAGTAGACGTTTTAAAAAATAAACCCTATATTGTCGGAGATATTTCTCATGAAAAACTACGACTTACTGGATTTATTTTAACAAAGGATAACAATAATCCTAAGAACATAAACAACCTTGAAGATTACATTCTAGAATACTGTAATTTTGGAGCACCGTTCTTTGTAGTAAAAAAACGAAACTCATAAAAGAAATACCTAAGCTGAGATTTTTCTCAACTTAGGTATTTTTCTATATAAACTTAGCACATACAGCTTCAGGAACAGTAATCTCTGAATCAACAACTATTAACTTTCCTGTCGTTTTATCTATTCGATATACAGTAATCGTTCCACTATTTTCATTCGTAGCTAGCGCAAATTTATTATCTTTTGATAAATCAAAATCTCTAGGCCCTTTACCAAAAGTACTAATAGTTTGAATTTGTTTTAATCCATCTTTAGTATTTTCAAAAACAACTATCGCATCTTGTCCTCTGTTAGAAACATATATATACTTATTGTCATTTGAAATTTTAATCGCACTTCCTTTATTTTCTAAAGTAAAGCCTTCTGGTAATGTAGAATAATATGTTGGATTAGCTAAATTTCCCTTTCCATCATAATCAAATGTAATTATTTCACTAGTAAGTTCCGTCATTACAAAAGCTTGTTTTTCATCACTACTAAATACTATATGACGAACTCCACTTCCATCTTTAGCTTTAAAAGTAGCTACTTTTTCTAAAACTCCCTCATTAAGTTTATATGATGTAATTTCATCAGTTCCTAAATCACACGAGAAGACATATTTTTCACTTGGAGTAAAGCCAGAGAAATGAACATGAGGTTTTTCTTGTCTTTCATGTACTCCACTTCCTTCATGATGGTCAGTCGATAGAAGTTTCACTAATTTCCCATTTTCAACAGAGTAACTATCAATTGTACCTAAATGATAGTTGGCTGATAATAAAGTATTTTTTTCTGAGTTCAATTCCACATAACAAGGAGGATTTCCTTCTTGAGCTACTGATGTTAATTCTTTCAAGTTACCATTCTCTTCAACCTCAAAGCTAGAAACAGCTCCTTTTCCATCTACTCTAGATACACTATATAAATACTTGTTATCATTAGACAATGCTAAATACGTTGGATTGTCAACCTTCGCTGTATTTCTAACTTCTAACACTTTCCCTTCTTCTGATAAGTCTACTAAGTATATCCCTTCACTGTCTTGTTTTGTATATGTTCCAATATATGCTCTTACCATTATTTTTCCTCCTACTTTCTATATATTAATTATAACATTTTCCAAAAAATTTTTATAAAATTTTCTCTCACCTATTATTCGTATAAACCAAAATTATCATTTATTTTGAAAACTAAAAATCATATTTTGCGGATTTTTTATCATTTTCATAAAGTTAAAATTCGTTTTTTGTTGTTTTTTTGTCAAAAAATCAATTTTTCGAAGAAAAAAACTCCAAAAATTCTAACATTTAAGATTTTACATATCTCAAACTTCTTGTTATAATAGACTATATTAATAAAAGTATATTTTAGGAGGAAAACCGTGAAACACGAATTTATATTAGTTCTTGACTTTGGTAGTCAATATAACCAACTTATCACTCGTCGTGTACGTGAACTTGGTGTATATTCTGAACTACATGACAATGAAATTTCTATAGAAGAAATCAAAAAAATGAACCCTAAAGGAATCATCCTTTCAGGTGGACCAAACTCAGTTTACGAAGAAAACTCTCTTACTATTGATGATGAAATCTTCAACCTAGGTATTCCTGTACTAGGAATTTGTTACGGAATGCAACTTATGCAACACAAACTAGGAGGTAAAGTAGAATCTGCAACAAGTAGAGAATACGGAGCTCACAATGTTGATGTAACTCCAGGAGCTAAACTATTCGAAGGTACTCCTGCTTCTCAACAAGTATTAATGAGTCACTCTGATAAAGTAGTTGAACTTGCTGAAGGATTCAAAGTTGTCGCAACAAGTGATAACTGTCCAATCGCGGCCGCTGAAAATGTAGAGAAAAACTTCTACTGCTTCCAATTCCACCCAGAAGTACGTCACTCTGAATACGGTTATGACTTAATTAGAAACTTCATCCGTAACGTGTGTAACTGTACTGGCGATTGGACAATCCAAAACTTCATCGATGAGAAAATCGAAGAAATTCGTGCAGAAGTTGGAAATCAAAAAGTTCTTTGTGCATTATCTGGTGGTGTAGACTCATCAGTTGTAGCTGCCCTACTAGACAAAGCAATCGGTAATCAACTTATCTGTATGTTCATCGATCACGGTTTACTTCGTAAAGGTGAAGCCGAAGCTGTAATGAATACATTCAGTAAAGAAATCGAAGGTGGATTCAACATGAATCTTATTAAAGTCGATGCTAAAGATAGATTCTTAGGAAAACTTAAAGGGGTAAGTGATCCAGAACAAAAACGTAAAATAATCGGAAATGAATTCGTTTATGTATTCGATGAAGAATGTGCTAAACTACATGACGTACCATTCTTAGCTCAAGGTACTCTTTACACTGACGTTATTGAATCAGGAACTAAAAACGCTCAAACAATCAAATCTCACCACAATGTAGGTGGATTACCAGAAGATATGCGTTTTTCTCTAATCGAGCCTCTTAACACTCTATTCAAAGATGAAGTTCGTGCATTAGGAGAAGCTCTTGGTCTTCCTCATGAAATCGTTTGGCGCCAACCATTCCCAGGACCAGGACTTGGTATTCGTGTCCTTGGAGAAGTAACAGAAGAAAAACTTCAAATCGTACGCGACAGTGACTTCATCTTACGTGATGTTATCGCTAAACGCGGATTAGAAGGCGAAATTTGGCAATACTTCACATGTCTTCCAGACATTCGTTCAGTAGGAGTTATGGGAGATGTGCGTACATATGACTACACAGTTGCAGTTCGTGCCGTAACAAGTATCGACGGTATGACAGCAAGCTGGGCTCACATTCCATTTGAAGTATTAGAAGAAATCTCAGCTCGTATCGTAAACGAAGTTGCTCACGTTAACCGCGTAGTTTACGACATCACTAGTAAGCCACCAGCAACTATTGAATGGGAATAATATTATAGTAAAATATATAGATAAAAGCCTTGATTTTTAAGGCTTTTTCTTTTAAAAAAATTAAGCAAAATAAACTTTTAGGCATAAAGTACCCTGCCAACTTCCCTGCCGAAGAGTAAAATTTACAATGTAAAAAGGTAAACAATTTTGAAATATACTCAGGATTATCTAAATTCTCCCCTTATCACCTCTAAAGAAAATAGAGCTGAATATATGGAATATTTAGCTGAGCAGAATATTGAAGAATTATCTTCTCTGTTAAATAACTCACTTGAATTTGAAAAAGAAAGAATATCACAATTTAACTAATATTATGGTCGTAACCTTTAATTTAAGGTTACGACTATTTTTTTGCCCAAATTGACTACTATGGGTATACCCATATTGAACAAAATCCAACCCTATTAAATCAACAATCAAGATGTCCGTTATACATGTCTAAAAACTAAATTACAGGAGGTACAGAATGAAAATCGGATATATACGAACGTCAACCATAGACCAGAACCTAGATAGGCAAAAACAAATTATGAAAGACAATAATATTGAATTGCTATTTAGCGAACAAGAAAGTGGAAAAGATACAAATAGACCTGTCTTAAATGAGATGCTAAACTCTATTCGTACCAATGATGAAATTGTCATAGCCTCACTCGATAGACTTAGCAGAAATTACAAAGATTTAAAAGAAATAATACAAATAATAAAAGATAAAGGAGCAACTCTAACAATAGTAGATGCTCCTTTCCTTAATTTTAATACTGGTAACTCTACCCTAGACATCGCTATGTTTGACATACTCCTTTCTCTACTTGAATATATCGCACAGAATGAACGTGAAAAGATACTCGAAAGGCAACGTCAAGGAATAGAACAAGCCAAGAAACATGGTGTCTATAATGGACGTCCCCTAAAATACCATGCAAATGCAAAAAAACTCTCAAGATAGATTCATATACGAAAGTGTAGTATCTATGCTCCAAGAGAAAAAACCTGTTCAATCAATTGCAAAACATGTAGGAATAGCAAAGTCAACTGTGTATGAAATACAAAAACGTATCTCTCAAATTCATGATTAATATCATATCTTATTTATATATTATAACTTCGATAATTTAGTTTTACATGGACATTTTAGCCTTATTTTGTCCTTGTTATTTTCTATAATTTTTGTATCTAAACTTATCAAAATATTTTATGTATAATAAAATCATGAAGAGAGGAGCGACTTTGTATGAAGGACAAAATTAATTCACATAATACCTCTGATAATTGGCACTCTGTCTACGCTGATATAGCAAACCTTGTCGGAGAAGATAATACCATAAAAATATACAGATACTTTAGAGGAATGAATATCAACTTTCCTATGAAGTTATTTACAAAAACAGGTTTAGAGAATATAATAAAAAACGAGTACAATGGTTCTAATGTAAAAGACCTAGCTAGAAAATATGGCTACTCTATGCGTCATATCAATCGCATTGTAATTGATAATAAATTAAGAAATAAAAAGGAGAATAAAAGTGAATAAAAAAATAATTACAATAATATCAAGTATAGCAGTTATCCTTATTATTGCTGTTGGCTTCTTCTTTTTCCAAAGTTCTGGGAAAAATAGTATAAAAGCTGAACATGATAAATACTTAGCTCTTATCAATGATACCCATGATTTCAATGGAGGACTTAAAGGATTAGAAACTTTAGATAATGACAAAGGACAAGAAGCTTTCAAAAATATTAAAACTGAAATAAAGATTGCCAAAGAATTAAAAAACGCTGATTCAAGTCTAGATAATAAAGACGTTGATGCTACAAAAAAATCTTTAGAAAAAGTAGATTCACTTACTACTGACAACTCTTTTGATAAAGCTATCGAGTGGCTAAAAGAAGATATCACTAATTACGAAAAAGCTCTAAAAGAAATTAAAGAAGCTAAATCTGAAAATATTAATTCAATACTAGATAAATATAAATTTAAACATAGTACTTTAAAAATAAAGTTGAATGAAGAAAAGAATGAATCTAAATCTGAAAGTACTAGTTCTAATTCTAATTCATCAATTTCAGATAACGAAAATATACCTAGAGTAGGTTTACAACAAGCTCCTCTTACCTATGGAGAACTAAAACGAGGAGTTTATAATAATGGAGGTTCAGAAACTGTAATCGGTAAACTCCTTTCTGAAGAACTCGGTGGTCCTGTAGCTAACTTCTCAAATGAACAAATAAGAGATGCTATCGCTAGATATAATCAAAAGCATTCTATACAAAAGACTGAAAACACGAGCGGAAATCCCCTAGAAACTTATTATTCTCAATGGGTTACAGCTATTAAGCGAGAACATCCAGAAGCAAGTATTATCAAAGATACTGATGGAAGATATTATGTAGAGGGACTTACTAAAAATCGAGTCGTTGTAGTCTATGAAAATCCTCATTTAGTTCGATTAGTTAACGCTACAACTAACGTGCATGTTGAATTTTAAATTATAATCATCTAAAAACTTGGGACATTTATACATGCGAATGTCCTAAGTTTTTTTATCTTATAATGTCTTATAAGATACTGTAAAATAGAAATATTAAAGAAATATAAAATCATGAAAGGAAAAGACATACTATGGATAAAAAATTTTCAATCAGAAAACTTGCTGTCGGTGTAGTTTCAGTATCTATAGGAATAACTGGTTTATCAACAATATCAACTGATAACATTACTTTTGCAAATTACAGCACTCATACAGTTTCATCATCTTCTGAATATAACGGAGAAATAATATACAATATAGATGGAACTATTCTTGACTTCCAAGCATATATAATTAAAAATAAAGATAGAGTATTATTTAAACAAATGGGAGCAGAGGCTGATACCTCTCTTATAAATAAAAAAACTGGTGAAGAACATATTTTAGGTCCTGCAACCGTTAAGAATGTTCAAGACATAGGTCAAGTTTTCGTACTAGAGTCTGGTTCTTATGAACTAAATGGACTACCTCATGGTGAATACGAATTAGTGTTAGATATCTTTGGTCATGAAAAAAATACTAATAAGAAAATTAGGCTGAAATTATCAGGAAATATAGTTTATGGTGAAAATATGACTTCTCAAAATGAGAGTAACAATAAAGATAATAATGAATCTAAACCAGAAGAGAATAAAACAACTCCTGAGTATGAACTTAGTTTATCAAATAAAAAAGTTATAGCTTACGATTTTCTAAAAGGGCTAACTTATCCTACTCTTGAAAAATTGAGAACTGATATTATCAATGCTTCCGAAGAAGATATATATTCACTTTCTCACAAAGCCTCTGCTATTAAACAAATTAACTCAATAAAAAATCTTAATAATGATGACAAAGAAAGATATATAAATGAAATTTTAGAAGCTAATTTACGATCTGATTTATCTATTATTGTAGGAAAAGTACTTGAAAACGATATAATTGAAACATCTAATCTAAGTGATAAACATAAAAATCGATTAAAAGAGATACTTAATACTCTCACTCAAGAAAATTATAGTAACTTTTTTGATATTATATCTTCTGCATTAGCCATAAATGAGAGTAAAGACCTATCAGCAGAAGAAAAAGAAGCATTCTTCGATGAATTCATCAATAAATATACATCAGCGATTAACCAAGATACTCCATCATTAGACTATGAAACTCTATATAAAATGGACGTATCAATATTAATCAATAAACTTTCTTATCTAACAGATGAAGATAAAAAACTATATAAAGAAAAATTATTTGCACAAAAACCTGGATTCGGATTTGCTGGAGTAGGAGAATTGGAATATAGGATAGGATTTTTCACTAAAGATAAAATCTTAAAGAATAGTGAGTATACACTTGAATCAATAAAAGAATTTGATGCTTATAAAGAAGCAGTCGCTAAAAACGAAGAACTTCGTAAAAAGAAAGAAAGTGAACCCACATTTGATTCAAAAACTGAAAATGCAGATATTCCTTTCGAAACTATTTATAAAGAGGATAATACACTAGATAAAGGTACTGAAGTTACTGAAACTGAAGGTATTAACGGTGTTAAAGAAATCACTACTACTTACACTGTTATAAATGGTATTCGTCAAGATAATCCTAAAGTTGAAGAAAAAATTACTAAAGAAAAAGTTGATAAAGTTGTTAGACGTGGAACGAAAGTTTCAACTACTACAACTCCTGAACTTCCAAATAATACCAATAAACCTATTAGTTCTAGTACTAATGACAGCAAACCTAATACAGTAACTCCTACTGATAGACCTGTTAATTCTAGTACTGGTGACAGCAAACCTAATACAATAACTCCTGCTGATAAATCTGTTAATTCTAGTACAGATGACAATAAACCTAATATAGTAGCACCTACTGATAAACCTGCTGTCAACAATTCAAAACCTACACTAGCTAATATTACACTAGAAAATATCAATAACGATATTTCTGTTACATTAGCGACAGCAGAAACAGGTGTAAAACTAGTTACAGACGAAGTAACTAACCCTACTACATTAAATGAAGTAAAAGAAAAAATTACAAACGAAAATAATTCAATAACATCTACAACAGATATAACTAATCTTAGAGTTGTAGACTTAACACTCGAAAAAGAAGGTAAAAAATATAGCACTAATGCTAATAGAACCGTTCGTATCGCCCTATTAAATAATGAGAAAGGAAATGAGATCCTTGTTTATCACGTTAAAGATAACGGTGAGTTAGAAGAGCTAACAAAAGAGAAAAATAATCTTACTATAACTAATGACAGCGTAGAATTTACTATTAATCATTTTAGTAAATTCGCAGTAGCTAGTATTAAGAAAAATATTCCAACTCCTTCAACTAATACAAGTGAGGAACATAATAAAAATAAAGATAACAGAAAAGACCTAACTGATATTAAACCTTCAGAATCTAATCAAAATAAAATACTACCTAGAACTGGAGTATCTTCATCATCTACTGTACTTTTAGGAGTAACACTACTAAGCTTAGCTCTAATCAGTAGAAAACTAAAAAAGAACTAATTAAATAATTCAAAAAAACTAATTGGCATACAGTAATAGCCCTCCAAAATTTTTCCAAATTTTGGAGGGCTATTACCAAGCGATAAGAAGATTTTTTACTATATTTGAACTAAAAAACATAAAATCTAACTTTTAAAAATTTTCTAACCGAATACTCACCATTCTTTTCCAGAATCTGCATTAAATTTATTACCATTAGCATCTATTCCAGTAAATGTTCCATCAACATTTTGATAAACTTTAGTACCACTAAAACTATCTTATCATAAAAATTATATTTTAAATATATAATATTACCTAAGTTTACTTGATTTTAAATTTCGCTCCATGTGTGAAAAAACCTGCACCAGCTTCTATATTAAAAAAGTGCATTTCTTTAGAATTTTCCCCCATAGTTTCAACGCCGTTAGCAGGTAACATTCTATTATAATGAGAGAGCGGTCTACTATGGTCACTCATATCAATCAAATACAATTCAGAACCCCCGCCTGAAGGAATCTTCGGATCATCTCCTTTATAACTAAATGAATATTTTTTACTAAATATTCCATTTAACGAATTATTTTTCTCTTCAACACTCCATTTCCCAGCCCAGTTATCTGGAACATCCACACTAAAATATTCATTTTCATAGTGTGTACTAGATTGTTTTTCTATCTTAGTAGTGACTGAAAGTTCTTTTTTATCAATATTTTCTTTATTAAGAATACTCAATCTCTTAATATAACTTTCTATAACTTGATTGATTTCCTCAAGTTTTCTATTTATTACCTCATCAGCTGAAACAATCATTTTTTCTTTATTAATTATCTCAACTAGATTTTCAAGCCCCTTTTTTCTTTTTTCAATCTTATATTTATCGGTCTCATTAGTAATATCTTCTAATTTATTATTTTCAAATCTTGTATTATACTCATCAAAATAATACTCTTTCATTTCAGCAATAGCTGTATCATAAATCTTAATAATTTCTTCGTTTGTATCTTTATTATTTTTAGCTTCATCTAATTCATTTGAAATCAACTTTAACATATCTAATTTACTATCACGATCAGTTTCCTTTTTAAAAGTCTCAACAACATTTTGGATTTTTGTTATTTCCTTATTAATCTGAATTGACTTATAATAACTTTTATAAGAATAAAAAATAACTACTAATAAGAAAACTAGAATTGAAATAATAACCTTTAAATTTTTCTTTACTTTCATTTTTTATACCTCCTAAATACATTATATCAATATAGAAAAGAATTAAAAGATTTTGATTTTTCATTTAACCCAAAGATTAATAAAGAAAAAATACTAGATTACAAACATTTAAGATTTATAGAAAATAAGGAGAATATACTATTTTTGAGCATTCCAAGAGTAGATAAAACACACTTAGCCACCTCTATAAATATAGAGGCGGCTAAGAACAGAAAAATTACGTATTTTATAAATTATCATGATTCAATACTACAATTAAAACAAGAAAAACTTGAGAGTAGATTAGAAACTAGATTAAAGTTTTTTCAAAATATAAGTATCTTATAACAGATGAGATATGACATCTTCCAATCGATAAGGGAGTGAATAATCCCTTATTCCAGCTTATAAATAAACGTTATGAGCTTAGTTCTACAATAATAACTACACATAAACCATTTTCTGAATAGAGTGAAGTATTTGAAAACAGTATACTAGCTAGCACCATATTAGATTGACTACTACATCATTCTCACGTAATAAATATAGTTAGCTCTTCATACAGACTAAAAAAACTTTTCTTAAATTTACTAACTAATTTAGACCGATTGTATAATTTTATTTTGTCTTTTTGTATATCTGTACATTGATATTAACAATAATTATTTCATATTTTGGGTACCTTTAGCATTATTCAGTTCTCAACGCTTCGACTGGATTTTTCTTCGCAGCTATTCTTGATGGAATGATACTAGCTATAAGTGTTAGTACTAAACTAAGTGCTATTAATCCGATTGATGCCTGAGCGTTTAATGATGCCGTGAAGCTCTCCACTTCTAATCCCTTAGCAACTGCTCTACTAATTGGAATAGATAGAAGCATAGTCACCACTACACCTGCAGCTCCAGAAATAAATCCGATTAATCCTGCCTCTGCGATAAAGATTCTTGTAATATCTTTTTTACGAGCACCGATTGCACGGAGAATACCTATTTCTTTCGTTCTTTCTACTACAGATACATACGTTAGTATCCCAATCATAATAGATGATACAATTAATGAAATTCCCGCAAATGCCGATAAGATTAATGAAATTGTATTAATCATCTGTGACATAATTGTTGTCATCTGCTTCGCCATATCCGCATATGTGATACTATATTTATGATAATCTGAGCTGTCTGATCCATATTTGTCAGCCACTTTCTTATTGAAATTATTAATAACTTCTGCTATTTTATCACGATCATTGAAAGATTTTGGATAAAGCATAATTGCGCTTGGTGTAGATTTTCCACCTATTGTCGCAAGAATCTGATCTGCCATATCCGCATCAATCTTCTGACGCGTCGCCACATTTACAGTTTTATCCTTTTCTTGTGCAACTACAATATCAGATTTAGCCTCTTTTTCCAGCATCTTATTTTGTAATGATTTTGTATATCCGATTGTCATCTGAGGTCTAGTAAAACTATCTTTAGCTTTTAATATAGCCACTATCTTAACCTTCGTTCCCGAATCATACATCTTAGTATCAACATCACGTGGAACAAAACCATCACCAATTTTTCTATAATAGTTATTATTATCTATAACGCTAAACTCTTTTCCAATAATATCTTCATACTTAACTTTTGAATTTTCATCAAAACCTAACGCTTTCAACGTAGCTTTGTCAATTTCGTTATTTTTCGCAGTAAATAATACAACTTCATTTTCACTAGGATATTCAAAATTATCTTTAGATGATTTTACCACTTCATATTGATTCATAATCATATTCTTATCTTCTGGCAATACTCCAAAAATACCCTCACCTAATGCGTCTTGATCTTGTTTTACAGCAATTACATCACCTTTTGCATTTTTAGTCAACGCCTGTATTGTATATCCTTGAGTAAATTCAATCGCAGAATAATAATCCTTCGCATTATTTTGAATATAGTTTATAAATGTTTCTCCATTTCCTAATGCGTCCACCGAATATAAGTTTCTATGTATATCACGGCTAGACTTCGGTACTAATTCTGAGCCATTAGAGTCTTTTTCTGAATTGTCATCATCAACACTAAGTCCGAAGTTTACTTGATTTGCACTAATCATAATCGGCATAGATGATAAGTTTTCATTTTGCATCGTTTGAATATATTTATCCATTCCCGATGAAATAGACAATACTAGACCTATACTAATAATCCCTATACTGCTAGCAGCAACTGTCATAAATGTACGGAATTTCTTCGTAAGTAGGTTCTTAAAACTAGATTTTATCGCACTATTAAATGCCATCGCAGTTTTTTTCAAAGTAAAACCATTATCAGCGACTTCTTCAGCTACATACGGATTTGTATCTTCCTGAATCTCTCCATCTTTAACCCTTACTATTCTATCACTATATTTTTTCGCTATTTCTGGATTATGCGTTACCATTATAACTAACTTCGTCTTACTTATCTCTTTTATAAGCTTCATAATTTGAACACTAGTCTTACTGTCTAACGCTCCTGTAGGCTCATCAGCAAGAATAATCTTTGGATCAGTTACTAATGCACGAGCAATCGCCACCCTTTGCATCTGACCTCCAGAAAGTTGGTTAGGCTTTTTATAAAGATGCTCCGTTAAGCCAACATCTTCTAATACTTTCTTAGCTTTTTCATGATTTTCTGAATTAGAATGCCCTGAGATAGACAAAGCTAATTTTACATTCTCAATAACACTTAAATGAGATATTAAATTATAACTTTGAAATACAAAACCTATAGTCCCATTTCTATAACTATCCCAATCTCTATCTTTAAACTCTTTAGTAGAACGCCCCATAAGAGCCATATCACCAGATGTATATTTATCTAAACCACCTATAATGTTTAATAGCGTCGTTTTTCCACTTCCACTCGCACCTAAAATCGATACAAATTCATTTTCTCTAAAATGAATATTTACAGATTTTAGTACCTCTACTTCACTACCGCCAGTATTGTACTTCTTAACTATATTTTTAAGTTCTAACACTCTAAGTCCTCCTAATCTAATTTCATTGAAAATAATAATTAGTTTACATAAATCATTTTTATAATTTCCATTATAACACAAACCTCTAATCCCTAAAAGTAATACCCTAAATGATTAAATCTAAAATAAATTCCAGCTCAAAGAAAAAACTGGAATTTAACCTAGGAATAATTTTCATCTGAAGTCTACTTTCAAAGTTTAAAATAGAATAAGTTTCTAACCTTTATATTTCTTAACCAAGTAAAAAGGTAAAACCGTAGAGGCAATTGCAGAAATAACTATTAAAACTAATGCTACTGTTGAACTAAAGAATCCACTAATAAATATAGCAACTCCACTAAAGGTCATAAGTAATGCATAGGCTCTAATCACTTTTTGCTCATTTACACCTTTTTCTAAACCAAAAAGATTAAAATTATATTTTCCCCAAAATTCTTTTTTTGGCAGATAATTACCAAGAATAATGAACACTATACCTATAACAAACGCTGTTAGTTGTGTAACATTAAAATTATTATCTAAAGCATATGCTATTAATCCGCCTTGAACTAGAACACTTATCAAAGGCACAATCCCCTTAATTATTAGTGCACCTTTTTTAGGAGTTTTATCAAAATCCACTACTAGTGAAATTATAATCTGTACTACCGTAAAAAATACAGGCATCTCAATAATTGCACGAGTCTTACTCACAAAATTATCAGGCTCTCCCTTAAAATTGAAATGCACAGCTATTTGATCAGGCAATACATTAAAATAATACACCCCTATTAATATCGGCAATAAACAGATACCGACACTTAAAAACAAACTTTTTTTATCTACTCTCATCGTTTTTTCCTCCTAAACCATAGATCCAGACAAGCACTTCTTCGAATACACTGACATTTAATTCATAGTATATAAAATTCTTATGTCTAGATTCTAATATCAAACCTGCTTTTTTTAATTGCGTTAGATGATACGATACAGTCGCTCCAGACAAATTAAATTCTGAAGCTAACTCTCCTGCACTTTTCTTCTCTTCTTTCAACATTTCTAGTATATTTCTTCTTACTGGATCAGATATCGCCTTTAAAGTTTCACTCATCCCATGTATATCACCCCTTTATATAGCGAAATATAGCGAACTGCAATTCTATTTAGATATCTTTCTAAATAGATTATAACTCTATTATTTATTTTAGTCAATAACTATTTAGAAATTTTTCTAAATAGTTATTGAAATTTGTTTAACACACCCTATTAGCTGTACTATAAATTATGATATTTTTAT
>NZ_CABFLN010000021.1 GCF_901873445.1 Gemella haemolysans
GAGGTTGTAAACTATACAATTACTATAGCAAGAATTATAGCAAACTTATTAGCTGCGTTTATATTAATTAAATTACATCCAAAGAAAGCTGCTACATTAGCATTATTTTGTCTATGTTTTTCATTTTTTGCAATATTTACTCACAATTATTGGTTATATACTGTATCTAGAATGATAATGGCATTCGGTGGATCAATGATTATTGTTTTTATAAATTCTTTTGTAGCAAAATTCATTCCTAATGATAAGAAAATAATGACAAGTGCTATAATAACAGCTGCATATAATGTAGGAGCGGCTTTAGTTGCTATTTTATTCTTATTATTTAAGGAACATTTTGTTGATGATTGGCGATATACGATGATAGGATTCAGTATTTTTAGTATAATCTTATTTATAGGATGGTTAATGTTTTCTCATGATTTTGAACCAACAATTACATGGAAACACCCGAATTACTTTGTATATAAATTACTGATAGAATCAAAAGAAATTGTTCATGAAGAAGTGAAAAAATACACTTATGCTGATGGTTTTAAAGATAAATTCATCTATGTATTTTCACTTGGATTTGGTGGATTTTTATTCTTATATGTTATGCCATTGGTGTCATTACCAAGAGTAGTTGCAGAACATGCTGGTAATACTCAATTTAAGCCAGAATTTATGATATTAACTGTAACTGTTGGAGGAATAATTGGGACTCTGTTTAGTTTAGTTGTAACTAGAAAATTGAACTTTAGTAGGAAACCATTTTTAATTTCTCATGGTGTATTAATGATTGGATTTATGGGATTAGGATTATATCTTGTATCAACTAATGTTATTTTAGCATATACTATGTTTAGTTTATCTGGATTTTTCATGTACTCACAATATCCTGTCTATCTAAACTTACCATATGAGTTGCCAAATATGAATTCACAAAGATTAACAATCATGTTTGGGATTTTCTGGGCATTTGGATATGCGATATATACATTGTTTAACTTT
>NZ_CABFLN010000022.1 GCF_901873445.1 Gemella haemolysans
TTACTTCCTCTTTCAAAGCTTCTAGTATCGCTTTATCTTGTCTTCTTACACTCGGATATTTTTCCTTATATTTAGCAGTTGCAAGAGTTTCGACTTTTTTATCGAACTCCCCCTTTAAAATGCTTTTAATTAAGGTATTAACCGAACTTAAATTCACACCTTGACTGTAACGTTCTTCGTTCTCTACTACACCGTCAATACGGTTGATAGTATGGTCATAGACAGTTTCTTCAGATTTATCCTTTTTAATCGCTTTAACAACGATACGATAAGTCCCTTTTGACCCGTTAAAGTCTGAGATATAACCTGTCACAAAGTCGATTTTCAAGCGACTTCCATATGCAGTTGAAAAGGCTGTAAACGTTTTTTCTATCCCATTGAACCCTTCAATATTTGGTGCGTGTTGGAGTATATCTTCTCTCTCTTTTACTGGTAATTTACCAAGACTAGCTTGATTCCCCGAATTATTTGCTGAAGCTATTTCAAACGTAGTGCCATCTTGTGCTTTATCTTCTTTATTGGCGATAGTACGTCCTTTGGCAAGCATTAACATATATTTAAAACGTCGGTCTAACGCTTGCTCGTGAGCATAGATTTGGTCAAGGGCATTAGAACCAAGCATTCCACCTTCTTGGCGTTCGCCATTTTTGTTATACCAACCTGTGAAATAGCCTTGTTCATTTTTCATCCCAATAGCGAATTTACCAGTTTCACCATCTTTTTTCATAATAGCTGTCCATCCACCAAAGCTACTGATTTCTCTGATTTCACCTGGTTGAAGTTTCACACCACTCGGGTCAGTAGTAACATTACCATGTTCATCAAATCTAAGAGCATCCCCAAGAGTATCCATATTTCTCAAGTATGAACGCTCGTTATTTTGGAAGTCATCCGGCATATTTTGGATAATCTTCCACATTTCTTCAACTGTAGCATTATGATCAGGATCGTTGAAACTCAAGTGAGCACTCGGATCATGTGCTCCAGGCTGATCTCCTTTTGGTATATTTACCCCCGGTTGATCTGGTTGTACTGTAGAACCCTTACGTCCGGTTAGAGCTGAGTTTAATGTTTCGTTATTTTCAGTTGAAGACCCGGCAGGTGTCTCAGTTCCAGTAGGAGTATTAGAAGTTCCGCCAGCAGGAGCATCTCCCACATCTCTTTTTGAACGGCGACCTCTAGTATTAGCAGACGTAGGCGCCTCTGTTGGTTGTATTGCATTAAGTGTTTCTTTATTTTCTACTGGTTTCGTATTATTAGTTGCTAAAGTTTCATTGTTTTCTTTTTCTTTAGGTGTTGTTTCTGGATCAGTTGAATTTCCAGGTGCTCCACTTGATGTTTCCGATATACGCGGTGTATTATCATTAGCCGCAAGAGCATTCCCACCAGCTAAGAAATACAATGTCGCTACAGACACACTAAAAACACCGACACTATATTTTCTTATAGAAAATCGAGTTTGTTTATCTCTATTTTGCAAATTATTCATTTCCTTTCTCCTTGTTTTTTCTATTTATCTAGAATATTTTACAACATTCACTTAATATATACTTAAAAATTTTTCTAAATTTATGCTTTTTTTGAAAAATTATTAAACTTTCAAAATCATGTTGCAATTCATCAAATATTATAACACTTCTTCATCAACTTTTCAACATTTTAAGCCTTTAAAAGGCAATATTCTACAATAAATATCCCCTTTACCTCCCCCTTCGATTATTATTATTATTATTATTATTATTATTATTCAATTTTCTTCATAAAAATACACTCTTACACTATCCATAATATTTAAACAAAACCACTGAACTATAGTTATAAAGTAGCTCTTAAATTTTTTCAAATCTTTAATAATTCCCCCACACGTTCATACTAATATTCACATTTTATGTGCAATTAAATTTTGAATTGACAGAATACACTATAAATACCAATGTTATCATTAGAAAAAATATTTTTTTTCTAGTATAATAAAGTTAAGAATAGGGTAGAAAGTAAAATTTTAAAATATTATAATTAAAAAATAGGGAGTGAAAAAAATATGGAAGAACGACATAAAAACATAAAACCTATTTATGATTTAGTTGTTAAAAAAGTATTTCGTAATGAAGAGGTAGCATTGCAATTTGTAAAAGATATTTTTGAATTACCGGCGAAAAGTGCGAAGTTAATTGAGGGAAATCAAATCTTTGCAGCAAACAGCAATGTAGGAACAGACTTCAATATAGCTGTAGACATTCTAGTGGAATTAGATAACCATGCACAGGTAATTATCGAAGTGCAACTCGCCAAGCAGGTATTCTTTATTAACAGAATCTGGGCATATTTATGTAAGCAGGTAAATGACAATATTGAGAGATTAAAACAAAACGAAAAAGAGCAGCTCGCTATTTATAAAAAATTGCCACCGGTGTATGTAGCAGCTATCGTCGATCAAAACTACTTTGAAGGCGACGAAGCTATAAGTACTTTTTTAATCAAAGAAGAAACTAGAAACACAGAACTTAAAATGCATGTGGATAATGACACTAAAGAAATGCCGTTATTAAAAATTGTATTTTTAGAACTGAAAAAATATAAAGAAAACTTAAACAATGATTATAAAAAAATAAGATGGCTGGAATTTTTCGGGAACAAACAGTACACAAGTGCACCCGATGATGTACTTGTCCAAGCCGATAATTTATTAAATCTTAGAAACTGGACTAAGGAGGAAAAACGTATGTATGATGAAATGACAAGACAACAAGACCACTACTGGGCATCGTATATGTATGCACAGGAAGAAGGTCGTGCCGCAGGACATGCTGATGGTATGGCTGCCGGTCTCGCAGAAGGACGCGCAGAAGGACGCGCAGAAGGACGCGCAGAAGGACTGAAGTTAGGAATTGAAAAAGGTATTGAACAAGGTCGCGTTGCTGGCAGAGAGGAAGGAATTGAACAAGGGATTGAACAAGGAATTGAGCAAGGAAGAATAACAGTAATAGTAAACTTAATAAAAGAAGGGATTATAACAAAAGAGTTGGGAGCACAAAAATTAAATCTAACCGAGCAGGAGTTGGAAGAGTATCTGTAACAACCACAGTAAATCAATATAGCAATTTATAAACAAGTGGAATGATTAAAAAGAACTAAATTTTAACAAAGTGTATATAATAACTCATAGACGCAGTGGTTTATTAATATCTAAATACGCTTTATAAAAGCTTTTCAGATATATCTAACAAGCTTTGAGGGGAGACTCAACAAAATCGATTTCTATGAAATCACGATTTTTGAGTCCCCCCTCTTTTCTTCTTTATTTAAAATTTAAATTTTTATGTTATAGATTATCCTATTGATCCTTCCATCTCAAATGAAATTAATCTGTTTAATTCAACAGCATATTCCATTGGAAGTTCTTTTGTAAATGGTTCGATGAATCCCATAACTATCATTTCAGTAGCTTGTCCTTCATCAAGACCTCTACTCATTAAGTAGAATAATTGTTCTTCTGAAACTTTAGATACTTTTGCTTCGTGCTCTAAGGATACGTTAGAGTTTTTGACGATGTTGTAAGGAATAGTATCAGAGGTTGAGTATTCATCTAAGATTAAAGTATCACATTCAATGTTTGAACGAGAACCTTCAGAGTTTTTACCGAAGTGAATCCATCCACGGTAGTTAACTTTACCTCCACGACGAGACATTGATTTAGAAACAACAGTAGATGATGTTCTAGGTGCTAGGTGAATCATCTTAGAACCTGCATCAAGTACTTGCCCTTCACTAGCCATAGCGATAGATAGTGTATTTCCACTTGCTCCTTCTCCAACTAATATACAAGCTGGGTATTTCATAGTTAATTTAGAACCTAAGTTTCCATCAACCCATTCCATAGTACCATTTTTCTCAACAATCGCACGCTTAGTAACTAAGTTATAAACGTTCGTTGACCAGTTTTGAATAGTTGTATATCTAAAACGAGCATTCTCTTTAATAAAGATTTCCACTACAGCAGCATGTAGTGAACTTGCTGAATAAGTTGGAGCAGTACACCCTTCTACATAATGTAGAGAAGAATTTTTCTCAATAATAATTAATGTACGCTCAAACTGCCCCATTTTTTCACTGTTAATTCTGAAGTATGCTTGAAGCGGTGCTTCTACTGATACATTTTCCGGACAGTAGATAAATGAGCCCCCTGACCATACTGCTGAGTTTAATGCAGCAAATTTATTATCATTAAAATCAACGGCTTTTGAGAAATATTCTTTGAAAATTTCTTCATGATTTTTTAATGCTGTATCTGTATCTTCAAAGATAATTCCTTTTTCTTCGAATTGTTTATGCATATTGTGATAAACTACTTCTGATTCATATTGTGCAGAAACCCCTGCAAGATATTTTTGTTCAGCTTCTGGAATACCAAGTTTTTCAAAAGTATTTTTAATTTCTTCGGGTACTTCATCCCATGAACGTTCTGTTTTTTCTGATGGTTTTACATAGTATGTTAAGTCCTCAAAATCAATTTCAGATAAGTCTCCACCCCATGTAGGCATTGGCATTCTATAGAACTCTTTTAATGCATTTAGACGATATTCTAACATCCATTTAGGTTCTTCTTTTCTTTCAGAAATTGTTTTAACGATTTCTTTTGTTAATCCTTTATCAGTTTTGAATATAGATACATCTTTATCTGAAAATCCATACTGATAATCGGTAAACATTTCTTCATTTTTATTCAATGCAATCACTCCTTTTTCTATTTATTTTCTTCTAAAATTTTTTCTGTAATTTTCCATGCTAAAGTAGCACACTTAACCCTAGCTGGAAGTTGAGAAATATTTTGTAATGAAATACTATCTTCTAAGTTTTCTTCATTAAATTCATTTCCCATTATCATATTCAAAAAGTCTTTAATCTTGGTATTAGCTTTTTCTACTGTTAAACCTTTAAGTTCTTCTGTTAACATAGAAGCAGACGCCAATGAGATAGAACAACCAGTCCCAACGAATTTGATATCTTCGATAATATTATCAACTAACTTCATGCTTACTGTTATTTTATCTCCACAAGAAGGATTTAACATTTCTAATTTATAGCTATTTTCTATTTCTCCATTATTTCTAGGATGCTTACTATGATCTAAGATTACTTGTTTATATAAACTTTTTAAATCACTAAAACTCATTTTCAAAAAACTCCTTCGTTTCTTTTAAAGTTTGAATAAAGAAATCTATCTCTTCTTTTGTATTATATAAATATAGACTCGCTCTTGCTACTGAGTATGTTTCCAGTTTCCCTAATAACGGTTGAGTACACTGGTGTCCTGCTCTTATACAAATTCCTTTAGCATCTAAAAAACTAGTTAAATCGTGTGGATGTACTCCAACTAGATTAAATGATATTAATGAAACTCTTTCTTCAATATTTTTTGTACCGTAAATCTCGATATTATCTATTTTTGAAAGCTCAGAATACATATATTCAGTAAGTTCTTTAGTGTACTTTTCAATATTTTCTAAACCGACATTATTAAGATACTTAATAGTTGCTCCTAAGCCGGCAGCTTGTGCTAGTAGTGGTGTTCCCGCTTCAAATTTATCTGGTAGAATAGCCCATGTAGCTGAATTATCTTCAACAATACCAATCATTCCTCCACCGAATTCAACCGGATTAAATTTTTCTAATAAATGTTTTTTTCCGTATAAGACACCTATACCAGTGGGTCCACACATCTTATGTGCACTAAAAGCTAAAAAGTCACAGTTCATTTTTTGAACATCGATTTTCAAATGAGGAACTGATTGTGCAGCATCTACTACGAAATAAATATCTTTATCTTTCAATAATTCACCAATTTCATAAACTGGATTTATATTACCTAGTACATTAGAAGCATGGCACATTGATACAATTTTTGTTTTCTCTGTAATGAATTCTTTTAATTGTTCAATACTAATTCTTCCTTCTTCATCTAATTCTAAATATTTTAAAACTAGGTTTTTTCGTTTAGCTAGTTGTTGCCAAGGAATAATATTAGCGTGGTGCTCCATGTAGGTAAGAATAATTTCATCACCGTCACTTACATCTTGTTCTAAAATTCTTGCTGCAAAATTTAAACTTTCCGTAGTTCCACTAGTATAGATTATTTCTTCATAACTACTTGCATTTATAAATTCTCTAACTAATTCTTTAGACTCTTCGTATATTTTTTCTGATTCATTACCTAATGTATAAACAGATCTATGAATATTCGAATTATAATTTCTATAGTAATCTGATATAGCATCAATTACTTGATTCGGTTTTTGTGTGGTAGCTCCGTTATCGAAGAATATCAAATCATGGTCTGATATCCTTCTTTTTAATATAGGAAAGTCTTCTCTATATTTACTAAAATCTGTCATTATTACTCACTCTCGTTGTTGTTAATTTTCTCATCAATAAGAACTGTTACAAGCTCTTTGATTTTATCTACTGTTAATTCTGAGATTACTGGAGATAAGAATCCATGAACTAATAATCTACTAGATTCTTTTCTAGTTAATCCTCTACTTTGTAAGTAGTATAGTTGCTCTTCATCAATACGCCCTAAAGAAGCACCGTGTCCTGCCATAACATCATTTTCATCTATTAATAGCATTGGATTTGCATCAGCTTTTGCTTCAGATGAAAGTGTCAGCATTCTTGAACTTTGATAAGCGTTAGATCCTGTTGCTCCTTTAACGATAAATCCTACACCGTTAAATACGATATGTGATTTATCCAGTAATACACCGTGTTGAAGAATATCACCTTTACTACTTAATCCTTGGTTGACTACTTCACTATTGAAGTAAGTTTTTTGTTCTTTAACTCCTAAAGTAACAATCTTAAGGTTTGCTTCAGATCCGTCACCTAGAATATTTGTTGTATTATCATGATATACATCCGCTTCATCCATCGCTGCAACATTCCAGTTAATTAATGAATCTCTGTATGTCAATCCACGACGTAAAATAGTTCCACGTTTTTGTCCTGGTTGGTTCGTAATTGAACTATAGTTAATTTGAGCTCCTTCATGTGCAACTACTTCAGAAACTAAACTGAATGGAGCCTTATCCTCTTTTTGATTATTTACGTAGTTTTCAATAAAGTTAAACTTAGCGTTATTTCCAACCTGAATAGTTACATGGTTGAATAAACTTTGTTCTTTATCAGAAATCACGATATATTGAAGTGGTTCTTCAATTACGGCATTATCTTTAACATCAATAAATAATCCAGCATTTAATAGTGTATAGTGAACAGCCGTTACTTTACTTTCTGCATAGTCAACTACACTCATAAAACTATCTTTAATATGATCATCATTCATTGCTGTAAATATATCTTTAATAATTACTTTATCAGCATACTTTTCTGGGATATTAATGTGTAAAATAGTGTTGTTTTTTTGGATTACGGCAAAATCATCACTATTAATACCATATTCAGTTAAATCTAAATTTCCTTCACTTTCTAATCTTAGAGTTGAAAAATCAATATTAAATAAGTTCCATCTTTCTAATTCCATAGATTCTAGTTTTGGAAAAGGTAGTGTATAACTTTTATATAAAGCTAATTTTCTAGTATTTAAAAACCATGTTGGTTCATTTGTATTAGAAAAAATGCTTTGTAAAGTTTTAATACTTAGTTTTAATTTATTATTTTCCATATTAAACCTCTTCTTTTAACCAGTCATAACCTTCTTTTTCTAAACGAAGCGCTAATTCAGGTCCACCTGATTTTACGATTTTTCCGTCCATTAGTACGTGAACGAAATCTGGCTCAATGTAATCTAATAATCTTTGATAGTGAGTAATTATTAAGCAACCAAAGTTTTCTCCACGCATTTTGTTTACACCTTTTGATACAACTTTTAATGCATCTATATCTAAACCAGAGTCAATTTCGTCTAGAATAGCAAATTTTGGTTCTAACATCATCATTTGTAAAATTTCATTACGTTTCTTCTCTCCACCTGAAAATCCATCATTTACATAACGTTGAGACATTTTTAGATCCATGTCTAAAAATTCCATAGTTTTATCTAATTTTTTTATATATTGCATTAGAGGTATACTATCTTCACGTTGTGCATTGATAGCAGATTTAATAAATTCTGAAGTTGGTACACCTGGAACTTCTGATGGGTATTGCATAGCTAAAAATAATCCAGCTCGAGCTCTTTCATCAACTTCCATTTCTAATACTTCTTCACCATCTAATAAGATGCTTCCTCCATCAACTTCGTATTTAGGGTGTCCCATAATCGCAGAAGCTAATGTAGATTTACCAGCTCCATTCGGTCCCATTACCGCATGAATTTCACCAGATTTTATTTCTAAATTTAGTCCTTTTAATATTTGTTTTTCATTAATTGATACTTCTAAATTTTTTATATCAAGAACTGACATTTTATTTCCTCCATCTCTTATACTATTTCGATTTATACATTAGTATTAATACTAATAATCATTATTTTCATAATATTAATTATAAAGGTTTTCATAATTATTATCAAATTATTGGTTTGATTATTTTTGTACACGTTTATATCGAATTATATATTTTTAATTTAAATACTTGTCGAATATATAATATCATTAAACATTATTCCAATTTCATATATTTCCTGAAATGAAAAAAGCATTCAATTTCTTGAATGCTTTTATCCCCAAGCTACCATTCCTTCTTTTTTAAAATTCCCCGTTACATCGGTAAACCCTTGAAGAAATTGCATCAAATATTTTATATTAAAATTATCAAAAGTATTTTCCTTTACTTCTTTTGATTGCGGATTAAAAATTAAAATTTGTTTATTTTCTATCTTTTTTTCTGGATAAATTTCATAATGATAAAATCCATCAACAATTGAAATTAACTTAAATGTCAACATATTTTTCACCTTCACTTCTTTTTATAATTTTCAATAACAATAGTTTAGATATAGAGAAATGAACATTATCCTCTTAACAAGTTATTTTGAGAATTCCCACATAGCTACAATCTCTGTTTTTAATTCATCATATGACCATTTTTTTAGAGTTCTAGTATAACTATTCGGATCATTAATAATATAATTACCATCCTCATCTTTTGCTGTGATTAATATTATATGACCAACTGTTGTAAATTTTCCAGGATGCACAGAAGCAATAATAGGATTCCCTTTATCTAAACTTGCATTTATTGCTTCTTTGCTTAATGGAACACCTGTTGATTTAACACCATATTCTTTAGCTATATAATCAAAAAAGCTCCATTTTGTTCCTTCATCAGTAAAGTAACCATTTGCATCTTCTTTCTCAGCAATACTCTTTGGAGTGATTGATTTATCGTCCAATATCCCTCCTAAAGCCATAGCTACACAAGTTGGACCACATCCCCCAATAGCGATATTAGTACCACCAAGTTTATCATATGCCCAACGTTTATCCCATTGTATGTAATAAGGATACTTTCTATCTATATCTACTGTTTGTCCCTGTTCAAAAGGTGTAGCTTGTTGACCTGCCAAGTAACCAAGAACGTATTGAGTAGCGTCTTTATTATTAGCTAATAACTTTTGTTCTGCTTCAGGAAGATTTTGTCTTTGTAAATAGATTAATTGACCAATTAAACTTCCATTAGCATTTTGAAGAAGATTTGCCTCTACTCCATTAGGAGTCGTAATAAATGGTGAAGGTTGAACAACACCTTGAATTCCATCACGAGCATTTGCTACATTTTCAACTCTAGATTCAGTATTTGTTTTACTGTTTGAAGAATTTTCTAATATTTTATTAGATGAGAGTTTATTGCTCTCTACAAAAAATAATACTATTGAAAAAATAATTCTTAGTATTATTGAGAGTATCTCTACATACTTTCTCCTCATTTTATTACTCCTTTATTTTGTCTTTCTAACTAAAATTACTCCTACAGAAATAACTATAATATACCCTATTATACTTTGCAAGTCTGGTAACTCATTAAAAAATATAAAACCAAAAATCCCAGAAAATAGTACCTGAGAATAGTCAAAAACGGAGATATTTTTTGCAGCTGCATATTTATAAGCAAATGTAACACCATATTGACCAATTGTCGCTGAAGCACCAGCTAATATTAGCATAGATAGTTGATACATTGTCATAACCCTATAATCAAAAATTAGATAAGGTAATAATAATAGAGTAGATAATGTTGAGAAAAAGAATATAATAAACTCTCCCGACACATTATGAGTACCTAAGTATCTCACACAAGTATATGCAATACCTGAGCAAAAAGCACCTAATAGCGCTGCTAATGCACCCATACTAATAAAACCATTCCCACTAGGTTTAATTATAAATCCTACACCTATAAATGCGATAACTATAGCAAACATTTGAAATTTTGTCATTTTTTCTTTAAAAAATATGTATGACAATATTAAAATTACGAATGGTGATAACTTTTGTATTATAGTTGAGTCTGCTAGACTTATATGAGTTATTGCATAAAAATTAAAAACCAATCCTATCGTTCCAAAAACACTACGCGATATCAATACACTCCATGATAATTTACCTTTTGGAAAATTAATTGACTTCCAGTGTTTAATTAACGGAATTGATGAAATTCCAACAGCGATAATATTTCTAAAAAAGCCTTTTTGCATAGAAGGTAAATTCCCAGCAAGTTTTATAAATAGTGCCATTAGAGAAAATCCAAATCCTGCAACAATTATACAAAATATTCCCATTAAAATATTATTTTTTTTATCCATTATAAAACTCCAATACTCTAAATATTTGTTCAATTGTCTCTTCTATATTACTTTTAGCAATACTCTTATCCATAGCAATTTCTAATGGAAGAAATTCTCTTTGAATAGAAAATGAAACATCTACTACTTTTTTATCTTCATCACTTAAATTAAACAGTTCTTTATCAATAATACTACCAGCCAAGAAAATTACTTTTTTATCATATTTTTTCGCAATTCTAGCCAATTCTATAGGTGCTTTCCCCATATAACTTTGTCTATCTAATTTTCCTTCTCCAGTTATTAAATAATCAACCTCTTGAATTTTTTGCTCTATGTCTAAGTAGTTAATCATAAAACTAGAACCAGATTGAATAGTAGAGGTTAAAAAAGACAAGAATGCAAAACCTAATCCACCTGCAGCTCCACTTCCTTCATAAGATGAATAGTCCGTTCCTAACTCCTTTGAAACTAATTTAGCGAAGTTTTCCACTACTTCATCAACTTCTAAAAAGTCTTCTTCTTTTAATCCTTTTTGTTTTGAATATACATAAGTAGCACCTTTTTTGCCATATAATGGGCTATTGACATCACTTATTATTGTAAATTTAGCTTTTTCTAACTTTTTATTTTTACAACTATAGTCAATTCTCTCTACTTTTTCAAGTTCATTTATTCCATGTTGACAAATTTCACCATTTTTACTAACAAATCTTATTCCAAGTTCGCTTAGCATTCCAATACCACAATCATTTGTTGCGCTACCACCCAAACCTATAATAAAATTTTCAATTCCTTGATCTAATAAATGGGAGATCAATTTTCCTAAACCAGCTGTTGATGTTTTATACGGATCTTTTTGATCTTCAGTTAGTTGCTTAAGACCAATAACTTCTGCAACTTCAATAACAACTTCTTTAGTTTCAATATTCATTAAATAATTAACATTACATTCATTTTGAGCAGCATTTATTGTTTTAAAATGTTTCTTTTCAAAGTTTTTAAATAAATTTAAGAAACCATCTCCACCATCAGCAACAACTTCCATTTCTACTTCATAATCACTAAATGAATTATTAATTTTTTTTGATATAACTTGCCCTACTTCATAAGAAGATAAAGACCCCTTAAATTCATTAACCGCTACTAAAACTTTCATCCAATTTCAACTCCACTTACAAAAAATTTATAATCTTTTAGTTAATTTTATCATTAAATAGGTTTAAATTAAAGTTTTAAAATAGAAAATATATTATAAAAACATTTTCATTGATAAAATTTACACAAATACTTTAAATTTACACTTATTTTTAGTATAATAATTATGTAAAGTATTTTTACTTTATATTTAGGGTTAATTTTAGAACTCGCTTTTGATTAATTCAAAATAATGCAGTGTTAATTTGTCACCTGTAGAAGCAAACTACTTTTAGTTTTACAATTATAAGTAATCCTCATGTTTGTGCCAGTAATCTACAGCCAACATTTTAATTATATTAGTTCTTAGAGTTTCTAATTCCCTAAAGTTGTGCTAATATAATAACTGTAAAAAACCACGAAGTTTACCCCTAAACTCTCGTGGTTTTTAAATAAAAAAGAAAATGAAATAAATCCCTTATAAAGATACTATTAAACTTTATAAGAGATTTATTTTTTTTGTTTTGTACTATATAATTATTTATCTCGTTTCAATAAATAATTCGCAAAATCTACTAATAATTTATTATTTAGTTTATTAGCTATATTTATAGCATTTTTAGTATGTTTTTGAAGTAATTCTTCACATTCTTCAATACCATAGAAGCTTAAATAAGTAATCATATCTTCGTCACTTGGTAGTTTTCCGATTTTTTCAAAATCACCATAGTAATCAAGAATATCGTCTTTTATCTGATAAGCTATACCTAATTGTTTCCCAAATTCTTTAACATTATCATAATCACAATGCTTACCAGCTACTAAGCAAGCAAAATCCATCGGTAATTCAATTAAACGGCCAGTTTTTAAGCTATGCATTTTTCTTAAATAGTCAGCATCAACATTGTAATTTTTTTGTTTTACGTCATATACTTGACCTGCTATCATACCCATAGCACCAGAATAATTGGCGAATTGTTTTATTAATCTAACTTTTAAATCAGGGTTAACATTAGAATCACTAAGAACTTCAAACGCTAAAGTAAGCATAGCATCACCAGTAAGTACGGCAAGATCTTGACCAAATACTTTATGATTAGTAAGTTTTCCCCAACGATAATCATCATTATCCATTTCTGGTAAATCATCATGTACTAATGAATATGTATGAACTAACTCTATAGCAAGAGCTATATCAAAATACTTAGTATAATCTACTTCATAATATTTTAATAAATATAAGAATGATAATGGCCTAATTTTCTTACCATCATTTACCAGCGAATAAGTAATAGATTCTTTTAAAATATCAGGCATATCTAATTTTTCAATATATTCTTTAGCGAAACTATTTAATTGATCTTTGTTTTTTTCTATGAAGTTTTTAAAATTATTCATCTTCTTTGAAATCCTTAGTTAATTTAGCTACTTCTTTTTCGGCATTGTTGATTAAATCATTACAATTTTTAATTAAATCAATTCCTTGTTTATAACGTTCTAATGAATCTTCTAATGATAATTTTCCAGATTCTAATTCTGCAACAATTTTTTCTAAATTCATTAAACTTGTTTCAAAATTTTCTTTACTCATTACTTAACTCCTTTATCGGATATATTATTAACTTTACATTCTAGACTACCATCAGCAAATTTGACTGAAATGTCATCACCTACTTGTACATTTTTAACTGAAGTAATTTTTTCATCATCTAAAAATGCAACTGAATATCCTTTTTTCATAATATTTAGTGGTGAGTTCGCTTCTAATCGATTAACCTCATTAGTAAAGTTTTCTTTAAATCTAGCTAACAAGTCAAATTCTATAAACTTATCTTTTGATATTAACAAGTTATTTTTCTTATCCTTAACTAGAATTTTCAAGGATTTACTAAGTTCTCTTTCTAACAACTCAACTGTTTTTCTATACTCCGTAAATATTTTTGAATAGTTTTTATAGTATGGATTATTTTCGCTATTACTAATTCTATTTTTATAATTTTGAAGAATATAGTTTATAGTATTTGTTAATTTATCATAATTAAATGATATTCTATTTTTTATATCTTCAATATTTGGCGTTACTAGTTCAGCTGCTGCAGTTGGAGTTGAAGCTCTTCTATCTGATACAAAATCAGCAAGTGTAGTATCAGTTTCATGTCCTATACCGGTTACAATCGGTGTTCTACAGTTAAATATAGCTCTAATGACTTCTTCAGTATTAAAACTCCAAAGGTCTTCTATTGATCCTCCACCACGACCTAGTATAATAACATCGTTAGAACCATCATCAGCTAGTTTAATATTCTTAACTATATCTTGTACAGAATTCTCACCTTGAACTAGTGTCGAATAAATATTTATTTTAGCTATTGGATAACGACGTTGTATCGTTCTAGTAATATCTTGGACAGCCGCCCCTGTTTTAGCTGTAACTACAGCTATATTTTGAGAAAAACTAGGTATTTGTTTTTTATATTGAGGTAGAAACAATCCTTCTTTTTCTAACTTTTCTTTCAGTTCTAAAAATTTTTGATATAATTCACCAATTCTGTCTTTTTTCATATCAGTAACTAAAAGATTATGTTCTCCTCGCGGAAAATAATAGTTAATTTTTGATTTTATTAGAACTGTATCTCCATCTTTAAAATCTTTTGATTTTGCCCCGAACCATACTGCATTTATTCTAGTATTTTCGTCTTTTATTGAAAAATATATATTATTGTTATTGTGAATTTTAAAATTTGAGATTTCACCTTTTATATATATTTCTCCTAAGTATGGATCTAATAAAAACTTTCTCTCAATATATTTATTTAACGCTGTAACGGTTAGATATGTTATCTCTTCCATCTAACTTTACCTCTTATTTTGTTGAATTTTCTACAATTCCTTTTAATACCCCATTGATAAATTTATAACTTTCATCTTTCTCACTATATTTTTTTGAAAGTTCAACTGCTTCATTGATAGAAACTTTATAAGGAATATCACTATAAAGTATTTCATAAGCTGAAATACGTAGTATTTGTCTATCCATTTTTGATAGACGCTCTAATTTCCAGTCTTTTAAATTATTAGAAATAACTTCATCAATTTCATCTTTTTTCTCAATTATTTCTGTTAATGTTTTATTAACATAAATACTAGTTGAAATTTCTTCTTGTTCTAAATCTAATAGTTCAATAAAATCTAATTCAGTATTTTCTACTTGGAATAATATTTTAAAAACTGCTTCTCTAAGTTCGTGTCTGCTCTTCATTTATATCTCCTAAATTAAAAATCAATTCCTAATATATTAACATTAACAGTTTTTGTATTAATTTCTGTCATGTTGAAAATAGAGTTTCTAACATTTTCTTGAATTTTTCTTGCTGTTTTAGCTACAGAGAATCCTGATTTTAAATTACAATATACATCGATAACTAATTCACTTCCAGCAAATTCTAATTCTACTCCACGAGAGTAAACTTTTTTTCCTAATAATTTTGAAACACCTTCTACTTCAGTTGCTGCAATATTTGCAATAACTTCTAAAGCATTCGGGTTGATTTCTACTTTTCCAAATTTTTTAGTTTCCATTTTCATTTCCTCCGAAATTATATTTAATACTAGTATAATCTAATATTAAATTATTATTTGTCCATAATAATCCTATTAATTATACCATATTTTCAAGAAAAAAGGGAGAGATTACCTTAAAAATAGTTAATCGTTAAAACTACTTTTCAGATAGTCCCTTCCAATTTTATTGTATAATTTTGAAAAAATTCCTTTCGAGCAACTAAAATTTTTTCCCAAACTTTAAATACTTCTTTTATAATAAATATTATGATTTATTTTTTACCTTCCAATAACCTTTCTTTGAACTACCTATATATTCTAATCTATTATTTTCTCGTAAATTTGATAGATCTCTTTCTATAGTAGCTTTTGAAACACCTAAAATTTCTTGTAAATTTTTAGCAGTAACACTCTTGTCTTCGTATAAAATTTGCAGTATTCTTTCTCTACGTTCTATCACACTTAATTTAACTATTTGTTTTTGACCATCATTCTGACCATCATTTTGACCATCATTTTGACCATCATTTTGATTATTATAATTTCGATTGTACAATGTAACTATAATCCCATTGCTTGAAATATAATAATTTGGCTGTTTTCTAAATCCAGAATAATCTTGAAAAATTCTCCTTACCCCAGAAGCATAATTTTCAATAATATCAATTTTGTCTAGTGTATTAACCAGAATCTTATTTCTTTTTGCAACCATCCCCATCTTTATATTCTCTAGTGTTAAACCATCAGGTAAACTACCTGGCGAATATATTTGTACTCTATCATCATAAAATTCTATCTTAATATCTCCACTTAGAGTATAATCTCTGTGACAATAACAATTTACTATAGCTTCTCTTAGAGCTCTAGGTGGAATATCTAAATATTCCTCCCTTTCTGGTTTTCCTGAAATAGTTATTCTTTTTTTATTTGATAAATTTGAAAAATACAATATTTCATCTAGTTGCCTCAAAATTGATCCGCTAAATTCCTTTTTATCTAAAAATAAATTCACATCTGTTCCTTGAAAAACTGCAAATTTACTAACAGTTGGGTTTTGGTCACTAAATAGCAACGCTGCATTATTATATTTACCATCTTTGTTAATTAATGATAACGCAAATTTATCAAATTTAATTCCTTTTTCTTTAAATCTTCCTCCAATGTACTTAAATGTTAGATTATCATGTGCAATACTAATTGATTCGAAATCATTTGTTTTATGTTGCCTAATCATTCTTTGAATTTCATCAAAACTAGCTACCCTTTTAGTAGTTCCTACTCTAACATATACTCCTTTTGAATTAAAACCATTACCATCTTTGTAGTAATATGGTTTATCTGGTCCCCCTAATACCTTTATCTTAAACGGAATATCATTAGGATATATAAATATTAAGTTTGAAACATCTGGATTAAATGCAGTTACTATCCAATTAGATATAACTTCTTCCCATTCATGTTTTTTCATTTTTATTAATGAATCATCAACAATACCAGTATCATGTACCCCTAGATGAATTTCTCCCCCTTCACTATTCAAAAAAGCTACTATTTCAGCCTTAAGTTTATTTTGTTTTTCAGGTATGTCTATTTTATATTCAATGTTAAAATCTTCCATAATTTTTCCTACCTATATTTATTTACTTTTAGTATAACTATTAATAATCCTAATTATTTTTACACCATAAATTGAATTTCATATCAATACTACAAAAACATCTTATCCGTAGGACAAGATGCTTTGTAGTATCATATACTATCATTGTATTTATTTAGCACAACAAATATAAAATATACTATATATTATTGCCTACAATCACATTATATAACTTATATTAATTTTTATCAAATTTTTGATAAAACGATATTTGAATTATATTAGATACTAGCTAATAATTCTTCGAATGCTTTATCGATATTATCTTTGTTTTTTGCTCCTGCTTGAGCCATGTCTGGACGTCCACCACCGCGTCCGTCACATACTGTTGCTAGTACGTTTACCAGTTTTCCAGCATTATATTTATCAGTGATAGCTTTATCTACAGCCACTACGAAGTTTACTTTATCTTCGTTTACTGAAGCAAAAGCAATAACATAGTTTTCTAATTTAGACTTAGCATTGTCAACAAGTTGTTTTAAGTGATTCATGTTTTCTGATTCAACAACACTTGTCAGTACATTAACACCATTTACTTCTTTAATATTATTTACTAAGTTGTTTAATTCAGCATTAGCGATTTTTTGTTGTAAGCTTTCTTTTTCTTTAGCTAGTTTCTTAATTTCTGATTGTAATCCAGAAACTTTTTCTACTACATTAGAAGCATTAGCTTTTGTTAATTTTTCAACAGAACGTAAAGTTTCTTCTTGTTCTCTTAGATATTCATATGCAGCTTTCCCTGTTAAAGCTTCAATTCTACGAACCCCTGCAGCTACACCTGATTCAGATACAATCTTGAAGATTCCCACTTCCGCACTGTTAGCATTGTGAGTTCCTCCACATAGTTCGATAGAGTAATCTCCGATAGAAACTACACGAACTACATCTCCGTATTTTTCACCGAATAGTGCTTGTGCTCCAAGTTTTCTTGCTTCGGCTATTGGCATTTCCTCTGTTTTGATTTCTAATGCATTCCAAATTTGATTGTTAACTTCTTTCTCAACTTTTTCAATTTCTTCTTTAGTTAGTGGAGCGAAGTGAGTAATATCAAATCTTAATTTTTCATCAGTTACTAATGATCCTGCTTGTTTAATATGAGAACCAACTTCATGACGAAGCGCTTCGTTTAATAAGTGAGTTGCAGTATGGTTTTTCTCAATATTTAATCTATAAGCTCTATCTACTTCTAGTTTATATGCTTTACCAACTACTAATTCCCCTTCTAGTACTTTTACTAAGTGAATGTGACGTTTATCTGGAAGTTTCTTAACATCTATTACTTCTGCTTTGAATCCTTCTGCTAATACTAAACCTCTATCAGCTACTTGACCACCACTTTCAGCATAGAATGGAGTTTTATCGAATACTACTTTTACGTTCTCTTCGCCTTTATAGTTTTCTAATAAGTTATCTTCTTTATCAACTATAGCTAATAGTTTACCTTCATCTGTAAGTTTAGTATATCCAGTAAATTCACTGTCTCCTACTATTCTGTTGTATAGGTCAGATTGTACTTGCATTGAAGAATCTTCTTGACGTGAAGAACGAGCACGTTCTTTTTGTTTTTCCATCTCTTTATTAAACCCATCAATATCAACTGTTAATCCTAATTCTTCTGCATATTCTTCAGTTAATTCAATTGGGAATCCAAAAGTATCATAAAGTTTGAATGCGTCTTTACCAGAAATTACTTTCGTTGTATCTTTAACTTCTTTAGCAATATTATTTAAGATTGCTTCACCTTCGTTTAATGTTTCGTGGAATCTGTCTTCCTCTTTAAGAATTACATCTTTAACAAAGTTTGCACTTTCTTTAACATTAGGATAGTAGTCTTCCATAATTTCAGCAACAACATCAGTTAATTTGTACATAAATGAGTTATTTAAACCTAAAACTTTAGCATATCTAACTGCACGACGTAAAAGTCTTCTAAGTATGTATCCGCGTCCTTCATTTGACGGCAATGCTCCATCTGCGACAGCGAATGCTACAGTTCTAATGTGGTCAGCGATAACTTTGAAAGCTACATCTTGGTCAGCATTTACACCATATTTAGCACCAGAAAGTTTTTCAATTTCTCTAATAATTGGAATGAATAAGTCTGTATCAAAGTTTGTTGGAACATCTTGTAATACAGAAACAATTCTTTCTAATCCCATCCCTGTATCTATGTTTTTCGCAGGAAGTTCAGTATAGGTACCATCTGCATTGTGGTTGTATTGACTGAATACTACATTCCAAACTTCAAGATATCTATCATTTTCTCCACCTGGGTACATTTCTTCTTTTGGTGACCATGTATCTGCATCTTCTCCACGGTCATAGAAGATTTCTGTATTTGGTCCTGAAGGTCCTTCACCGATATCCCAGAAGTTACCTTCAATACGAATAATTCTGTCTTCAGGAAGACCGATAACATTATGCCATAATTCATAAGCTTCATTATCTTCTGGATGAATAGTTACTGATAATTTTTCTTTTTCTAATCCTAACCATTTTTCAGAAGTTAAAAATTCCCATGCCCAAGGTACTGCTTCATTTTTGAAGTAGTCACCAATTGAGAAGTTACCTAACATCTCGAAGAATGTATGGTGACGTGCAGTTTTACCTACATTTTCAATGTCATTAGTTCTAATTGATTTTTGTGAGTTAGTAATTCTTGGATTCTCAGGTATTTCTCTACCATCAAAATATTTTTTAAGTGTTGCAACCCCTGAGTTAATCCATAGTAATGTAGGATCGTCAACCGGCACTAAAGATGCACTTGGCTCAATTTTGTGTCCTTTTTCTACGAAGAAATCTAAATACATTCTTCTAATTTGTGTTGATGTTAGTTGTTTCATTTATATTCTCCTTTCAAGCTAACAAATAAAATAAAAAAGCCCCTTATGTAAATTTAATTACACAAGGGACGACTATAATCGTGTTACCACCCTAATTCGAGTACTTTGTACTCCTCATTAGTTTTTATAACGGCATGAATGCCGATGAAGCACCACATAGGTAGCATAAAAGTTATATTATGAATCCTTTTCACCACTAGATTCTCTCTTTTAAATAATATTACTAACTTTTAATTCCTAAACTTCATTTAATATTTAAGTTTATTATAAACAGTTAAATTACATTTGTCAATAGAAATTATTTAGAATTGCTCATTTCAAACAAAAGTTTTACCTCTTATTTTATTTAATTAGTTTAATAACCATGGTTTTATTTTCGATTTATATATTTGATTATCTATAAGTCTTTATTATTCAACAGTCTATATATTTTCATTACATTTGGTTGCAATGGTGTGAGTTTAACTCCTCTTTTCAATAGCGACAAAATTTTTTTAGCTTTCCTCTCTATTTCTTTAGCAACATGTTCACTAGTAACTTTTAAATGATTTCCAGCAATTGTATATTCTCTTTCCACAAATTCTTCTGTAATTGGAAACATATCTTGAATTAAAAATACACTTTCTTTATCATTATCCAATTTTGCTATATGCAAAATATCGCATTTAGCTCCCTTTTTCTCTTTATTTTTTATTATTTTTTTGTATTTCTCCAACTTACTAGACATAGGGATAATCCAATAAATACCTGTCTTTAAGTCTTCAAAACAATAATAATGCGGTCTATTTCCTTGCTTATTCCCTTTTAAAAAAGGATCATTCACAATGTCAAAAAAGTTATCTTTAATAATATAAAAACCTGTTTTCTCCATACTTATTCTCCAAAAAAAGTCCTCGCAATTAAGCGGAGGACTATACTTTCAACCCAACCACTTTTATCCCGCATATTGGTCAGCGGCAAACTTTCAACCCGACCATTTATATCCCACATATCGGTCAGTGGACTTCTACTATTTTTATATTACATTACTTTATTTTCATTGTCAACAAATAACAATTACTTCATATTTCACTTAAATAAAGCTATCTCTTTTAGATATAACAAAAAATAAATTTTAATAAAAAGCTGTTCAAATAGCTATTAATTTTTTTGACCTTTATTCAATACTTTTAGTAAAGTTAAGAGAATGTTATAAATTATTTAGAATTCCTCATTTCGAGTATAGCTTTTTTTTGCCACAGCTTCATATTTTGTTTAAGTGTGTCAAATCCATACACGAAATTTAAAGTATCTAAACTATTGATTTCTTTTTTATCAGTAGATTTTTTTTGTTTAAAATTTAATGTTGCATTAATCTTATTATCTTTGATTGACAAGACCTTAACTTCTAAAATTTCATCTTGTTTTATATAACTACTTATATCGAATATAAAACAATTTGTAATTTCAGAAATGTGTATTAAACCTACCATCTTATCTCTTGTTTCAATAAAAGCACCGTATGGTTTAACTGCTGTTACTTTTACCTTTATAATATCGCCTGGGCGAATTTCTCTATAGCTCATTTTTAATTTTCTCTACAACTGCTTCAACAGTAAATCCATATTCTTCGATTACTTTATTCGCAGGTGCAGAAGCTCCAAATTTATCAATTCCAATAGCTAATCCATCTAAACCAACATATTTGTACCAAAGAGCACTGTTACCCATTTCTAATGATACACGACGACGTACATTTAATGGTAATAATTCTTCTTTATATTCTTTTGATTGTTCTTCAAATAATTCAACTGAAGGCATACTTACAACACGTACTTTTGAACCATCTTTTTCTAATTCACGTGCTACATCAATTGCTAATGCAACTTCAGATCCTGTAGCGATTAAAATAGTATCGAAGTCTTCTGCTGTTTCGTAAACAACATAAGCACCTTTAGCAACTTTTTCAAATGAAGAATTTTCTAAAATTGGTAAGTTTTGACGTGTTAATACAATTGATGTTGGTTTATTATTTGTTTTTTGTGATAAATACCAAGCAGCTTGTGCTTCAGTCGCATCAGCAGGTCTAAATACATATGAATTTGGAATAGTTCTTAATGATGCTAAGTGTTCAATTGGTTCGTGTGTTGGACCATCCTCACCTACTGCAATACTATCATGTGTAAATACATAAGTTACAGGTAAGTTTTGTAATGCTGATAATCTTAATGCCGCTTTTAGGTAATCTGAAAATACGAAGAATGTACCACCGAATACACGTACTCCCCCGTGTAATGTTAACCCATTAAGTACAGTAGCCATAGCAAATTCACGAACACCAAATTGTACATTACGTTCTGTTCTGTGTTCATCATCTTGTAATCCATCACCTTTAATGAATGTCATATTAGAGTGTGAAAGGTCAGCTGATCCTCCGAAAAATGTTGGTAATACAGCTGCAACACTATTAATTGCATCTTGAGATGAATTACGAGTTGCTTGAGCTTCTCCAACATTTTTAAAGCTAAAGCTTTCTTTTGATAGATGTTTGATGTCTTCACGTGTTAATGCTTCTTCTAGCTCTTTTACTAATTCTGGGAATTTAACTTTATAATCTGCATATAATTCTTCCCATTTAGCATATTCATTTTCACCACGATCTGCTACATTAGCTTTGAAGTCAGCATATACATCAGCAGGGATATCAAATGGTTCATTTTCCCAACCAATTTCTTTTCTGAATAATGCAGTTTCTTCTTCTCCTAATGGAGCTCCGTGTACACCATTAGTTCCTTGTTTATTAGGAGAACCAGCTCCGATAATTGTTTTCACTTCTATTAAGGTAGGCTTGTCAGATTTTTTAGCTTGTTCAATTGCTGCGCTAACCGCGTCTACATTTGCACCGTCTTCTACAAGGATAGTGTTCCATCCATATGCTTCATATCTTGCACGAACATTTTCAGAAAATGCATCTTTAGTTTCACCATCTAAACAAATATCGTTTGAATCATATAATACAACAAGTTTATTTAATTTTTGTACTGCAGCAAAGCTTGATGCTTCAGAAGCAACACCTTCCATAATATCCCCATCACCACAAATAACATATGTATAGTGATCAAATAAATCGTATCCTTCTTTGTTGTACTTAGCAGCTAAATATCTTTCTGCTAAAGCCATACCTACTGCTGTAGAGATACCTTGACCTAATGGACCAGTTGTAGCATCAATACCTTTAGTATGTCCAAACTCTGGATGACCAGGAGTTTTAGAACCCCATTGACGGAAATTTTTTACTTCTTCTAATGATACATCTTCAAATCCTGATAGATGTAATAAAGAATATAATAACATTGAACCGTGTCCTGCTGATAATACGAATCTATCTCTATTAATCCAGTCAGGTTTTTTAGGGTTTACTCTAAGATGTTTTGAAAATAATGAGTAAGCCATAGGGGCTGCTCCCATTACAACTCCAGGGTGTCCTGATTTTGCTTTATTAATCGCATCAACACCTAATACTTTTATCGCGTTTACTGATTTTTGTGACATAAACTGCCCTCCTAAATTATATTTCTATTCTACCAGAAATGGCTCTTGATAATGTAACTTCATCAACATACTCGATATCACTTCCAAAGGAAATACCTTGAGCTATTCTAGTAACTTTTATGTCTGTATTTTTTAAATATCTTGAAATAAAACTTGCAGTTCCCTCTCCTTCTGGCGAAGAGTTAGTTGCTAATATTATTTCTTTTACCGTTTCATCTTGCGCCCTTTCAAAAAGAGACTTTATGTTAATATCAAGCGGTCCTATTCCATCCATTGGCGAAATTAAACCATCAAGTACGTGATATACCCCTCTATATTGTTGCATGTTCTCCATTGCTACTAAATCATTATCATTAGCTACAACACAAATCATAGATTTATCTCTACCCTCATCAGAGCAAATATCACAGATATGATCTTCACTAAGTCGACCACAAACTTCACAATTAGTAAGCTTTTCTTTTAAATGTACTAAACTATCCGCAAAGTTTTTTATATCATCATCATGCATTTTCAAAGTATGAAATGCTAATCTTACTGCAGTTTTCTTTCCTATCCCAGGTAGTAAAGAATAACTGTCTATTAAATCTAAAATTGGTTTAGGATATTGCATCTTATAGTCCTGGGATGTTTAATCCGTTTGTAAATTTACCTAATGTTTCTTCTTTTAATTGAGTAGATTTTTCTAGCGCATCATTTACTGCAGTTAAAATCATATCTTGAAGCATTTCAATATCTTCTGGATCAACTACTTCTTCTTTAATTTTAATATCTAATATTTTTCCATCACCATTAGCTATTGCTGTTACCATACCACCTGATACAGTTCCCTCAACAATTTGGTCTTTTAATCCTTCTTGGGCTGCTAACATATCTTTTTGCATTTTTTGCATCTTTCTCATCATTTGTTGCATATTTCCCATTCCGCGCATAATATTTCCTCCTAATGTCTAACTTATATTATAATTCTATTTAAATTTTTACTACTTGTCAATAATTTACAATTTATTTCAAGTTATTTCAATTGTTTTCAATAACGTTTTCTACTTTTAATTTTCGATTATTATGTCTCCAAACAACTCATCAATTTTAGTTAACTGTTTTTCTTCAGTCTCTTCCACTATTGTGTCTTCTATTACTGGATTTTCAAGTTCATCTTTAAGAATTGTATATTGGTGATCTTGTAAAGTATATAAAGAATAATCTACACCTATAAATCTCTTGAATAAGCCTTCTAAATACTTTTTATATTTTGAATTAGGAGCCATTTTCACCATATTATCTACTTCATTAAATACTAATAATCCCCCTTCTTTTGAAGAAGCTACCAACTGACAAGAACTAAATAATTCTCTCATGGCTGTTACTTCTGGATTATTTGTATGCAAACTTTCATTTATAATTTTCCTAAACACGTTTGCTGCATAGTTGGTAAAATTCTCATTAGAAGATTTCATAAGTTCTATAATTTTAGTCTTATCTTTTATTATAACTTCTTTTATTTCTTCTTTAGGTGTTCCCTGCCAACTTGTTGTATTTACTTCTTCATTTGTACTATTCTGTGTCTCACCATATGAAGTATTGTTAATAGAATTTATAGATAAACTATTTAGATTTTGTCCTAATTGATTTAACTTATCTTCTAATATTTTAATTCTATTTTCTAGCTCAACAGTTCTTGTATTTGAAACTGTCTTTTCTACACTATTAGCAATGGGAACTTGATTAATATTATCTTCTTTCGAACATATTTTTACAATACAAATTTGCATATAACTCATATACTCTGTAGAAAATCTAATAAATTGCTCCGTCTGTGACAAATACTCTATTATTTTATAAAAATAATCAAAATTAACATTTTCTATTTCTGCAGCAATTTTATCAACATTATAAACAGTATGTTTAGTATCTTTTAAATTTTTATATACTACTATATCTCTAGTTACGTTAATTAAATCATTAAGCAGTAATTTCGTGTCTTTAGCCTGAGCGACAAACTCATTGTATTTTAATAAGGATTTTGTAACATCTCCTTGCAATAATCCTTTATAAAATTCTAAAATATCATCTTCACTTATTGAAGAAGTTACTTCTAGTATATGATTTAATGTAATTTCTTCAGAATAATTAGATACTTGATCTAGTATACTAATCGCATCTCTTAGACCACCTTTTGCAAGAGTTGCAATTTTTTCTATTGCTTCATCTTCTATCACTAAGTTTTCTTCTTTGGCTATATATCTGAGTCTATCTATCAACTGTTCTTGCGAAAGATTCTTAAATTCAAATCTCTGACATCGTGATAAGATTGTAGCTGGTATTTTATGAATTTCTGTAGTTGCTAGAATAAATATTACATGTGCTGGTGGTTCTTCTAATGTTTTTAATAAAGCATTAAATGCAGCTGTTGTTAACATATGTACTTCATCAATAATATATACTTTATATTTACCTTCCGTAGGTAAAAATTTTATAGCTTCTTTTATATCACGTACTTCATCAACACCATTATTACTCGCTGCATCAATTTCTATTATATCAACATTCTCTTTTTGATAGATTTCATTTCCATTAACCTCATTTGCGAATATCTTCGCAATAGAAGTTTTACCAGTACCTCGAGATCCATAAAATAAATAGGCATGACTTATCTGATCTTTATCAATCGCATTTTTCAATACAGAAACTATGTGATTTTGACCTACTATATCAGCAAATGTTTGTGGTCGATATTTCCTATATAATGCTTGAAACATACAAACCTCCTAAATTATTTTAACTAATATATTATACCATATTTTCAACATTACTTATAGTAAAAAAAGACTAAGAAAAAATTCTTAGTCTTGACGAATGAGTTCATCGACTTCCACAAACCATCTACCGTTTACTTTTTTTACATATATATATATATATATATATTTCGTTTATTTCCACCACCTTTTAATTTAACTTTAGCACTATTTTCATTAATTGATTTTACTTCTCCAATCTCCATATCACTAAATCTTTCAGCTGTTTCTTTTTTATAAACGTCACCTAGGTTGTTTAATTGTTCTAAATGTTCAGTTCTACCTTTATCACTTTTAATGTTCATATTATTTACCAATTTTTTTAAATCACCATCTTTTGCTGCAGACATATAATTTTTCGCCGCTTCTTCCGGTGTTGCTCCGCCTAATTTTTCAAAATCACCATCTTTTATTGCAGATATCCCATTTTTCACAGCTTCTTCCGGTGTTGCTCCACCTAGTTTTCCACTGCCACTAGAGAACATAAATATCATTAATACAACCAAAATCGCAGCAACTGCCGCAGCAGTTATATATCCTATCATTTTACTATCCATCTTAGGTCTACGATTCATAGGATTAAAGTTTTGGTTATTACCAAATTGTGGATTTTGTCCATTATTTCCTTGCCCTCTATATTGAGGGTTATTCATATTATTATAAGGTTGATTTTGACCGTTATAACCCTGTCCTTTATATTGAGGGTTATTCATATTATTATTTTGAGGTGATTGAGCATTATACCCTTGTCCTCTATATTGTGGATTATTCATATTATTTTGAGGTTGATTTTGACCATTTGAATGTCCTTGAAATTGTGGACTATTCACGTTATTTGCTTGTGAATTTTGGTTTTGATATGGATTTTGATTATTTACATTTCTATTAAAATTTTGTGGATTTTGTCCATTATAACCGTTTCCTTGGTATTGATTGTTTCGTTGAGGATATCCTTGATTCGGGTGATGATTTTGAGGAGTTCCATTCAGATTTACATTTTGGCCTCTATTATTCATAATAACTTTCTCCTTTTATTTCGTGAAAATTGTAACTTTTATAAGTTTAATGAATGCAATTCTTTTTTTATCTTATTATACTTTAAGAATACTACATTTGTCAAAGATGCCAACAAAGTTAAAGAATAATTGTAACAGTTCCTATAAACAAATATAATATAAAAAAGTAAATCAAATAATTTAATTTTTTATTAAATCAATTGATTTACCCTGTTATAATTTATTATATAATTTTATTATTTCAAATTATAAATCTAAAACTATTTATCCTCTATAAACCATCTACCGTTTACTTTTTTTACATACATAGGTCGTGTATCTCCACCACCTTTTAATTCAACTTTAGCACTATTTTCATTAATTGATTTTACTTCTCCAATCTCAACCTCACTAAATTTATTAACTAGTTCAATTTTATCATTATCATTTAGGTTTTTAAATTCTGCTAAAAATTTAGTTCTAGCTTCATCACTTTCAAAGTAACAATTATTTAATAATTTTTCAAAATCACCATCTTTCATTGCAGATATCCCATTTTTCACAGCTTCTTCAGGTGTTGCTCCACCTGGTTTACCACTGCCACTAGAGAACATAAATATCATTAATACAACCAGAATCGTAGCAACTGCCGCAGTTATATATCCTATCATTTTACTATCCATCTTAGGTCCGCGATTCATAGGATTAAAGTTTTGGTTATTACCAAATTGTGGATTAAATTGATTAGGATTATTGTATCCATTTTGATTACTGAACTGTGGATTATTCGGATTACCAAATTGAGGATCTTGTCCATTATAACCCTGTCCTCTATATTGAGGGTTATTCATATTATTATTTTGAGGTGATTGAGCATTATACCCTTGTCCTCTATATTGTGGATTATTC
>NZ_CABFLN010000023.1 GCF_901873445.1 Gemella haemolysans
CAAAATTATATTTAGTCATAAAAATACCGACCTCCAAAAAGTTAGATTTTTTGGTCTAACTTTTTGGGGTCGGTACAATTTGCTTTTAGTCGTCTTTATATTTATAAGAGGTTGGAAATTTAATATTTTCCGACCTCTTAGCTTAATTAACTAACATCATTACGTGCACCTAGAATCTCGATAGCATTTTTTATTCTATCTTTCGTAGGTGGATTAATATCATTTAATTCGTAATCTATACCTAATTCTTTATATTTGAATTTTGCCATATCGTGGTAAGGTAATACTTCTACACGCTCAACCCCGTGTAACGTATCAATATATTCACGCAATTTTTTCAAGTAATAATCGTCATCTGTCCATTTCGGAACAAGCACGTGTCTAATCCACATCTTAGCTCCATGTTCACTTAAGAAATTAGTAAACTGAATAATATTTTTATTTGTACGTTTAGTTAAACGCATATGGTGTTCATCATCAATGTGTTTAATATCTACTAAGAATAAATCAGTTAAAGATATTAACTCTAAGACCTTTTCATTCATACTTGGAGCATTTACATAGAATCCACCACAAGTATCTACACACGTATTTATATCAATTTTTTTTAATTCTCTAAAAAGCTCTAAGATAAAATCAATTTGCAGTAGTGATTCTCCACCACTTACTGTAACTCCTCCACCTTCACTAGCTTCAAAGAAATCACGATATTTTACTATCTCTTTTGTAAGTTGATTTACTGTCATAACTTTAGCATCAGGATTGTGCATTTTCCAAGTATCTGGATTATGGCAGTATTTACATCTTAACATACATCCTTGAAAGAATACTACATATCTTATTCCAGGACCGTCTACATTACCGAAAGATTCAACTGAGTGAACATTTGCTGTTAATTCTTTTTTCTCTTCTGCAGAATTCACTTTTACTTTTTCCATTTTCATATGCGATCTCCTCCTTCTGCTATTTATAGTTTAATTATAACGTATTCATTGCTGTCTTGTAAACACTTTTATAGTATTATTTACTACTTAATTAATCTAAAAAAGTGGAGGCCGCAGCCTCCACCTTCTTACTTTTTATTCACTTAATTACATGAATTGGTGCATTGTACGGCTTAATACGTCACGTTGTTGTTCTGGAGTTAAACTAATTAGACGTACAGCGTATCCTGATACACGAATTGTGAAGTTTGGATAATCTTCTGGAGATTCAATAACTTTAAGTAATGTTTCTTTATTAAATACGTTAGTATTTAAGTGGTAACCACCTTTTTTGAAGTATCCATCCATCATTGCTGTTAAGTTTTTGATTTGGTCTTGTTTAGTTTTACCTAATGAGCTTGGTGTAAATGCAGCAGTTAAGCTGATTCCATCACGGCTGTATTCATATGGTAATTTAGCTACTGAGCTTAAGCAAGCTAGAGCTCCACTTTGGTCACGTCCGTTCATTGGGTTAGCACCTGGAGAGAATGGTTCTCCTGCACGACGTCCATCTGGAGTGTTACCAGTTTTTTTACCGTATACTACGTTAGAAGTAATAGTTAAGATAGATGTTGTAGTTTCATCTGCACGGTAAGTTGGGTGTTTTTTAAGTTTAGTCATGAATGTTTTTAGTAATTCAACAGCGATTTCGTCTGCACGGTCATCGTTGTTACCGAATGTTGGGAATTCACCTTCAACTTTGTAGTCTACAGCTAATCCAGTTTCATCTTCGATTGGAGTTACTTTAGCATATTTAATAGCTGATAAACTATCTACTGCTACTGAGAACCCAGCGATACCAGTTGCCATGAATCTTCTAACTTTAGTATCGTGTAATGCCATTTCTAAGCTTTCGTAAGAATATTTATCGTGCATGTAGTGGATTACATTTAATGTATTGATGTATAGTTTACATAACCAATCCATAAATACATCGAATTTAGCCCAAACTTCATCGTAGTTTAATACACCACGTAGAGGTTCTGTTTTAGGTCCAACTTGGATTCCTAATTTTTCATCGCGTCCACCGTTGATTGTGTATAGTAAAGCTTTAGCTAAGTTAGCACGAGCTCCGAAGAATTGCATATCTTTACCAGTAGTCATACCACTTACACAACATGCGATAGATTTGTCACAAGTTCCTAAGAAGTCTGCTAATAATTCATCACTTTCATATTGGATAGCACTGTGGTTGATTGAAGATTCAGAACAGAATTCTTTGAATCCAGTTGGTAATTTAGAAGACCAAAGGATAGTTAAGTTTGGTTCTGGAGAGTTACCCATGTTATCTAATGTGTGGATGAAACGGAAGTCTGTTTTAGTTACTAATGATCTTTCAGCGTCTAACATTTCCCCAACGATTAATGTAGCCCAGATTGGGTCACCAGAGAATAATTGGTTATATTCTGGAGTACGAGCGAATTTAACGCAACGTAATTTTAATACTAAGTGGTCAATTAATTCTTGAGCTTGAGACTCGTTAATTGTTCCATCTTGTAAATCTCTTTCGATATAAATATCTAAGAATGTAGCGATGTTACCGATTGACATTGCAGCACCGTTTTGTTGTTTGATAGCTGCTAAGTAACCGAAGTATAACCATTGAACAGCTTCTTTAGCTGTAGTAGCTGGTTCAGAAATGTCGAATCCGTAGATTTTAGCTAATTCTTTTAATTCACCTAAAGCACGAATTTGTTCGTTAACTTCTTCACGGTCACGAATAACGTGTTCAGTCATAACACCATCAGCTCCGATTTGAGCTAAGTCTTCTTTTTTCCAAGCGATAAGTTGGTCAACACCATATAAAGCTACACGACGGTAGTCTCCGATAATACGACCACGTCCGTATGCATCTGGAAGACCAGTGATTACACCAGATTTTCTTACTAAACGCATTTCTGGAGTATATGCATCGAATACACCTTGGTTGTGAGTTTTACGGTAGTCAGTGAAGATTTTAATAACTTCTTCATCTACTTCGTATCCGTATGCTTTACAGCTGTTAACAGCCATGTTAATACCACCGAATGTCATTAACGCACGTTTAAGTGGTTTATCAGTTTGTAACCCAACAACTTGTTCTAAGTCTTTTTCAATGTATCCAGGTCCGTGAGAAAGGATAGTTGAAGGAATGCTAGTATCCATATCTAATGTTCCACCAGCTAAACGTTCTTGACGCATTAAATCATTGAATTTTTCTACTAATTTAGTAGTTGCTTCTGTTGGTCCTGCAAGGAAAGATGCATCTCCTCTATATTCAGTATAGTTAGATTTAATGAAATCTACTAAATCTACCTCCGTTTGCCATTTACCACCAACGAATGCTTTTTTTTCTGCAACTGTTGTCATATTAATGTCACTCCTTAAAATTTTTTATTATATATGTGATAAATAAATTTATTAATTAAACTATTTGTTACACTCTTAGTGTACCTCAAGCATATTATTAAGACAATATTTTTCTCATTCAAATTGTGTACAATTTGTGTACGAAAGTACTAATACAGTTTTTAAATAGTCAGATTTCGAGCTTAAATTAATAGTCAATACTCTGTTAGTTATGTTGAAAATCCTTTTGCAAAAACTATGAAAACGTTAACTTTTAAGCTTTATATTTTTAAAGTCTGTTTCAAGGTTTTGGGGAACTGTTATCATACTATGACTATATCACTTATGTTTTGGAAGTGGAATTTTATAAAAAACAGTATTATTTTCTTCAAAATAAGAGAAGTAAACGATATCATTTATCATTTACTTCTTTAATTTGCTATTTTTCAAATAATTCTAATAGATTTTTATAACCCTCTTTTTCTAAATCTTCCTTCTTAATAAACCTTATCGAAGCACTATTTATACAATATCTAAGCCCTCCTAATTCACTTGGACCATCTGAAAATACGTGTCCTAAATGAGCATCTCCCACTCTACTTCTAACTTCAATTCTTTCTACAAGATGTGAGTTATCTTTATAATATCTAGTAACTTCTTTTTCAATTGGTTTTGAGAAACTTGGCCAACCGCAGTGCGACTTAAATTTATCTTTTGAAGAAAATAGTGGTTCACCTGTTGTTATATCTACATATACACCTTCTTCAAAACTATCCCAATATTGTCCAGTATACGGACTCTCAGTTACACTTTCCATAGTAACTGCATATTCTAAATCAGATAATTCTTTTTTTAATTCATCTTTAGATTTCCTTTCAAATTCTTCTGGATTAATTTTAATCTCTTCACTCATTTTATTTCTCTCCTTTATTACTAATGTATTGTTTTAAATCTTCTATTATATTCTTACCATCTTTTAATCCTAAGTTATAGACATGATTTAATTTTTGTGTATCTTTCTCTAATCTTTTTACAGTAATATCCTCACTTGGTCGTATAACAAATACTTTCCCTTGTTTTTCTAATTCTAATATTCGTTCAACCGTTTCATTATAGTCTTTATATCTATTCTCTAACTTTTCAATTAGATGCGGATATTTTTTATAAAATAACTTAAATTGTAGACTTGTTGATTTTTTCTTTCTATATGTAATAGGTCTTGTTAGTATAACAATTATTTTATCGTAATTTTGTTTTTCAAAGAAGTCTATCGGTATACTATTAGCTATTCCACCATCTAAATACTTTTTTCCATCTAATTCAATAATTTCTGAAATAAACGGAAGAGCTGATGTAGCTCTTAACGTCTCCATTTGCTTATATGGATCTGTTATTTTTACAAACTCCGCTTCTCCACTTTCTATGTTAGTTATTGTTGCATAAAAATTTGTTTTTGAACTTTTAAATGTTTTATTATCAAATACATCAAGTTGAAACGGAAGTCTATAATAAGTAAAATCTTTATTAATTAAATTCCCTGTTCTTATCCAACTTTTTAAACTCATATATCTTTTATCCTTAATATAATTAACATTGTATCGTAGTGCTCTTTTAGGTTGTTTAGAAACATAATTTACTCCGAAAAGTGTTCCTGCAGAAACTCCAACAATATCAGTAACTTCTATATCATTTTCTAAGAACACATCAAGGACACCTGCTGTAAATAATCCTCTCATAGCTCCACCTTATAATACTAAACCTACTTTCATTCAATCACACTCCTTTTTAAATTGATACTATTATATCATCTTTTTTTCATTAGTTTAAATAAATTTACTCGGGTACTAAGTTATGTTACTATTTAAAATGAGAAAAATAATTTAATTCGAGGTACATATGAACATACTACTAATCGGTGGCAATGGTTTTGTTGGAAAAGCATTAATTAAAGAATTTAAAAAATACAATGTAAAAGTCAGCTATTTATCTAGATCTCAAAACCACTTTATCTCTAAAGAAGAAGCAACTTGGATACAGGGTAATATTTTTGACAGTGAAAATATAGTAATCAACGAAGAATACGATATCGTCATTCATTTAATCGGAACAATTAAAAATAAAAATCTATATTCTAAACTAAATACAGAAAGTGTAACACAGACAATTAAACTATGCCATAAACAAAATATCAATAAACTCGTCTACTTTTCTGCAAATGGAGGCTTCAAACAATATTTAGAAAGCAAACGTAACGGAGAAAAATTAGTAGTAGATTCAAAGCTAAACTATCTTATTATACGTCCAGGGCTTATGTATGGTAAAGAAAGCCTTACCTCTTATTTCAATATATTACCTATTAAATTCTTTTCAAAATTAGGTATAACATTTTTCAAAAAAGTTTATCCTCTTCCTGTTGAAAAAGTAGCTAAGTCAGTAGTCAAAGCTATTCTCGATAACACTGATTCAACTATTATTGAAATAATAGATATGAAATAACTATTCAGGATGACTTAAAATCTTTGTTTCTAAATAAAACAAGTTTTCAAGTCTATTTTTTATGACATTTGTCATATTACTTCATGACATTACCTACTAAAAGTTATCTTAGCACTTTGTTATAATTTAATTATCAAAGATGAGGTGAACAAAATGTCATTAAAAAATATTATAGAAGTAAAAAACATAACAAAAACAATCAAAGGAAAAAACATCTTAAATGATATTTCTTTTAACGTAAATTCTGGGGAATGCATTGCTTTAATCGGACCAAATGGAGCTGGTAAGACTACTCTAATGAACTGTCTATTAGGAAATAAATTTATCAATTCAGGTTCAATAAAAATTAATTCTCTAAATCCGGGAAACCAAAAACTAAAAGAATTTCTTAACATACTTCCTCAGGAAAATGTTGTTCCTGAAAAACTAAAAGTAAAAGAATTACTCAATTTTATACAGAAATTATATGAAAATCCATTAACAAATGAAGAAATCGATGAACTACTAAGATTTGATGATTCTCAAAAAGATAATTTCGCTTCTAAATTATCAGGAGGCCAAAAAAGATTGTTATCTTTTATTATTACATTAATAGGACGACCAAAATTAATTTTCTTAGATGAACCAACAGCTGGCATGGATACATCAACACGTATCAGATTTTGGGAAATTGTGAATAACTTAAAAAATAAAGGTTTAACTATTATTTATTCTTCTCATTACATCGAAGAAGTAGAACATACTGCAGATAGAATCTTAGTTCTAAATAAAGGAAAACTAGTTCGTGATACTACTCCACATGCTATGCGTGCTGAAGAAATTGAAAAATACTTCACACTACCTATAAAATATCTAGATTTATTAAAAGATAGTGCTATTATAAATAATTTAGAAATTAAAACAGATAATATTAATTTCTTAACAAAGAAACCAGATGAAATATGGAACATATTACAACAAGCTGGTTGCACGATTAAAGAAATTGAAATTCAAAATAGAACTTTATTAGATAGTATTTTTGTAACAACTAAAGATAACGGAGGAGATAAATAATGAAAAATCTTGTCAACTTACTAAACATAGAATTTATATTCATAAAAAGAAACCTAACTAATTTTATTATGGGATTAGGTTTTCCAGTTATCTTCTTTATACTATTTTCTGGAATACAACAATTCGATGATCCTGAAACAAAGGTACGTGTAGTAAAAGATATGCTTATTTCAATGACTGCATTCAGTAGTATAAGCTTCGCTTTATTTTCTCTTCCTATTTCTATAAAAGAAGATGAGAAAAATAACTATCTACACATATTAAATAATTCTCCAATAAAAATATCTGAATATTACCTTGCTCGTTTTATTCGTCTAATAATTACATTTATTATATCAATAGTTGTTGTATTTGCTGTTGGTCATATCTTTAGAGATGTTAATATGACAGCTCGCGAATGGATTATGTCAGCTGTTCTAATGCTTATTGGAAGTATTACATTTTTAGGTATGGGATTACTACTAAGTCTTATTAAATCAGAAGAAAAACTTACTCTTCTAGCAAACATATTATATGTAGGACTTGCTATGTTAGGTGGACTTTGGTGGCCTACTTATCTTTTCCCAGAATGGTTACAAAATATATCTAAACTTACACCCACATATCATTTACTAGAATTCGTTAATAAATATATTAAAGAAGATATTTTCTCTTATAGATCATTAGCAATTCTTCTAGCCTACTCAGTCGTATGTATAATTGCTACATTGGTAATAAAAAACAGACGAGAATCAAAATAATAATATAAGAGTGCGGATATATTATTCACACTCTTATATTATTATGGTATCATTAAAGAATAAGGAGACTAACATGCAAAAAAAATTATTGAATTTATTAAAAAGAAAATATGGTTTTTATTTATCTCTAGTATTCTTTATATTTCCTATTGCATATATACTTGATGGAAGTTATCCTAAATATATATTATTCTTGACTTTCCTCGCAATTTCTTCATATATAGGAATGTTATATACAAAAAATAAAGTTCTTATTTTTATAGAGTGGTTTATTCTAACTGGATATATCAGTTATACAACTATTGTTTTCAATCCAATGAACATTCTATTTAGTTATTATCTAAGTAATCTACTCGTTTGGCATTTTCAAGATAAATATTTTACTTATAGGACAATTAGTTTTTTCATAACAATAAATTGTCTAACACTATATATAATCGCTAATCCGACTTTAAACATTGGTGATAGAATTATCCTATTTATTCTTTCTTCTATGTGTGTTATAACTTATTTTTTCCAAAAATATAGTTACGAAAGAAATAAATTAAAAAATGAACGTTTAAAACATAATGAACATATTAATCTACTTCTTGCTGAGAATGAAAGAAATAGAATCGGACGCGACTTACATGATAGTATTGGTCATACTTTTGTAATGCTAAAATTAAAAGCAGAACTAGCTGAAAAATATTTAGAAAAAAATAATATTGAAGCAGCAAAAAAAGAACTTAAAGAAATTAGTGAAATCAGTAGTGCTTCCATGACAGAAACACGATCTATAATTAATAAGTTAAAACATAGAACTATTAATGAAGAATTAAAAGTTATTTCTGATATTATGACAATGGCTAATATTTCATTAGGTATTGAGAATAATATAACTACGCTACCGTCTCAACTTGTTGAATGGACTATTACAATGGTGCTAAAAGAATTAACAAATAATGTTATTAAACATAGTAATGCTAATAAATGCAATATTGAAATAAATGAATCTAGTAATAACTACACTGTTATTATCTCTGATAATGGAAATGGTTTTGAGAGTATCGATGGAACAGAACTATCTTCTATAAGAGAAAGAATTAAACTAGTTAATGGAGTAATAGATATAACATCAGAAAAATCTCCTACAACTATTAAAGTAACAATTAGCAAATAAAAATAGGAGGACAATATGAAATTACTTATCGCTGAAGATCAAAGTATGTTACGAGATGCAATGGCAACATTATTATCAATGGAAGATAGTGTTGAAAATGTACTTCAAGCAAAAAATGGAAAAGAAGCTATAGATTTAATTTCTACTAATAATATCGATGTAGCTATACTTGATGTAGAAATGCCTGAAGCAACAGGATTAGACGTACTAGAATACATTCGTAGTAATAACATACATTGTAAAGTTGTTATTGTGACAACTTTTAAACGTATGGGATATTTTGAACGCGCTATAAAAAATAACGTAGATGCCTATGTACTAAAAGATCGTTCAATAGATGAACTTATGAAAACAATTAACAACGTCTTAGCAGGTAACAAAGAATACTCACCTGAACTAATGGAAAATATCTTCAATAGTCATAATCCATTAACAAATCAAGAAAAAATTATTCTTTTAAAAATTAAAGAAGGATTACCAAATAAAGAGATTGCTAATGAACTGTTTTTATCCGAGGGAACTATTAGAAACTATATTTCCAATATTCTTACAAAATTAAACTGCAAAAACAGAACAGAAGCTGTAAAAAAATCTACTGAGGAAGGATGGCTTTAGATGACAAGAAAACTCGCTATAAGATTATCATTACTTTCATCAATTATATATATAGCACTAACAATACTATACTTTTCAAGTGTAATATCAAAAATTAATCATTCTGACAGTCCTAGCGCTGGCGCTGGTTTGGGAATGCTACTTGCGTTTCTAATACCGCACTACTTTATGCTCTTAATAGCTGTTATTTTTAATATTGTTATCTCATTAATAAAATTTACAAAAAATTATTTAATTATTATAAACATTATATTGTATTTCATCGCTGGTACACTAGGGATTTATATCGGATTTTTCTTTATTATTTCTATTATTTTCCAAATAATATTCTTGATAATTGCGTATAATAAATAAAAACAGGAACAACTTTAAGTCCTAAATTTTTAAAAAAGTGTATATGATAACTCATAGGCGCAGTGGCTTATTGATATCTAAATTCGCTTTATAAAAGCTTTTTAGATATCTAATAACCTGTGCGGGGGTGACTCGACAAAATCGATTTCTTCGAAATCACGATTTTTGAGTCACTCCCTATTATTTTATTTAACCAAAGAATAGCTAATGTCGATTAATTCTTTTATTGTCTCCAATTTGATATTTTTATCTAACACTATACTAATCCAATGCTTTTTATTCATATGATATGCTGGAAAAATATTTTGATTGTCTATAATGTCTAAGATGTTATCTGTGGGGTATTTTAGATTTAAAATTTTCACCTTAGTTGTAATATCAGTATTTTTATTTAATTTATTATACTCTACATCTAATAACAAAGCATACCATTTATTTTTTTCATTTACAAATGCCAATATATCTGGATGTTTTTTAAATGGATTAACAATGTTCTCACCATATTTACTATTACAATAGTCTATGACTTCTGAACTTATTTTTCCTGATTCATCAGCTAATCCTAATATAGAACTTAGTAGATTCTCTACATTTTCTCTAATATTTTGAATAGTTTCTCCTACAGCACTATCTACGCTATACAATGAGTAGACCTCATCAAATTCTAAATCATAAACTTCTACTAAAAGTTGACTATCAACATACACTATTTCTATTAAAAAACTACCATCTAAAATTTCTTTTCGATATATTAGTTTTTCCGCTTCTTCTTCAAATCCAAACTGTAAAAGTTGTTCTTTAGAAAAGTTATATTTCTCTATATTAATTATTCTCATAAAAACTTTTATTCGAATCTAGCTCTATCGTGACTTTGACTCCACTTATCTACCTCAGGTCCTTTTGGAACAATAGTTTTCCCTGCTGATGAATAATATCCGACCTTTATTGCTTCAAAATCTGTTGTAGAACCGAATCCTGGTGTTTGATATAAATCTTTTAAGTAGTTGAATATGTTAGAATATTCCTCAATTCTCTTTTTATTCGCAGAATATAATCCGTAATAAACAACATCGAAACGAATCATAGTAGTATAGAATCGAATATCTGTTTCTGTTATAGTATTTCCATGGAAGTATCTTTGGTTTGATAAACGATCCTCTACAACATCCATCATATCGAAGAATCTATCGAATGCCTCATCATATTTTTCTTGGCTTTCAGCAAATCCCATTCCATATACACCATCATTAATAGCCACAGCTAGTTTTTCATTCCACTCATCGATTTGATCTGCAAGATGTTTAGGATATAAATTTATTTCATCTTTCTTATGTAGTTTACTAAATACTGTCGCAAATTCATGAAGTAACTCAGCTGATTCTTTTCTAACTACTTTTCCTGTAGTAACATCAACAAGCACCGGTACTGAGTATGGTCCTTCATAATCTGAATCACTATTTAAGTACACATCTTTAATTTTAGATTGTTTTAAAACTGGGTCTATTCCATCTTTATCTAAGCTAAATTGCCATCCTTCTTCTCCGCGGCGATAATCCAATGTTCCTAAACTGATAGCATCGTCTAAACCTAGTATTTCTCTTGCTATAACTGCTCTATGTGCATAAGGACAGACCGCAGTCCAAAATAGTCTATATCTTCCTTCCTCTATAGGTTGTTCATCTGTACCAAATAGTTTACTAAAAAATTTTTTCATGTGATTTTCTCCTTTCTAATTTTCTATAAATTTTTTCGCTTCTTCATAAATATACATAACATTTAAAGTTTGTTCTTTTTGATTATTCATGAATTCAAAATCTTTATTATTTATAACTTCAACGAATTTTTTAAACTCAGCAAACATTCTGTGTGAATGGATATTATTATTTTCCTCTATAGAATTATCTTTTGTTTGAATACTGTAATTAGGAACTTCATTTGTAGGACCAATAACCTTAATTATACCTTGGTCCCCTTGAATATTGACATAACTATTATTAAAAGTATCTTTAGCTGCTATGCATACTACTTTAAAGTTATCATATTCTAATAGAAGAATGCCAGAAGTATCCACATCATTGACTATATTTGGTGAATAATGTACTTTATTAGGTTTACCAAATAATCCGACAACAAAATGAATATTATAAATATTTAAATCACCAAGCACTCCTCCACCTTTACTCTTATCAAAAACAGGTGCAAGAATTCCATTTTTAAACGCTTCGTATCTTGAAGAAAGTTGAGAAAAATTACACTCAACAAGTCGAATTTCTCCTATGTTATCAATATTATCTTTTATATCAAGATAATTTTTTTGATATTGATTTGTTATTGCTTCTATTAATATTAATCCTTTGTCTTCAGCTATTTCAAATAATTCTACAGCTTCATTATAATTTAAGGTAAAAGGTTTCTCGCAAATAATATTTTTACCAGCTTCTAAAGCTTTCTTAGAAACTGAATAATGTAAATTATTTGGAACTGCAACATAAATTGTATCTACTTCTTTATTTTCTAAGCAAAGGTCAATATCAGTATATATATTCTTAATATTATATTTAGACTGTAATTCTTTTAAATTTTCAATATTTCGAGCTGTTATAGCTTCTAATTTAATTTCTGGAAGTTCATGAGCAAAAGATAAGAAATCTTTCACTATCATTCCAGAACCAATAATTCCTAATTTCATGTTTTCCTCCAAATTACTCAACATAGTTCTTTAATTATAACTTGTTAAAATCTAGCTAGCAAATTTTTTGCATATAAACTCTTCCTTAAACCTTTCACATATAAGAAGCTTCTAATTCTATAACTTCGTATTCATATTTCGTTATTATAATAGTACAATGTGTTGAATTTTTTACCAATTCTTACTTTTTCTCGTGAAATATGTGTTACTTTTTAACTTACTCATTACCTATCTCATAATAACTATTCAATAACTATTTGTAAAAATAACAGTTATTTTTCATATTTTTTCATATTATTTTCATTTTTCTATTGACTTATATGTACCTTATATGATATATATATTTCAGAATGGAAAGGAATACAATATGACTAAAAAAATACTTGTTACAGGTGGAGCTGGATTTATCGGGTCTCACACTTGTATAGAATTATTAAACAATGGAAATGAAGTAGTTGTCGTTGATAACTTATATAACGCCAACAAAAAGAGTTTAGAAGTAGTTGAACGAGTTACTGGTAAAAAGGTAACATTTTATGAAGTTGATGTTCGAGATGAAGATAAATTAAATGAAGTTTTCGAAAAAGAAGGAAATATTTATGGAGTTATTCACTACGCTGGATTAAAAGCAGTTGGTGAATCTTGTGAAATCCCATTAGCATATTATGATAATAATATAGCTGGAACTATTACTTTGTTCCGTGTTATGGAAAAACACAATTGTAAAAATATAATTTTCAGTTCATCAGCTACAGTTTATGGAGATCCTCATACATTACCAATTAAAGAAGATTTCCCATTATCTGTAACTAACCCATACGGACGTACTAAATTAATAACTGAAGATATTTTAAAAGATGTTTATAAAGCAGACAACGAATGGAATATTGTTCTCCTTCGTTACTTTAATCCAATCGGAGCACATGAATGTGGAGATATCGGTGAAGATCCAAAAGGAGTACCAAACAACCTAATTCCTTATATTATGCAAGTAGCTGTAGGTAAACTAGAAAAAGTTCAAGTTTTTGGTAGTGATTTTGATACTCATGACGGTACTGGAGTACGTGACTATATCCACGTAGTAGATTTGGCTCGAGGTCACGTTTCTGCTCTTAAGAAATTAGAAAAAGGTAGTGGCTTAACTATTTATAACTTAGGAACAGGAATTGGTTATTCTGTATTAGATATTATTAAAAGTGCATCAGCTGCTGTTGGGCGTGATTTACCTTATGTTATAACTCCGCGTCGTGCAGGAGATATTGCAGCATGTTATGCTGATGCTACAAAAGCAAAAGAAGAACTTGGATGGGAAGCAGAGTACAATATAAAACGTATGTGTGAAGATTCTTGGAGATGGCAAAGTAAACATCCAAACGGATTCGCTGAATAATATACTTAAACAAGAAAATAAAAGTCTAAGAGACTGACCTAAAAGTCTTAGAAATAAAAAGTTAATAGAAGATCTTATACGGGAATGACTTAACAAAATCGATTTTTCCAAAATCATGATTTTTGAGTCACTCCCTTTTTTTATATAATAACACTTATTGAATTAACCACTATTCTTATTTCCATAATAAAAATCATCCTTCTTTTTTTTCAAGAATGGATGATTTTTCAATTATTTAACTCTTTTCTTTTGTCATATAGTAAAGTCTCATTTATTTTGAAAAGTTTAATTACTCAACTTACTAGAAAAGAGACTCAAACGAGTCTCCTTCCTCATAAATTATGCTTTTTTCCTAGATTTAATTGCTCCAATAACTAATGGAATTAAACTGATTAAAACAATAGCAATTACTACTACTGAGAAGTTGTTCTTAACAAATGGAATATTTCCAAAGAAGTACCCTACTGATACAAACAGTGTACACCAACAAAGTCCTCCAAAGAAATCTATCACTCTAAACTTAGAGTATTTCATCTTACCAGCTCCTACGATAAATGGTACGATCGTACGGATAATCGGGAAAAATCTAGCTAAGAAAATTGATTTTCCTCCATGTTTTGCTACAAAGTTTTCAGCGTCTTTTATATTTTCATCTGACACAAACTTTTTAAACCACGCCTTACTCTTCAAGTAATCAGAGAAGTTTCTTCCGATAAAATAGTTACAATTATCTCCAATAACAGCAGCACTTATACATAAGAATAATAGTAAAAAGATATTATTGCCTGTTGCTGCCCATAGTGCTCCACTAGCAAATAATAATGAATCACCTGGTAAAAACGGCATGAATACAACACCAGTTTCGATAAAGATAATTAAAAATATTATCCCATACATCCACCATGGTCCATGTTGCATCATTAATTCACCAAGATGTTTGTCAATATGCAATACAAAATCAATTAAAAATTTAATTGTTTCCAATGTAATCCTCCTAAAATAAATATGTTCTATGAGATTATACCATAGAGAACATAACCTGTCTATTAATCATACAATCTAGAAATTAATCTCTTATGAATTTTTTCATTTCAGCAATGTAGTCAGCATTACTTTCATGTTTTCTAAGATGATTTAACACACCAATAGTTGGTTCACTAACATCTTCAAGTTTTCTACGAGTTTGCCATAATATTTTTACTTCATCTTCTGTTAGTAATAAATCTTCTTTTCTTGTAGAACTCTTCAAGAAATCAATAGCTGGATAAACTCTTCTTGAAGCTAATTCAGGCGATAATACTATCTCCATATTTCCAGTTCCTTTGAACTCTTCAAATATTAAATCATCCATTCTAGAACCAGTATTAATCAAGGCAGTTGCTATTATAGTCAAGCTTCCTCCACCTTCTACGTTCCTTGCTGCTCCAAAGAATGCTTTTGGCTTATGAAGGCTTGATGGATCTACCCCTCCGCTTAAGACTTTACCACTACTAGGCTCAACAATGTTATAAGCACGAGCAAGTCTCGTTATACTATCCATAAGTATAATTACATCTTGACCAAGTTCTACACGACGTTTAGCATGCTCAATAACCAATTCTGCCACTTTAATATGATTTTCAGAAGTTTCATCGAATGTTGAACTTACAACATCTGCTCCTCTTACAGATCTTTCCATATCAGTAACTTCTTCTGGTCTTTCATCAATTAAAAGGATAATTAACTTTTTATCAGGATAATTTTTTCTAATAGAATTTGCTATATCTTTTAATAATGTTGTTTTCCCAACTTTAGGTGGTGCAACAATCAATCCACGTTGACCAAATCCAATTGGCGCTACTAAATCAACAAATCTTGTAGAAAGTTTCTCCTTAGTAGTCTCTAAAACAATTTTCTGATTAGGATAAATCGGTGTTAAAGCTTGGAAATGTGCTCTACCTTTTGCAACTTCTGCATCAACATCATTAACCTTATCAACTTGAAGTATACCTGCATATCTTTCACCTTCACGAGGTTTACGAACCTTACCATAAACTTCATCACCTTTTTTCAGTTCGAAGCGACGAATTTGAGAAGCGGAAATATAAATATCTGTTTCTCCTTTTTTATAATCAACTGTTCTTAAGAAACCAAAACCATTTTCTGGATGAATGTCGTCTAGAATACCAGAAGCATAGTAATGCTCTTCGCTTACTGATTGTTTTTCTAAAATTGCTAAAACTAATTCTTTTTTATTTAATGTATAATATCTTGGAACACCAAGTTCTTTAGCTAAAGCTGTAAGTTCTTTAGTATTCATACTTTTATACATCTCATCAAATTTTATGTTACTCATTTTTATCCTTTCTCCATATATTTCATGGAAATTCACAAATAAACATCTATACTTTAAATATTTAACATAAATTAGTATAAAATATAATTAAAAATATCTTTAAAGTACATCAAGAACTTGAAATGATAAATCTACCTCATATTACTTCCAAGTTCTTGTCAATTAATATTAAATTTTCTCCAACAAATTTATTAAAAAAATATTATCTCTTACTTAGTACCACTACCGCCGATAAAATAAACCCAGCACCTATTAAATCAATTATACCGAATGTAGTCCCTAATAATAAGAATGAAAAAACTATTGCTGCTATCGGCTCAAAACATCCGATTATACTTCCTGTAACAGCACCAATTAATCTTACTCCTTCCAAATATAATGAGAATGACATTATAGTTCCTACTATAATTACACCTGCCATACATAGAAAGTCAATAAAAGAAAAATTTTCAGGAATATAATTACTTCCAGTGCCAAAATAAACCACAACACCTGCAATTAAAAGTCCCCACGCCATTATTGGCATTACTCCATATTTTTTTGTAAGATTAATTGATGAAATATTGTAACTCGCTAGTCCTATTGCAGAAAATAGTCCCCAAAACAAACCTAGTGTAGAGATATTTAATTTACTAAAATCCAAGTGTGTAGCCATCAGTACTGTTCCAAATAATGAAGCGGCTATTGCAATAACTTCGTGTGCCATCGGCCATCTTCTACCTATAACACAATAATACATCATAATCATTACAGGACCTGTATACTGAAGAACAGTTGCCATACCAGCATTAGTATATTTAATCGCTAAAAAATATGCCCCTTGACAAATAAGTAATCCTAAAAATGAAAAATTTAATAATCTTAAAATATCTTTTTTATCCGAAAATACATTCATCAAGCTTTTCTTATCTTTTAAGAATAAAATAATTACAAGAACAATCCCAGCATAAAATAATCTGTTTGCTATTATCCATGTGGAATCTATCTTAGAGATATTAAGTAAATACTCCCCTAATACTCCAGATAATCCCCAACAAGTAGCACCTAGCAAAGTAAGGATTGCTCCTTTTTTCATCGTACTTTGTCTCATAATTAACTTCTCCTAATGATCAAATAATTTCAGACTTGAATTTACAATCCTATTAGATTTTTCTACAACTTCATCATATTTTTCTTCATTCGATAATAAAATACTCGTAAATAACGTTATCATATTATTTTGAGCTACCATCATATTTCCACAAGTATAGAACTTAGCATCAAGTTTATTAGTAATATATCCAAATGGTGAATACCAAAAACCATAACCTACATTGTAGTTTTCATCAAAAAATTTCTTCGCTATGTTCTCAGGATAACCTTTTATTATTGGCATTGGGTATAATAAACTAAGGGATTTAATAGCTTTTTGAGTATCATCAACTTTTGAATTTAACACAGAAAATACATCTAATTTTTTCCCCATCAATGTTTTATCATCGTACACTTTAAATTCACTATCAAAATGAGATTCAAAATTTTCTTTATACTCCTGAATAATTTCTTCTTCATCAAACATGATAGAATAATCATTATTAAATAAATTTTCTTTTTTCAAGTAAAGATGTGCCTTTAAATCTCTATCAGTATAATCTAGTGAAATCAATGGATTTGTAGTTACAAATACACTTTTTTTCGATTCAAAAGCTATGAAATATCTATTTCTGCCTAATAAATATTTTGTTATTGCACCAAGCGAAGTATTATTTTCTAATAATATTAAATTTTTTCTTGAAAGTACTATACGTTTAAGTTCTTCTTTTTCAATTTGAAGAAGTGCTTTTCTAATATTTTCTTGCCAAAGTTCTGGATAAATCTCCCTAACTACTGATATTTTCGGTTCATTAGAAGTCTCATTATCGTCATCAAGTTTATTTAAAAATGAAATTCTCTCTGTCCATAATTCTGTAAATTCTTTTTCTTCTTTCATATTAAAGAATAGAGTTATAAAGACATCATCACCTTTAAAAACAGCTAGTATTCCAGGAACTACAAATGATGTATCACTAAAATCTACCCATTCTTGGCTATTTTTATTATTACCATCTGAAATTCCACCATAAATACCAAAATATTCATCATCATGTGCATCTATTTCTAGAGCTGTTACCTGTGCTTTTAATTCTTCAAAACCAGATAGGACACTACTATTATCAAAACTTGTTAAAAAATCATTAGAATCGAGTAACCATGTCGCTTCGTACCCTATACCAATTATAGAAGATTTAGTATCTGGAGTTCTTATGATAAACCTCTCTCCTTTTTTGGGAGAAAATAAACTTATAAACTGGTCTTCGCTAAATGTTTTCTTCAGCTTAAATTTTACAATAAGTTTATCATCAAGAACTGTATCACTAAAATCATAGTCTATAATTCTCTGATAATCATTCATACCTATTACCTATCCTTTTTTTGCTCCTCGTTTTGAAGCCTTTCTTCACGTTCTTTAATTTCTAATCTTTTTTGTCTTTGTTTAATTAATCTATTTACCTCTTCCTCAGATTTATAACTTGCTTCTTTATCCGTAAAAATAAATAGATTTTTATGATTATTTAATATTGATAATACCGTTTTATTTTCTGATTCTTCATTTTCAAATAACTCTGCAATATACTTTCTCTTGTCATTTCCTAAAACAACAACAAATAAATTTCTAGCAGACATTAAGTTTTCATAACCGATACTAATTAATTTATTACCGTTAATTTCCATACCCGCTTGTTGCAATTGAGCCTTTTCTTCTTCCGAGAACTCAACAATATGAAGGTTTTTATTTACCTCATCGACAAAACGATAATCAAGTATTCCTCCATCAGATCCTAAGAAAACTATCGCAACATCAATCGGATTTTCTTCTAATACTTCTTTATAACTATTTAAATCTTCTTCACATTCGTTACTATTTAATGTTTGCGGATAATAAATATTTTTCGCTTCAACATCTAATTTCTTAAATAGTTCATGTCTTGCATATCTATATAATCCAAATTTCTCTTCAATATCAATATCAGCAAATTCACGTTGACCTAGCATAATAACATGTTTATATCGATACTTTCCAGATTGATTATCGTCAATCATTCTATTAGTAAATTGCGTATTAATGATATTTTCTGGTAAGCAAATAACTGCTCCATCCTCTAAATTCTTTTCAAACTCATCATACATTCTATTTAGAACTGCTGTTTCACTATTACAAACTATATATTTCATGTTTTCACCTCCAAATAATAATTATTCAAATTACTCTTTATTATATCATATTTATCCCTTACTAACAACGTTGTATATTTACTCAACTTCTATCAGTTTAGAAAGCACATATGAATAAATATATGTTTTAATATTTTTCAATTGATAATATTCCGCTACCGCTTCTTTATAAATCTTTAATTGCTCTTTATGTCTCTCACGTAAAATCCCTTCCCCAGTTTTACTTGTTACATGGTCTGTTTTGTAATCGATAATAATCGCTTCGTTATCAGATATTTTAATAAATAAATCGACTACCCCTTGAAGTATTACATCTATTTCACTATCACTCTCACTGTATAGTTCTTTAGCTTTTTTAGCAGTAGTAAATGCTATTTCTGTTTGACAAAATTGACAATTAGAAATAATATTCATTAATTCGTTATTAATAAAGTTACTTATTCTTTCTATATCATCTTTATTATTTATATTGTCAAACTCTTCTTCTGTTAATATTCTATTCTCTTTAATATTTTTTATTAAACCATCAGTTTTCTTTAAATTATTTAGATAAGTTTCCACATCATTAATCTCAATCCCCACTCTAATATCATTTACAATTTTTTCAAAAAGCTTATGGACAATATTACCTCTAAGTATTGACTTACTAGTAGAAGTCGAACTTTTCAATGTAGTTAACTCAAGGTATCCTCTTTTTTCTTTTTTAAAGTTAATATTACTATCACCATTAATTTTTTTCAACGCACTATATGATGTTTTTGTTGGAAATACCTTATGTTTAACCTTAACTTCTTCGATTTCCTCAGTAGTGTTTTGTTTTAACTCAAATCTTTCATAAAAGTTTGCTAAATCAAAGTCTAAACTAGCTTCTTGTTCTTGAATAGATGGGATTACTTCATAATCTTCAAATTTAGCATCTTTTTCATTTTCAAAATTGAATCCGGCTTCGTAATCACTCAATAAATTATTTAAAATAATTTCAAAGTTATCGTCTTCTATTAATGCTTGCGATAAAGATTTGTCTCTTGCTTTCTCATTATTCAATTCTATCCCATTTGGGCTCACAAGATACAATGTATTCTTAGCTCGTGTTAAAGCTACATATAGATTACGAACTTCCTCTTCTCGTTCTCTCAACTTAATTAATATACTATTTAATTTATATAATTCGTTTAATTTTGATAATCTTGAACTATTTAAACTAAAGCTTTGGGCTATATTCTCTACATTAAGACTTAAACCGAAAGTTTCTGTGAATAACCCTTCTCCAGTATAACCTCTTTTACTAAATGAAGTATCAAGATCAGCGACAAATACTTCTTTATACTCTAGTCCTTTTGAGATATGTATTGTAGACAAAGTAACACTGTCATTTGGTGTTCTTTTCTTAGTTTCAAATACCTCTTCTGTTTTGATATTTTTTAACTGATTTATTAACCCAGAAAGTTTATTATCAATATTCTGATATTCATTAACTACATCTATAAAATTCTCAAAATAATCTATCTCTTCATCATTTACACCGATTGTTACTAAATAATTTTTAAAGTCAGTATCAATCTCTATAGTTTCTATTAAACTTGGTAATGAATTATTCAAACTAAAATTCAGCCATTTTTTTAATATGTTTGTAGTCTGTTTGTCTTTTTTATTATCACTATTATTTAATTTTTCAAAAAGATTTTTCCCTTTTTCTAGTGATAATCTCAATAATTCATCATTACTATAATCTAAAATCTCTGTATGTAATACTGCTAATAAGCTAGTATCTCTATTAGTATTATCTAAAAATCTAAGAAGATTATATAAAATATTAAAACAATTTGATTCAGTAAAACCAACTTTTTCCTTGAAAAATAATGGTATATTGTACTTGCTAAATATTTCTTTAAAACTAGACATTTTAGTACTGTTTCTCACTAAAATAGCATAGTCACTATATTTTTTCCCATTCTTTATCCCTTGTAAAATTTCATATGCAATATTTTCTATAGACTGAATTCTATAATCTTTTTTGTTCTCTATTATCTCTCCAGTAAAATAATTAACCTTACCATTAATTAATTTGGTAGGAATTATTTCCGTATCTTGACGTTCTTTTGCCTCTGGGTAATACAGAGCACTATCTTCATCATAACTCACACCAGCATTCTTATTGTCCATTAATCTATTAAATACAAAATTACTACATTTTAGTATATTCTCATCACTTCTAAAGTTTTCTTTTAATACTACACATATTCCTTCAGAATCATCTTCAAATGAATATTCCTCATTTACACTATAGTTATCAATTTCCAATTTTCTATAACTATTATACTTTTGTTCAAAAAGATCTGGATTAGATCCCCTAAAACCATATATCGCTTGTTTAACATCTCCAACCCTAAAGAAGTACACACCTTCTCCTCTAATTAAGTTTAAGATATATTCTTGCAGGTTATTATTATCTTGATATTCATCAACATATATCTCATAAAAATACTCTCTATAATAATGTGCCGCTTCACTAGGTATAATGTCACCATTCTTTTCTTTAGTAAGTGCCTTTATAGCAAGATGATTTAAATCAGAGAAATCTAAAAAATTGTTCTCTCTTTTTCTTTTAATAAAATCATTATGTAATTTCTTAAGAACTTTCTTAATAGTTCTTGATAACCCACTTATTTTTTCTATAGTTTTAAAATAATTCAAGTAATCAATTAGTTCATCATAAACTTTTGTTAATAACGCTGTATCATAGATATTATTTTCAATTTTTAACTGGTTATCAAGTTTTTCTATAATCTCAATAATTTCTTCAAGCTCCTCTTGATTGCTTTTTAAAGAAATTTCGTCTTGTTGAATATATTTAATAATTTTTTCTTTTTTATCGTTATCTAGATTAGTAAGAGATATTATATCTAAATCCTCTTCTTTTTTATTATTTTCTAGATATTTTTTAATACACAAACTAAAGTTAAACGCAGTTTCTACAGCCTCTTTTGTAGTTAAATTATCGAATTTACTAAATTCATCAATAACAGCATAATCTACGTCAACATTATCTATAATTAGGGAATTTAATTTTTCAAAATCATTTTCTAAATATATTTGAAAATTAGGTATATTTAATAGTTTGTAGTACACATCGATAATGAATGAACTAATATTTTGTTTAGATTCAAAAACTGTAAATAATAAATCTGTACTAGCAGAATCTTCCTGTACTAACTCCTCTAGGACATTTCCTATCGTTTCACTCAATAACCCTTTACTATTTGCTAATATACTAAAATTAGGTGATAAATATTTAATTTGATTATCAATTTCTTCCTCTACAAGATAATAGAATTTTTTCAATACATTTAGACAAAAGCTGTCAATAGTACTAACATAGGCATCGTTCATTAACATCCTTTGCTTTCTAAGGAATAATAAATCCTCTTCTTTATTTGTAGAAAGCAATCTTTCACTAATTTTACCTTCTATTCTTACTATCATATTTTTAGCAGCAGCTGTAGTAAATGTTAGTACTAATAGTCTATCAATGTCCCATCTTTTCGTTGCAACTTTTCTTGTTATTCGTTCAGAAAGAACCTCTGTTTTACCACTTCCAGCAGCAGCAGCTACAAGAACATCAGCCCCTGTAATAGCTATAGCTTGCCATTGAGGTGGTGTAGGTGGATATTTCCTAGAAGCGGCTATATTATCAATCTTTTCAATATTTATCATATATTTTTCCTCTAATTTCTCATTAATAATCACTTTATATTTTAACATACTTTAAGCATTATGGTATAATGTTTTAGAATAGTGATATATTAAAATAACATTTATTTAAAACTATGTTTTTTAAATCACTATCACACAGTTTTATAGAATATAAAAATACTATAGTTTAATGTTTTTACATTCTATTTAAAAATTAGTTTTAGGTGAAATATATGAATCGTAAAATTTTAGCACTAGCTCCCCTTATAGCAGCTAGTTCAATAATCAAACAAAATAAAAAGTTAAAAGTAACAAATACCACTCTAGATTTTAATAATCTTCCAGATTCTTTTGAAAATTTTAAAATTGCCCAAGTGAGTGATATTCACTGTGATAAGGTTGGATTAAGCGACTTATCATTCTTAAGTAAAATCAAAAAATTCTCACCCGATATTATTGTAATTACTGGAGATATTCTCGATAGTTATAAAAACGATATGGATGTAGCTTATAATATCCTTAGTCAACTTGCTATAATTTCTCCTTGTTATTTTACTTCTGGAAATCATGAACTAAGATTACCGAAAGAATATACTGAATTGAAAAACATGTTAGTAAAGCTTAAAATTACTCACTTACACAACGAAAGTATTCTTCTTAATCGTAACCAAGACTTTATAAATTTAGTTGGTGTAGAAGACTATAATTTTTTCAAAAATGAAGATAATTTAAATCATCGTGCTAACTTCAAAAAAACATTAGAGAATTTACATTCATCTGAATTCTTTAACATACTTCTATCTCATCGTCCAGAAAAGTTTCCAATTTATGTGGAAACTAAATATGATCTGATTTTTTCAGGACATGCCCACGGCGGACAATGGAGAATTCCGTTTGTCGGCGGTGTTTTCTCACCTAGTCAAGGATTTTTTCCTGAATACACAAGTGGTTGTTATACTAAAGAGAACTCAACTCTTATAGTTTCTCGTGGGTTAGGAAATAGTTCATTTCCTATTAGAATAAACAATAAAATTGAATTAGTATTAGTTACACTAAAAAAAAGAGAGATTCAAAAATCGTGATTTTTTAAAATCCGATTTTGAATCTCTTATTTTCTTTATTAGAAATACAGTTTTTCAAACTTTTCTATTTTCTCTTCAAAGTCCTGTAATGCTAATTCTATTGCATCAGGTTTAGACATATCTACACCTGCATTTTTTAATACTTCTATAGGATAATTAGAATTTCCTTTTGAAAGGAATTCATCTATATAAACTTTAGCATTTTTACTATCTTCTAGTATTAATCTTGATAGTGCTTGTGCTGCAGAATAACCAGTTGCATATTGATAAACGTAGTAATTATAATAAAAGTGAGGCACTCTTGACCACTCATATTTTATATCTTCATCATAAGTAAATACGTCACCATAGTATTTCTTCACCACATTGAAATATTCAATATTTAAATATTCTGCTGTTATAGCCCCTCCGTTTTGAAGTTGTTGGTTTATTTTGTGTTCGAACTCTGCAAATTGAGTTTGTCTATATACTGTACCAACAAATCCACTTAACGCTTGGTTAAGGACACGAAGCATTCCATTTTTGTTACCTTCTTTTTCAAATTTATTGTATAGATATTCTGTTAATAATGCTTCATTACAAGTTGACGCTACTTCTGCAACAAAGATTGAATAACTTCCATAAACGTATGGTTGGTTTTTTCTAGTATAGTACGAGTGCATTGAATGCCCTAGTTCATGTATAAGTGTGTACACATCATTTAACGTACCATCAAAATTTAATAGAATAAATGGTTTTGTAGTATAACCACCCCATGAGTACGCCCCTGAACGTTTTCCTTTATTAGGATAAATATCTATCCAGCGTTCTGTAAATGCTTTTCTCATATCATTAACATATTCTTCACCCATTGGTTTTACAGCTTCAAGTACTATATCACGAGCTTCTTCAAATGTAAATTTAATTGGCTCTCCTTCTACCATAGATACTGATCTATCATATAATCTGAAGTCTTCAAGTCCTTTGGCTCTCTTGTGCAACTTATAATATCTTTGCAACGCTGGAATTTTTTCATTAACTACAGACACCAAATTATCATACACTTCCTCTGGTATTAAGTTGTTAGATAATGCATTATTTCTTGTTGATGTATATTTATAAACATCAGCATAATATTTTTTTCGTTTTAAATTTCCACCTAATGTAGATGCCAATGTATTATTATGCTTTTTGAAATAGTTATATAGAGAATGGAATGTATTTTTTCTAAGAACTCTATCTGTACTTTCCATATATGTACCATATGTTCCATGTGTTAAAGTATGTTTATTTCCATCTTTATCTTCAACTGGCTCAAATTCAACATCTGCATTATTTAATGCTGAAAAAGTTTCATCACTAGCATTTAGTGCTTCTCCAGCCATTGCTATTATTTTTTCTTGTTCTGGATCCAGTGTATGACGACGTTTTTTATTAATTTTTTCTAATTCAAATCTATAAACTTTTAACTCGTCTAATTCTTCTACGTATCCTAATAGTACATCCTCATCAATTGAAAGAAGTTCAGGTTTTAAAAATGACCACTCTGCATAAAACTTAGAATTTAAATTCATTGTTTTAGCATATAATTCACCATATTTAGCATTTGTACTATCTTGGTCTTTTCTAAGAAATGCATAAATCGTTAATTGTTCGACTTTTAACATCATATCTTCTTCAGCTTTAAAAACTTCTAGAAGACCTTTAGCTCCTTCTTTAACCTTACCTCTGTAACTTTGTATTTCTGGAATTAATTTTTCTACCTCTTTAAATTGTTTCCAAAAATCTTCATTTGTCTTAAAAATCGATTCTAAATCCCATGTATTTTCAACTTTCTGATCTTTTCTCAATAATTCAACCATATCTTTTCTCCTTAGATTTATACATAGCTTTAATTATAGCACAAATCATATTTCTTTTGTGATTTTTCTAAAAAAATCCGAAGAATTATCTGAAAACATATAATAAAAAATTTAATTTTCCCTTATTAAATGATCATAATTTTCATGTCCTATAAAGATTTTACAATCTTTATTAAAGCCAAAGCTTTCATATAATTTCCTAGCTCTTATATTTGATTGTGCTACATTTAAGCTTAATCTTGGTTGTCCACTATTAACAAAATCTGTTAATAACTTATTTCCAATTCCCTCACCTCTGTATTCGGCAAAAACATATAAAGTATCTAAATAATATTCTTCTTCTAAAACTTCATCATAATCAAAAATTATTGAATTCTCATTTAAATCAAATTTACAAACAACTTCATTAAACCAAAATTCCTTCATGTTATTAATTTCATCATAGTGATATGTAAAAGAAAAACCCTTTAATTCCCCTTCACTTTCATAAATCCTACAGTTTTTATAACTAAATCTATCTTCTTCTGATGTGAATACAAACTTAAGAATATCTTGAAGTTTCGATAAAGAACATTCTTTTAATATTTCCAGTTCTAGAGATTCAATAAACTCTTGTAATCCTATTAACACTTTAATATCGCTTTTATTCGCTTTTCTTATCATATCTATTCTATCCTTTTAAGCTATTTTGATGTAGAAAATTAATTTTATTCTACCTCTCCAACATTAGCGTATCTAGCGAATGAAGGCTCATAGTTTCTCACATTAAATCCTAATTCTTCTAATATTACCGTTACATAAGAAGCGCGTACTCCAGTAGTACAATATGTTATTTGAAGTTTATTTTTATCCAAACCTTTTTCAATTACATATTTTTCTAACTCTTCTCTAGATTTTAAGAATCCATTATTATCAACTAACGAATTAAATGGAAGAGAAATTGCACCTGGAATATGACCTGCTTTATTTTCACCATAAACTACACGACCATTGTATTCAACTTCTAATCTAGTGTCTATAATTTGAACATCTTCATTACCTATTTTAGATAATAATTCGTCTGTAAATATAGCTTTATCGTTCTGAGTTGCTTCATTACGAACTACATCACTAACATTTATTCTATCTCTAATTGGTTCATAATTTTTATTAAATCCTAATTTTTCAACTTGTTTAAAACCACCATCGATAAACTTAACATTTTCAAAATCTGCATAATTAAATGTGTATACTACACGCGCTTCATCCCCAAATCCTTGTTCTGGCATTGTAAAACCATAAACTAGAACTTCTGAATCAACATTGATTCCTAATTTATCGAAAATTTGTTGGTAATTCTCTTTAGTTAATAATTTCCCTAGCTCTTCTCCTCCAAATTCACCTAATAAACTAATATCAGTCCAATCAACAACAGTTGCTTTATCATACATTAGTGATCCTTCTTCAAGCATTCCACCACGTGCATCGATAACTACAATATTCTTATTTGTTCTATTATTTAATAAATACTCAGCATCAACTAATTTTTTAAAATCAAATTGTGTCATAAGTACCCCTCCTCTAAAATTTAATTTTCAATTTATTATAACATAAATATTATTGAAAAAATATAATTTAATTCGTTATCAAATTGATATAAATTGAGCATTATAAATACATTATATAATATTCAATTTCCTCAAATATTTCTTATACATCATAAATCGTAAACATTTTTATTTACAACCGAGAAAAATCATGTTACAATAAATCGGAATTGTTTTGAATTAAATAATTAAGGAGAAAATTGTATGGACAAGAGAAAAATGATTATTACTAGTGCCTGTGGTTCACTTATAATCGGACTGTCAGCATTTGCTGGTTATGAATATGGTAAACAACAAGCATATGAAACAACACCACTAGTACAAAAT
>NZ_CABFLN010000024.1 GCF_901873445.1 Gemella haemolysans
ATTCAAGAACTAAAATCTAATTTACAATGTTTAACTATTTAATTTCAATCAAAAAATTATCTTTTTAATATCTATTTAAAAAAAAAGGAATCATAAGCTTAAAGCTCATGACCCTTCTCATCAGTCCTAAATTTTGAAGAACCCTTAAAAATTTGATTGATAACAATCATACTTTTAAGTCGTATTCTTTAATATTATTTTAATCGTTAAACTTTACTTAATTGATTTCTTTAATAATTCAACCATATGCTTATTGGCATTTAATTCGATATCATTATTTAATTCAATAAAATCATACGTTCCGTATTTATTGTCTAATGCTGCTTTAATCAGATAATCTGTTACATTAGGATTCTTAGGTAAAATTGGTCCATGAAGATAAGTCCCAATTAAATTATTATAAAGAATACCTTCTTTCTTATCTTCATCGTTATTTCCATATCCCACAACTACATTTCCTAATGTTTCATAATTATGATATGTTCTTCCACCATGATTTTCAAAACCTACGATATTACCAAATTTTTCAGATTCAACTAGTATATTACCAATTAAACGTGGTGCATCTTTTTTTGATTCTGTATAAAAATCCAATATATTTAGACCAGGTAATTTATCACCATCAACAGTTTTATAATATTCTCCTAAAAATTGATAACCACCACAGATTGTAAGTGCTGGAATACCATCTTCAATAGCCGATTTAAATTCATGTTTAATTTTACTAAATTGTTCAGTTGCTATACATTGTTCTCTATCAGATCCACCACCGATGAAAAACATATCACAATCAGTAAGTTTCACACCATCAGTTGAAGTAATATTCTCAATTTCGAGATTGATTCCTCTCCATTCACAACGTTTTTTTAGTGCAATAACATTTCCAATATCACCATATAAATTTAATTTATCAGGCATAAAATGATATAATTTTAAATCCATAGAATTATTTCTCCAATTCTCTTTGAGTCTCTACTAATGCAGTATAATTTGGAATAGCTATCGCATACTTCTCATTATAACTTTTTAGTTTGTCTACAGCTTCTGGTATACTCTCTAAAACAACAATATTTGCATCTATTCCAGTATATTTCAATCTTAATGCTAATTCTTTCGCTCGTTTACCAGAGCACACTATATTTTTTATTTTTTGTCCATTTAATATATCAAAGTCAGTATCCCAAATCCAAGATATATCAATACCATCAGCGCCGTTATCATTTAATACTAATAGGTAGTTGATTTCTTCTTTTATCACATTAGCAATCGCTAAAGAAGCATTTAAACCTGCCGGATTTTTTGCTAAATTAAGTAATACTGTTGCACCATTCGATAGACTAATACTTTGCATACGACCATTAGTTGCAGTGTATGTTTCAAGACCATATTTTATTTTCTCATCTTCTAAACCAAGCTCTTTTAGTAGTGAATACGCTGCAAGTAAATTATATATATTGTAATCTCCAGCTAATTTTGTAGCTATTGAAGCATTTTTATTAATAGTCATATTAATAAATGGTTCTACAGTAGCATTCGTCACTTCATATTTTACATCTTGATGCTTAAAATCACATTTAGAACAGTGATAGAATCCTAGTTGACTATAGTGTACATGATCATAAATTAATTCCATTCCACAATTAGGACAGAATTTAGATTCTGATATACCAAAATCAGAAAATTGATAAGCATCTTTAGCAATACCAAAATATATATTATCTTCTCCATATTTTGAAAGCCTTGTAACAAAAGGATCGTCACTATTTAAAATAAGTTGTATATTTTTTCCTTCTAATTGCTCACCAATTGTTGAAATTAAAGTATCAATCTCACCAAATCTATCAATTTGATCTCTAAAAAAATTATTAATTACAAATTTAGTTGGAGTAATATATTGCATTACTCTTCTAATCGAACCTTCATCAATTTCAATTACAGCTAACTTAGTATTATTATTGGCTTGAATAGCAAAAGTTGATATAATTCCATCCAACATATTCGCACCTTCAAAATTATTAATGAAATTCTTACCAGCACATCTTAATGTATGTCCAATAAGATTCGATGTAGTTGTTTTTCCATTTGTTCCCGTTACAAAAACAATTTCATCAAAATCACTAGCCAATTTAGTTAATACATTATCATTAACTTTTCTTAATACTTTCCCCGGTAAATCCGTTCCTTTTTTACCTGCAATCTTACTAGCAGTTCTCGTTAATTTTGCTAAATTTCTATAAAATCCTAGCATGTTTTCTCCTTTTACAGACTATTTTGTGATGTATCAAATTTATATCCTATACCCCAAACAGTAACAATCATTTGAGCAACTTTTGGAGAAATCTTATCAAATTTCTTCCTTACACGCTTAATATGTGTATCTACAGTTCTCAAATCCGAATAAAAATCATAATCCCATACAGCTCTAAGAATTTCATTTCGTTTAAAAGCCTTATCAGGTGATTTTGCTAAAAATAATAATAAATCAAATTCTTTAGGCGTCAACAACACTTCACTATCTTCGACAATTACTTTATGTGAATTAACATCAATTATTAATCCCGGAAAAACTAATACGTCTTTTGTGTAAAGTTCCGGAGTATAAAATACACTTCGTTTTGTACGTTGAAGAATGGCATTTATTCTTAACATGAGTTCTCTAGGACTAAAAGGCTTAATAACGTAGTCATCTGCACCTAATTCAAATCCTTCTACCCTACTTTGTTCATCCGCCTGAGCAGACATAATAATTACAGGAGTAGCCTTTGTTTTTCTAAGTTCAGATAAAATAGATTTACCATTTAACATAGGTAATTGCACATCTAATAAGACACAAGAATAATCCATATACTTCAATCGCTCTAAACCATCATTACCGTTACTAGCTTCATCTACAATATAACCCTCTTTTTCAAGATACATTACTAATAATTTTCTTATTCTTTCTTCATCATCTACAATCAATACTCTCTCTGCCACAATACATCACTTCCTAATTTTACTTTTCACCATTTTTTGCCTTATTAATAAGTCTTTTTACCTCATGAATAGTAAGAGTTCTATACTCACCTTTTTTTAATCCTTCTAACGTTAAATCTTCAATCGATTCACGTTTTAATTTCATTACTTCATAGCCTAAAGCTTCAAACATTCTTCTTACTTGTCTATTTTTCCCTTCGTGGATAGTTAATCTAACTAAAGTATTACCACTCTTATTTTTATTTTTAACTATATTCACTTCTGCTTTTGCAGTCTTATAATTATCTATTCTCACACCATTACGAAGAATTCTAAGGTGATTTTCTTCTAGTTTTCCATTTATTTTAGCAACATACGTTTTTTTTATTTTATGCTTAGGGTGCGTTATTAAATTAATAAACTCACCATCATTAGACATGATAAGTGCTCCTGAAGTATCATAGTCTAGTCTACCAACAGGTACAACACGTTCGCTAACATTTTCAAAGAAGTCTTTCACACAAGTTCTATCTTTCTCATCAGACATTGACGTAATTACCTTCTCCGGTTTATAGAATAAATAATATCTCTTATTTTCTTTTAATAAACGAACACCCTCTACTATGATAATATCACTAGGTTCAGCTTTGACACCAAGTTCTTTTACAACTTCACCATTAACACTTACTTTTCCATCAAGAATTAATTGTTCTGCCTTTCTCCTTGATGTATATCCTGATGCAGCTATTAATTTTTGCAGTCTTTCTGCCATATCGTCCTCCTAATTTTGTAAAAATTTATTAATTTCCTCATTACTAACAATTTCCGATTTCGGTAATTGTTCTAAACTTTCTAATCCAAAAACATCTAAAAATATATCTGTTGTTTCATATAATTTAGGTTTCCCAATCGTGTCTAACGTTTTGTTAGATACTATAAGTTCTTTACTAACAAGAGAGTGTAATATAGAATCACTACTTACACCCCTTATCTTATCAATTTGAACTTTTGTAATTGGTTGATTATAAGCTATAATTGCTAAAGTTTCTAAAGATGCTTTAGATAATTTAACAAGATTTTTTGAGATAACAGCTTTTTTTATTACTTCAGCCATTTCATCTCTCAAAAGCATTTTGTATGTTGTTCCGAATTTTTTAATAATCAATGAATTATTAATCTTATTATAATCCTCACAAAATACATTCAACATATTTTCTGCTTCATGCATTTCTACTTCCATGAAAGTAGAAAAGTATTCAATATTCAGACCTTCTTCTCCTTTCATGAAAAGTAAAGCCTCTATTATTTTCTTAGTTTCATCTAATAGCATGTTAATCTTCCTTTGATTTATATTCTAAAATGATTTCACCATCTTTGTCAACACATTGTAATTCTTGATCCTTTATCATAGCTAAAACACCTATAAACATCAAAACAATTTCATTTTTTTGAGAATAGGTCTTAACAAGGTCGAAGAAATTCATTTTCGTTTTATTTTTAAATTTATTAACAAGCTCTTCTTTTACCTCTTCAAATGATACTTCTCTACGATAACTAACTAGTGAAATTTCATTTTCATTTTCATCAAAAGATCTAAGAATATTCTCCATAGCCCTTAGCAACTTAGAAGATGGCATTCTCAAAGTTTCAACACTACCTACAACATCTAAATTAATACTTTCCTTATCTAAAAATTGCGCTCTCATTCGTTGAAGATTATCTAGTTTCTCACTTAGTTCTTTATAGTTTTTATAATCAAGGAGCTGTTGAACTAAATCCTCTTCATCTTCAATAGTTTCATTTTCAAACTTAGGAAGTAAATTCTTACTTTTAATATGGAGCAAAGTTGCAGCCATAACAATATATTCTTCTGCATTTTCTAATGAAAAGTCATCATTATTATTTATATATTCTAAATAGCTCTCTGTTAGTTGTGCTATAGGAATATTATAAATATCAATCTCCATCTTTTCTATTAAGTGCAAAAGCAAATCAAGTGGCCCTTGAAAAATCTCTAAGTTAACATTATACATTTATCTTATCCTTTTTTAATCGTCTTTCTTGGATGATTACTAATCATTCTTTTCGATTTATTTCCCTCTAAACTAGAGAAATATAACTTCAAACTATGAATATTTTTCAAACCTAACAATTCTTGTACTTCTTCTGCTGGAACCTTATCTTCTAGCAAATGAATTGCTAAAGAATTTCTAAAATTCATAGTATTTAGCTCTTTTGTTAATCCTAAATCTTGTTGGCGTTTTTTAAATATTTTCCAGAAACCTTGACGACTAATTCCTTCACCATCTTGGTTCAAGAATAATTTACTGTCCTCTTTAATATCAGGATATTCTTTTTTTAATTCAGCAATGTAATTCTCAATTGCCTCTACCGATTCTCTATTAAGTGCAACCGTACGGAATCCTTCTTTTTTTCTATATTTTAAAAATCCGATAGTAGTATTAACATCCTTTAATTCTAAGTTTATACATTCCGTTGGTTTAATACCGATAGAATATGATAACTCAAATATAGCTTTATCTCGAAAACCAATTAAATTTTTTGTTTTCACATCTAAAATCTTAGAAATTTCTTGTCTTGTAAAAATTACAGGTTCTTGATGTTCTTCCTTATCGATATGAACATCAATATTGACCCTATTTGGAATAATTTTTTCAATCCATAAATACTCCACAAAAATGTGAACAGTAGATATCGTTCTTGATAATGTTGCAGATGAATATTCTTTTTCTCTCAGATAATCTATATATCTAGAAATAAATTCTTCATTTAACCAAGAATAGTCTTCAGTAGCATATCCTTTTTCAGCTAAATATAAAAAGATTTTTTTTAAATCCCTATCATATGAATTGATAGTATTTGTTGAAAACTCTTTTCTATTTATCAAATACTCATTAAAATTGTTTAATACTGTTTCACTCATATAAATACCCCCTTAGTATTAAAACTACCCTAATTTTTATTTCTATATTGATTATAACATCTATAAAACTTTATGTAAATGCATTTGCGACAATTTTTCATTTAAATATAAAATTTCCAAGATGATAAAAACTACTGATTATAGCACTTTAAAATCACCTTGGAATTAAATTATTTTATATTATCTTTTTTCCAAATTTATTATTAATTATAGTTACAAATATTAGATTGATACAAATGATAAAAATCGGAACAATTATTGCTTTATGTAAGAAATATTTTGACATTGCAGCCCCTAATATTACCCCTGAAAGAAAAACAGTTATTACACTCAAATAAATAAGAAAAGGCATTTTGCTTTCTTTCTTCTTCAAAATAAAATATTTATATAGATGCTCACTCATTGATCTCAAATTACCAGTACAAAAAACACTTGCAAAAACTAAGTTATTAACTTTTCTAAATCCATCAAACTGGATAGCACATATAAACGAAATAACTATTGGTCTTATATCTACTCCAAAATATTTATGTTTAATTGAAATTATAACCAAAGCCACAATTTGTGTCAAAAGCAACATATAAATATGTTTAAAAATAGATAATTCTTTATATTTTGTTTCAATAAACTTACTTACTAATACCCCTATAACAAAAGACAATATAGGTATTGAATAATGTAGTACTTCTGAAAAATTACCTTCAATCAAATCTATTCCAACAAAAATTAAATTTCCAGTTTGTGCATTTGCAAAAATACCGCCACAATTAACAAAAGTATATGCATCAAAAAAACCACCCACAGCCGTAAGTAACAAACAAAACATTAATTGTTCATGGACAGGAAGATTTCTATTCATCAAAGTTTCACGTAAATTCATACTTCTTAAAATCAACTCCTTAAATAAAATTAATCAAATATTGTATTCCAGTTATCAACATTATTATAGCAATCAAAACACATTTCTAATTGTTTTTTTGTCGTTCTCGTAACAGATAATTCTGGGAGTTCATCAAGTGAATAAAACTCAGCTCCCGATGTTTCAGTATTTTCTACAAAACTATGACTAACATATTCACAAAGAACAAATATTTTCACCATACCAAAAGGAAAGTTAACATGGTGGTGTCTATTATAATCAAGCACAGCAACAATTTTAAGAGGATTAACTACCGCTCCTGCTTCTTCACTTGCCTCTTTTATGACATTTTCACGAATACTTTTATTTACATCCTGATAACCACCAGGAAGAGCCCATTTGCCATCAAGTTGCTCTTTTACCAATAATATTTTATTATCTTCAATAACAGCAGCTCTAGTTTCTACTTTAGGGGTTTGATAGCCTAGTTCACCTGCAAAATCTATTTTAATTTTTTCAATTGGAATATCATATTTAAACGATAACATCTCACACGCAATTTCTCTAATTCGTTCTGAACGTTCTCTATCAAATTTATCTTTACTATAGGCTAAACTACATTGTGACAAAAATTGGAGTTCTTGTGCCCATTTTTTCCAAACATCATCTTTAAATACTCGTACTATATCTTCAATATTTTTTATAAATATAGCATTCTTAACATCTAAAAAATCATAGTCTTCTTTTAATAGAAATACATTAATTAGTGTATTGCTAAGGTTATTTTTATTATCAGTTAAAAACAAAGCATTAGACTCTATAATTTTTGAATCTTCAATAAATTCAAAAGGTATAGAGTAATCAAAAAATATCTGTTTTAACTCATCTGTAATTTTAACTTCTAAATTCTTATCTATATATAATTTTTGATACATAAGTTACCTCCACAGGCTTATATATTTTATTATATCATACTTTTTATATATTACTAGAAGGTTGATGAAAATTAATTATTGTTTTCAATACTTAAAATCCCTTATTATTTGAGTTATATTTTACATAGTAATTTCTATGAAATTGATATGCAAATTATCAATAAAAATGTTGCTAGATTTTAATATTAGGTGTATAATAATTAGTGTAAGTAAAATTTAAGGAGTGATAATGATGAAATATATTATTTCACTAATTTGGTCATTTATATTTGCATTTATTGTAATATTTATCGTATCATCTATTTTAGGTAGCAATGGTGAAGTTAATACACTTCGTGACTGTGCAATACTTTCTGTAATGTTTACAGTGTTTGTTGCATTATTAGACGCTGTAGGCTTTGATAAAAAGCGTTAATAAGGTTGATTATTTATTTAATAAAAATTTTTTACATAAAGAAAGTAGGTATTGAGGTATGTCCTCTTTCCTACTTTTTCTTTAAATATAGGAGATGGTTATATGAACAATGTACTTGCAACCATGTGTTATATCGACAATGGGGATAGTTTTTTAATGTTAAGAAGAACAAAGAAAGAAAACGATATTCATGAAGGACTAACAATAAGTGTCGGAGGCAAATTCGAAGTTGGAGAAAGTCCTGAAGATTGCGTTATTAGAGAAGTAAAAGAAGAAACAAATTTGGATATTATTAATCCAAAGTTAAGAGGAATTATCACTTTCCCTAACTTCGATGGAGAAAAAGACTGGTATACTTACGTCTTTACAGCTCCAAATTATACAGGGACTCTCACTAAAGATTGCGATGAAGGAGATCTTGTTTGGGTTAAAAAATCTAAAATTCAAAATATTAACACTTGGGAAGGTGACTATATATTCCTTGATTGGTTAGTAAAAGAAAAACCCTTCTTTTCTGCTAAATTTAATTATAAAAATAAAAAATTCATTGATTACGACGTAACATTTTATGAATAAATAAGAGAGGTTAAAATTATGAAAATAGAGATTAATAAACAATTTAAACAAACTTATGTAGTATCAGAATTAAATACAGCTAAATATATGGGAAGCGGCGACTTAAATGTATTGGCTACTCCTAGCCTCGTTGCATTCATGGAAAATTCCGCTAAAACATTCTTAAATTCTTTCTTAACACAAGACTTAGGAAGTGTTGGGAGCAACATAAATATCAATCATCTTGCACCTACTCTCGTTAATAAAGAAATTACAATTCTAGGTGAAATTACAGAGATTATTAAAGATAAAATTATCATCTTTAATCTAGAGGCTTTCGAAGGGGAGAAAAAAATTGGAGATGCATCTCATACTAGAGTAATTATAAATAATGAGAAATTTATCAACAAATTGAATCAAGAATAATTTAAATATTAATAACAAAAAAAGAAAGAATGTACCCTAACAACCTTTCTTTCTTTTTTTACAATTTTACATTTTAAAATTCATTAGAAAACATTAATTCTAAGAAATATTCTTTCAGTACTTTAATATATGTACCTTTCATACCTAATGATTTAGATTCAATAATTCCAGCACTTTCTAATTTTCTTAAAGCATTAACAATCACTGATCTTGTAATTCCCACTCTATCAGCAATCTTACTAGCAATTAACAATCCTTCTGTGCCATCTAATTCTCTAAAGATATGTTCTATCGCTTCTTTTTCAGAGAACGATAATGAATTTAGTGCCATATTAACCATATCTTTATCACGAGCTAAGTTTTTCTCTTTATCTTGTTTTTCATGTAAGATTTCAATTCCTACTACTGTAGAAGCATACTCAGCTAAAACTAAATCATCATCTTTAAAATCACTATCCATCCTCCCAATAACAAGTGTTCCTAAACGTTCTCCTCCCCCTCTAATCGGAAGAATTACAGTGTAACTATTACCTTCAAAACGTTCTTGCTCTTCTTCAGGAAAAATTGATAATGAATCTTGGAAAGGAATATTAACTTTTGTGGCATAAACTTTTAGTGTAGCATCTAAATATGCTTTGGGAACTTTTCTATCTTGAATTATTTTTTCCATACGTTCATTTGAATAATCAACAATTGAATCATATCCAAGAATATTTCCCTCTGTATCAAGAATATATACTACCGAATCTAGAATTGGACTAAGGCGCATTGCCATAGCTTCAAAGTCTACGTTATCGTGACGTCCTTCTTGTAAAATTGTACTTATTTTTCTTGTTTTTTGTAATAAACTTGCCATTAATTTTCTCCTTACAAAATACTTCCCTAGTTATTATACCATTTATTTTAATAAATTGTAAGACTTTTTAAAAATTAATTTAATCAATTTTGAAATTTTCTAACATTTCAAGCGATCTTTTAGCATATCTTTCATATTTTTCCTTTTTATCTTTGATTCTTTCAGGAAGTAGTTTGATGATACCAAAATTCGCATTCATCGGTTGGAAATTCTTACTTGTATTATCTACAATATAGTTTGCCATAGCACCTATCATCGTCTCTGTAGGAAATATAATTTCTTTATTTTCAGTATTGTATAAAGCATTCAATGCTGCCACAATCCCTGAAGCTGCACTTTCTACATAACCTTCTACACCAGTCATTTGTCCAGCAAAATAAATATTTTTTTCTTCTTTTAATCTGTAAGTTTTTTCTAATAATTGTGGTGAATTTAAGTAAGTATTTCTGTGCATTACTCCATAACGTACAATATTTGCATTTTCAAGACCAGGAATCATATTAATAATTCTCTTTTGTTCACCCCATTTAAGGTGAGTTTGGAATCCAACAATATTGTATAGAGTCCCTTCACTGTTATCTTGACGCAATTGAACAACAGCATATGGACGTTTATCAGTTTTTGGATCTTCTAATCCTACTGGTTTCATCGGTCCAAATAATAGAGTTTTCTCTCCGCGTTTTGCCATTTCTTCAAAAGGCATACAACCTTCAAAGTAAATTTCTTTTTCAAATTCTTTTAACGGTGCAGCTTCTGCTATGATTAACTCATTATAAAAATTAGTAAATTCTTCTTTTGTCATTGGACAGTTTAAGTACGCTGCCTCACCTTTATCGTATCTTGATTTAAGATAAACTTTTTCCATATCGATAGAATCTTTTTCAATGATTGGAGCTGCCGCATCATAGAAATATAGCCCATCTTGTTTAGTATAGTTTCTAATGTCTTGACTTAAGGCATCTGATGTAAGTGGTCCTGTTGCTACTATTACAGGTACGTCTCCTTTAGGAATTTGTGGTAGTTCTTCACCGATAACATTAATATTTGGATGATTTTTAATAGTTTCAGTAATCATTTCTGAGAATTTATCTCTATCTACAGCAAGTGCTCCACCCGCTGGTACTTGTGTTGCATCCGCACATTTAATAATGATTGAATCTAACATTCTCATCTCTTCTTTTAATAATCCAACAGCGTTAGTTATATTGTTAGCTCGTAGAGAGTTAGAACAAACTAACTCTCCAAAGTTTTGTGTTTTATGAGCTGGAGTCATTTTCTTAGGTCTCATCTCATAAAGATCAACCTTTACTCCACGTTTTGCAAGTTGCCAAGCAGCTTCACTTCCTGCTAGTCCTGCTCCAATTACAATTACTTTTTTTTCCATTAATTATCTCACTTTCTATTTTATAATAAATCTGAAAAATCTTCTTTTTCTTCTTTTTTAACTTCTTGTTGTCTCATATCTTGAGTAATTACTCTACCATTTTTATCAAATAAATATGTTTGAACACTATCTAATGTCTCAGCTATTAAATCTGAGTAGTCATCACGTGCTTCATAAGATTTAATTTTTTCTAATCTTGGTTTTGTTTTTGGTGCCTTTGGTGTGAAAATTGTGCAACAATCTTCAAAAGGAAGATTAGAAATTTCTAATGTTTCAATTTCTTGAGCAATTTTAATAATATCTACCTTATCCATTGTCAATAACGGTCTTAATATCGGTAAGTTAGTTACCTCATTTATACAGTTCATCGACTCTAGAGTTTGCGATGCTACCTGACCAAGAGATTCTCCTGTTGCAATAGCTAAACATCCTTCTTTTTTAGCTACTTCTTCTGCAATACGTAACATGAATCTTCTTGTTGAAGTCATAGTATAATTCGATGGAACACGTTTAACAATCTCTGTTTGTAACTTAGTAAAGTTAACAACGTGTAATTTAATTTTCCCTACTACTTGACTTAATTTAGTAGTTAAATCAAAAATCTTTTGTAATGCTTCTGCAGAAGTGAAAGGTGGTGATTGGAAATGGATCATTTCAACTTCTACACCTTTAACTTGAAGTGTATGTGCAGCCACTGGTGAGTCGATACCACCAGAAAGTAATAATAGAGCTTTTGAAGAAGTATTAACCGGGAAACCTCCCACTCCTTTTATAAAATCAGTAAAAATAAATATTCCTTCACTACGAACTTCCACATTAATAACAAAATCTGGTTGTTTTACATTTACTTTTAGATTTTTGTAGTTTATTAACACATGACTTCCAAATACATTATTTAATTCATTAGTGTTGTGAGGGAAGTTTTTATTTGGTCTTTTTGTTTGAATTTTAAATTTGTATTCTTTATCTAACTTAGTTTCAAGCAGCTTATCGATAACCATCTTAGCTTCTTCAACATCTAATCCCGCTCTTAATACAGGTGAAAAATTATGAATACCTGGTACTCTTTTTAATCTTTCCATAATTTCATATACATCTTCATTATGATCTAAATGAATGTACATTCTATCTCTTTTTGTTTGTACGTGAAAACCAGTTAAACCTTGTAAATTATACCTAATATTTTTTGTAAGTTTTTTTAGAAATTCATTTCTATTCCCAGATTTTAGAGTAAGTTCTCCGTATCTTACTATAATATGACTAAATTCCACTTTCAATTACCTCTTTAAATTTTTTATTGTACTCATCTATTAATACTTCAATAAATGTTTCAACTTCTTTTCTTGTAGTTTCATATGAGAAACTAACTCGGATACTACCTTCTATATTTTCCTTAGACAATCCTCTCGCATACAATGCCTCATTTAGATGAAATGTTTTTGAAGAACAAGCACTTGTAGTAGAAACCATAATACCTCTATCATTCAAGGCATTAACAATTGCTTCTCCTTTAATCTTTGGCAGACTAATATTAATAATTGAATCTACATACTTTTCACTAGCAGGTGAATTAATAACAATATGTTCATATTTAGAAAACTCGTCTATAATTCTATTTTTCAAGTCTCTATGATTTTTTTTCACAATATTAATTCTTTCATGTGATAAGCGAAGTGCTTTTGCTAAACTTACAGCTGCAGCTACATTTACTGTTCCACTTCTTAACCCGTCTTCTTGGCCTCCACCGAAGGTAATATTGTGAACCGTTCTTCTAGATTTTAAATATAGAATCCCAATACCTTTTAGACCATGAAATTTATGCGCAGATATAGAATAACTATCAACTTTTAAAAGATTAATAGGATTTTTTAATACTCCTTGCACTCCATCAACATGAAAATGAACTTTAGGATAATCTTTTAAGATTTCTACTATTTCTTCTATCGGCTGAATTGCTCCAAAGATATTATTAACTTGCATAACACTTAATAAAATAGTTTCTTTTGTTAATAATGACTTCAAATGATTTAAATCTATAAAACCATATTCATCAACATTAACATAGTCTAATATAAAACCACGTTTCTCTAGTTCTCTAAACGTTTCTAAAACTGACGGATGTTCAATCTTAGAAACAATAATTCTATTTCCAAAATCTTTTTTATGTTCAACACTTCCCAGTAATGCTATATTATTACTCTCTGTTGCACAAGAAGTAAAAAAAATACTATCTACTCCTACACCAAGAATAGATGCTACTTGAGTTCTTGCCGCAGAAAGAAGTTTATTCGCTGTTTTCCCGTATTTATTAATACTAGCTGGATTTCCAAAATAAGAATTATTAACTTCAACAAATGTATCTAGTACCTCTTTATACGGTTTAGTCGTAGCACAATTATCTAAATATATCATACTATCTACCTTTCTTCTTTAATAATTAACTGTTTATATCAAAAATAAACATAATTTAAACCACTATAAAGTATATAATAAAATCAATTATTTATCAATTAAACAGGATATATTTAATATATCTACATTCATAAATTAATCCTAGAGTTTTAAAAGTATAAGAGGAGCCTCTCAAAAATATGAAATTTTCATATTAGTGAGAAACTCCTTTAATTATTTATGGTTACTCTTTATATTCATTTGCTACAACATCTTTAAGAATTTGATCCCATTTTGGTAAATTTCTATCTATTCTTATAGCACGATCACTATCTGTTCCTAGAATATTGTGAGAACTTGAAGCGATAATAACTACTTCTCCATCCACAAAAAATTCATAAGAAAAAATCGTTTTAATTCCACTATGTTTTTCAATCCATGCTTTTATAAAAATATCTTGACTATTATATCTTATATTAGATCTTATCGAATACTTAACATCTATATCAGCATAATATAAATTATAGTTGATTAATGAATCTATATCTATACCTAAGCCGTTTAAATAATACTTCTTAGCAAGATTCATCCATTCGTAAACATATTTATTATCTAAAAAACCAGCTTGATTGAAAAATTTTTTTTCTAATTTAAATTTAATCGTTTTTTCGTACACTTTACTTCTCCTTTACAATCAATTCTGAAATTTTTTCCATTAAAATAGCAGTAATCTCGTCATGAGTTTTACCTTCTTCTTTTAAAGAAGCAGCATCTATCTCATCACCAATTACTATCTTAATACTAGAAAAAATTCTAAAATTTTTATTTGGGATAATAGCAAATGGAATAATTTTTGTTTTTGCTCTCGTAGCGATAAATGACGCTCCGTTATGAGATTGACCAAGGTCTAAATCTTTTGAATGAGAACGAGTACCTTCAGGAAAAATCCCTATAACTTCTCCTTCTTTAAGTAATTTAATACTGTTATTTATCGCTGTTCTATCAAATGTGCCTCTTTTTATAGGAATTGCTCCTGTCGCTTCTAAAGCTTGTTTAACAAAAACTATTTTAAACAATTCTTCTTTAGCTATGAAGCGGATATTTTTCTCGAAAAAAGCTGGGAATAATAATGGATCATGATTACTCAGGTGATTCCCTGAGATTACTACACCTTTAGCATTTTCTATTTTTTCTTTATTAACAATCGTAACTTTATAAAATGTTTTATAAAATAAACTTAATAATATTCTTACAAAATTATACATGCTACACTCCTATTTAATTTTATCTTTCTACAGCTTTCACTAGTTCAGTCATTTTATCAACAACTTCGTCAATAGTCATAGAAGTCGTGTCTACTAACGTTGCAGAATCAACTTTTACTAGTGGAGCAATATCTCTATTTTCATCTTGCCAATCTCTAGCTTTAATATCTTCCTTAACTTTTTCAAAATCAACATTTTCTAGACCTTGACGTTCAAAATCCAATACCCTTCTTCTTGCTCTTTCTTCAACAGATGCTGTTAAAAATATTTTAACATCTGCATTAGGTAGGACAACTGAAGCAATATCACGTCCATCCATAATAATATTATTAGTATGAGCTAGATTTCTTTGAGTATCAATTAGGAATTCTCTTACTGCAGGAGATTTAGCGAATAATGAAGTATACTTACTAACTTCTGCAGTACGTATTTTATCACTAACTTCCACATCATTTACATATACATATTGAACTCCATCAACATATTCTACTCTAAAATCTAAATCTTCAAGTAATTCTTTAATTTTATCTTCTTCCAATTCTTTTAGATCATTAGATAGAAAATTATACGTTAATGCACGATACATAGCACCAGTATCAACATAGTTAAATCCTAGTTTTTCAGCTACCATTTTTGTTATCGTACTTTTTCCAGATCCTGCTGGCCCATCTACAGCCACTGATACATATTTCATTATATACCTCTCAGACAAATTTTTTCAATATACATTATAGCACAGACTTGCTTTTAACACTACATTTATACGAAAAAAAATTTTTTCAACATCAATTAAACTCAATCTATAAATTTAACAAGATGTAACTCTATAATTTTACTTAAGCTTTAATCCTGCTAATCCTGCTAATGCGTTATTTTCTAATTTTTCCTGCTTCATGTATTTTTTCATATCTACACGGCTAGCCTTATCTTTTTTACTTGATTTAATTCTCTTATCGACTTCTTTTTGTTTCAACGAATTTCCACATTGGCAGCGATATGTAGCATTTTCTCCATTTCCGAATAATGTCATTTTCTTATGACAATTATCACAACGAAGATTTGTTAAACGGCTAATCACCTTGCGATTACGACAGCTTGGATTAGAACATTTTAGCATTTTAGTTCCTTTTTTATCTACCTCTAACATAAAGCTATCGCACTCTTCACATTTCTTACCACTAATGTTATCATGCTTGAACTTATCTTCACTATCTTTAATTTCTGCGATACAAGATTTTGTATATTGTTTAACATCATTTAAAAACTTATCTTTAGAAAGTTTATTTCTAGCAATATTATCAAGTTGTTTTTCCCATACCGCTGTTAGAGACGGACTCTTAAGATTTTTCGGAACTAAATTAAGTAGCTGTTTAGCCTTATTAGTGGTTTTAATTCTTCCATTATCCAATACTAAATAATCATTCGTAAACAGTTTTTCTAATATATCCGCCCTAGTTGCAACAGTTCCGATACCATTTGTTTCCTTAAGAATTTTTCTTTCATTCTCATCATCAACAAATTCAAATGGATTTTCCATAGCATATATTAAACTACCTTCAGTATAATAACTAGGAGGAGTAGTTTGTTTCTTATTATAAACTAATGATTCAAGTTTAAGACTATTATTCATTATATTAATAACTTTATCTTGGATTTCTTCTTTACTTAATACTTTATACCCTTCCTGAAGAACTTTTAGACCTTTTGCTGAAAACACCTTATTTTCTAGAGTAAATGAGTAAGTTGTTTCTTCATATTTATAGTCAGGTAGTAAGTTTTCTAAAAATCTTTTTGCCACTAAATTATAAATTTTCATCTCCATCTCTGACATAGACATATAATTTGGTCTTTGTTCTGTTGGTATAATCGCATGGTGATCACTTACTTTTGCATTATTAATAATTTTCTTAGCATTTAAGTCTTTTTCTCTTAGTAACTTAGCCGTAACTTCTTTAAAATCTCCACCTATAGCCTGTACACGATCTCTTAAAGTATTTTTCATATCACTTGTTAAATATCTACTATCCGTTCTAGGATATGTCAATACCTTATGTCTTTCATAAAGGCTTTGAACAATATTCAGCGTCTGTTTCGGTGACATACCAAATAAAGCACTTGCTGTTTGTTGAATATCTGTTAGATTATATAATGGTTTAGCAGAAGATGTTTTAGATTTTTTTTGAACATCGTTAAATTTAATATCTTTATTAATATTTTTCTTAATAAACTGTTCTGCTCTATCTAAATTAAACTCACTGTTACCACAGCTAAACTTAACACCATCAATTTGAGCTTCAAATGTAAAATAATCTTTCGGCTTAAACTGTTTAATTTTTTCTTCTCTTTCAAAAACCATCTGTAAAGTTGGAGTTTGAACTCGACCACAGTTTAAAGATGCATTATATTTCAGAGTTAAGGCTCTTGAAGCATTAATCCCAACTAACCAATCCGCATTAGCGCGAGCTATACCAGAATGATATAATCCTAGATATTCTTTTCCATCTTTTAAATTTTTAAATCCATCTTTAATTGCCTTATCAGTTACAGATGAAATCCATAGACGTTTAATATTTTTATTACATTTAGCTTTATCAATAATGTAGCGCGCAACTAGCTCTCCCTCACGACCAGCATCAGTTGCAATAATAATTTCTTTAACATCTTTTCTATTTAGAGCATTCTCCACTACTTTATATTGTTTAAAAGTCTTCTTAATAACCTCAGTCTTCATAAATTTCGGAATCATCGGCAAATTTTCTAAGTTCACATTATTAAATTCTTTATATTTATCCGGTGTTTGAAGGGTAATCAAGTGTCCCAATGCCCACGTAACTACATATTTATCTCCCTCTAAGCAACCATTCTTATTATTTTTAGCACCAAGATTCCTCGCAATATCACGAGCAACCGACGGTTTTTCACAAAGTACTACACTTTTCATCAATAATATCCTCACATATTTTTCTATACTACTATAATTATTATAATAGAAATAGATTAAAATAACTAGTAGAACTTATAATCACTATCACTTTCCTTCAACATTAGTTGTAAAATACACCTCATATATATTATAATTTATATAACAACAAAGGAGGATTTGTCTATGAAACTTTATTTAGCAGGCGCACTATTTAATGAAGCGGAGATCGCTCAACGTTTAAAAGAAGGAAAATTATTAAGTGAAAGATTCGGAGAAAGATTATCTGTTTTCAATCCAATCGAGCAGCCTTTCAATGAAGATAAACAAACATTACCTACACCACAAGATATTTTCAATGGAGATACATATGCAGTAGAAAATTGCGACATATTCTTAGCAGATGTAACTAATGAAGACAGTGGAGTTATGGTAGAATTAGGAATAGCTATTGCACTGAACAAAAAAATCATAGCTATTAATTCTGATATTAGATTAAAATCAGCTAACAAATACGATATACCTAGCTATGCAATGAACCATTACGTTCTTGGTGGAATTTTAAAACATGGAACACTAGTTTACAGTTTTGAAGAAGCTATGAACGAACTAGAAAAACTGTTTTGTCTAAAAACTAAACTTTAGCATAAAAAAAGGGAGTGACTCAAAAATCGTGATTTCGGAGAAATCGATTTTTTTAGAGTCACCCCCGCACAGTTTATTAGATGTCTAAAAAGCTTTTATAAAGCGAATTTAGATATCAATAAACCACTGCGTCTATGAGTTCTCATATACACTTTTTTTAAGATTTAGGACTTTTAAGTCAACCTCTTTATTTTTATTTAACTTTTAACTTCTTATCTTTTAATTCTAATACTACATCAGCAGCATTCGCTAATTGATTACTATGAGTAACAACAATAACACATTTATTATTCTCAACTGCAACTTTTTTAAGAATATCAATAATTTCTTGTGCAGTATTCTCGTCTAAGTTTCCTGTTGGTTCATCAGCAAGAATAATCGGTGCTTCAGATACTAATGCTCTTGCTATAGCTACACGTTGTTGCTGACCTCCAGAAAGTTTCATAACATTACGATTAATCTGCTCTTCTTCCAATCCAAGTTTTAGAAGAATATCCTTATTCACATTTTTCGAAACTAGCTTTAGATTCTCTAGCGGTGTTAAATAATCAATTAGATTATAATTTTGAAATACTAGTGAAATATCTTTTCGTCTATGTTCACTATATCCTATTTTTTCAATATTTACGTTATCAAATAAGATTTCCCCACTAGAAGGAGTATCTAACCCAGCTAATAAAGATAGTAAAGTTGATTTACCTGCCCCTGATTTCCCAATTATGGCATAAAACTTTCCTACTTCGAAGTTATAAGTAATTCCACTTAGCACTTTTGATTTGCTATTTTCATATAAGTAATCTACATTTTTTAATTTAAAAATCGACATTTCTTATTCCTCTCTAATTTATTTGCGTTAAAATTTTCTTCGGTTTAGTTTTTAATATTGGTAACAACGCAACTACAACTGAAATTATCACAATAGTTATCATAACTATTATCACACCAATGATATTCGAACCATTAATCGAAATTTTAGTTAATTCATCGCTAATTATCTTAGGTAAATCTTCTGAAAAAACTTTCGTTATATTGCTACTTAAATATTTAAGCAAGATAAACTCAAGCCCTAGAGCTGATAAAAAGCCAAATATCGTAACCATTAATGTTTCTACTACAAATTGTAAAATTAAATTGATTTTACTTATACCTAACGATAGTAACACACCAATTTCATATATTCGTTCTCTTATCCAAAACATGAGCACTAACGATAAAATCACAACTCCTACAATAACACTACCAATTCTAATCATGTTCGTAAGTTTTGTAACACTTTCAACTGAAGAAGTAACCAATTCGTAATTTTTGTTAGATTTTGAGACTGAAATATTATTTATTCCCAAACTCTCAACATTTTTAATAATATCATCTAACTCAGTTGGATTATTAACTCCATACTCTGCAGATGTTACTTTGTTATTAGAAGAATAGTCTAATAACTTTTGGCTAGAGTTATAATCTGTATAAACAGTATTTTCTATAAAATCTGAACTTAATCCTTCAAAGTTATTAGTCTTCTCCCCTGAAAAAATTCCAATTACTTCAAATTCAACAGTTTTACCTTTTTGTTCTAATTTAATCTTATCACCTAAGTTTAAATTGTTCATTGAAGCAAATTTTTCATGAACTAGGATCTTATTTTGATCATTTTCTTCTATATGTCTTCCCTTTTCTAGTTTCAGAACTTCACTTTTAAAATCTATATTATTTTTTGTAGAAGTTATTCCATTCATCATCACTAAATTACTCTTATTTTTCATTTCCTCTGTAATAGTAATATTTTGATTTTCTTGTACAACTTTTTTGTCTACTACATTAACAGACTTCGCATAAAGATAGTTCTTCTGGTTTACTCCAACAACTTCATTAATTTTCTTCAAAGTATCCTTTTCTATTTCCTTATTTGATTTATCTATACTTTCAATAGTAAATCCAAAGTTAACATCTTTATATAGATTTTTAGAGATAGTTCCCACAGTTGTATTTAGTATACTTCCACTCAATAAGAACAACGATATTAGAGTAACAATGAAAAATAAAATGCTACTTCTAACTTTTTTTCTAATAATATAAAGATATGCCCTATTAAAAATACTCATGAGTTTCTCCTTACATTAGTTAATATCCGATAATAAATCTTTTGGTTTTCTATAAGCCAATCTACTAGAAGCAATACCTACAGCAACAATAATAATTAAAATTCCCACAACGACTACTGTTAGCATATTGCCAAGTCCTACACTTACATCTAGTGCTGTAATAATTTTATTCGCACCTTCAACTTCTGCATTTGCTCCAAGATTAACACCATTAGCCTGACTAGATATAGATTTACTTACCGACTTAATAGACTGTTGTAAAATTTGATTACCAATACTTTGACTTATCGCACTTCCAACAAAATACGAAGCTATAAAACTTGGAATACTAATTAGCAGAACCTCAAGAATAAATTGACCAATAATACTTGCTTTTGTCATCCCGATTGCTAAACTTACACCAATCTCTTTTCTTCTACTGTTTATCCATAAGAATAAAATTAGAGAAAGAATTACTATACTAAATACTATTGTAGCTATAAATACTCCATTAGTTAAGCTATATATTGTATCTAATGATTGTTGTAATGCTGGGAAGTTTTGATTGCTTTTAACAAGCATATATTGTTTCCAGTTAATAGGTAATTTCTTAGCAGCGTTAATTACACTATCTACCTTATCTTTTCCATCAACTAAAAAGGTTGCATCTTGATATATTTCTTTTCCATCTTCATAGTTATATAAAGTTTTAGTAGTTTGAGTATCTGCTATAAAAATATTATCATACAGCTCCATGTGACTAGAAGTTACACCTTTATTTTGTCCTCCGAAAATACCAACTACAGTAACTTCTACCTTTTTATCAGATTTTTTCTCATTATCAGCATCGTTTGGATTACCTTTTAATTTAATCTTATCCCCAACTTTAACTTTATTCTTCTTAGCAAAACCTTCATGAATTAAAACAGAGTTTTTATCACCATCTTTAAGATGTCTACCCTCTTGTAACTTAAGTGTCTCAGCAGAAAATCTATCATCTAATGAAGAATCATTAATTCCACTTACAATCACAGTTTTAGAGAAAAGTTGTCTTTGTTTGTTGTTTTTCTCTTCTTGTTGATGATTAGCAAGTTTTAGTGGTTCTAAATCAACTAGATCTGCACTCACATTCATTCTTTTTATATATTTTTTCACACCAGGAAGATTCTTTATTTTTTCTATATCCTCCCCGATTAAATTACCCGCACCTCTTGCAGTACCTGGATTAGTTTTTCTATTAATCTCCATAGAAAAACTACTAGTTATATTTTGGAAAGTTTCTTTAGATAAAGCATCTGTTGATTTTTTTATTGAAATAGTACTTAAAATTAATGATGACATTATTACTAAAATCAAAAAAATAACAAATGATTTAAAACTTTTCCTAGTTATATATAACCAAGCTTTAGTTAATATTGACATTTTTTACACCTCTTTTTATTTTATTTTAACTTAAATAGGATTAATAACTATTATCAACCTTTATTTATATGATAACGCTTTTACTTAAAATTAAACTTATATTATTCACATAAAATTAAAACGCTTTAATAAACAATTCAATAAAAAATTCAAAACAGTAAAGAATAAACTCTTTCCGTTTTGAATTTATTTATTATAAATTATTAAAACACTCATTTGACTCCCTAGAACTCAAAATCTATACCTGTTCTGTTACGATCATAGAACATTTTTACCAATCTATCCCTTGTCAAACTATCACCAAGTATATTAGTCAATGCAATTTGAGCATCAATATGTCTAATACACTTGTTAGCCAACTCTACACCTTCAGGTTTATTTAATTTTAGTTGAATCTGCGCTAATATATAATTAAATGACATTAGGTGAAACATGAAATGCGTAACATTATTATAATGTTCTTTTAACAATTCAATGGCTTTAAGACAGTATTCTTCTGCTTCTTCTACAAAACCTCTTCTTGACAATAAAGCTATTGCACTATTTAATAGGAGTAAAGATCTTTCACCTTTATCGGTAGAGAATATATTATCGGTTTTAATAGGTTTTAAATTCTCATGAATGGCTCGTCGAACAAAATCATCTGAAAATTCATCTTCCTTAATTGATCTAAGAATAAAAGTTAAAGCATATAACTCATTAACTGTATGTTTATCCAAACTCCTTAAATGCTCTAAGACAATTTTTCTGTTATCTCGAATAACCTGAGGACCATCCGTTTCACCTATAACACTAAGACATTGTTCTATATACAGTCTAGTCGCTATTGAGACATCTTCATTTTTAAGCGTCTTAATAGCCAACGATTTAATTGCAGTAAACGTACCAAGCGCCTCTAAACGCCTCGCTTCTGTTAGAAATCCTGTCTGATCTATCTCTACAAGAGGTAAATACTCAGAAAAATAATCCTGATAACATATACCTATATTTCTTAATAATTGCTCAAAAACCTCCAACGACACACTCGTCTCATCCGCCTCAAATCTAATTAATGTTCTAGCGGATATAACTGTGCCTGCAGCATCTTTCAACTTGATTCCACGTTCTTCTCTAATCTTCTTAAAGATTTTCCCTTGCATATTTCTTCCATCCATTTAAGTGTCCGCCTCCTAAATAAATCATATGTAAATTATACCATATATTATGTAATTAATGTAGTAAGCGGACTCGTTTTTTTCATTTAATTGAAATATATCATAAAAAATAAAAAAAGTAACTGACAACACAACACAGTTACTTTCTTCAACGCCTATATATTTTCCCGTTAAATTACCCTTGTTTATAAACTTCAAAAATTAATACTTTTCTCGTCTTTTATTTTACTTAAATATATTTAGATAAATAATATTTTTCTCCAATTTTGTTAAGTTTCAATCAATTTAAACTACTTTTTCTAAATTAATTTTTATGGCAAGTTAACAAAATTATTTTATATAAACTTCAATTTTTTTCTATATACCAATATACCTACTCTCTCCCTAAAACATCGATGTCAACGAAAAAACAACCAAAACTGCTAACATGATATTTCACCTATTTTATATCGAATAATACGTACGGACTCTTATAGACATTTATTATTATACCATGAAGTTCACATAATATAATGTATTGTGTTAAAATTGTCACTTTTTATTATTTTATAGTAAATATTCATAGAAAAATGACACCAGTGACACTTTATTTAAAATTAACACTAAAATTATAATTTTTATCTATCAAGTTCTTCAAATTCTCTAAATTACTTTTAGATATATCAACATATCATAAATTACTGATAAACAAGAAATTATTAGATATAATAAATTCGAAAAATTTCATTGTTTGTTTTATTTACTTATGAAAATTTAACACTAAAAATATTTTAATGAACATTTGAATAATAATATATTTTTTATTAACACTCACAAAAAAGGGCTGTTCACCTTAACAGTCCTTAATTAATAAACTTCTTTTTTTGTTGTGTTGTTTTAACCTTTTTATATAAGTACTTTATATAAACTTCTTAACTTTCATTTTATAAAACATATTATTTTTAAAAATTGTTGAAATTTATTACTAAAATTATCTAGAACGGGAATTAGTAAGTACTTTTATAATAATGATTTCTTATATATTTTAACATTAATTTAACACGTATTTTTAAAAGGTGACAAATATGTCCTATCCTGGAGAGTTTCTCCTTTATTTCTTTATAATATATCCGGATACGACAAATATGTCATATGTTTTTGTGTTAATTCTTTTGTTTTTTATATTAAACATTTAACGATACGACAATTTAGTCATACAATTTCGTTTTAAAGAATAGTTATTCTTAAAAATAAACCTCAAGGCATAACACTCTATGGTACTGCACCCAAAAAGTTGGACAAAATATTAAGTTATTTTTGTTTAGTATTTTAAACTTTAAAGTCAGTAAAT
>NZ_CABFLN010000025.1 GCF_901873445.1 Gemella haemolysans
ATATATATTTTTTTTTTTCTTCTTTCATATTCTCTAATTCTTCTTTCGCCATACTAAAACCGTAGTGCGATATATCTGCATATTTTACGTTATATTCACATGCTGATACACAAACATATCTGTTTAATGATCGCTCATTAGGGAATTGTTCTTTTTTCTTTATCCCTTTTTTTAAGTGTTTATTATAATTTTCTATTATATTTGTTGTATAAATACTTCTTCTTATTGATTTTGGAAATAAATAATATGTAAACAAACAATCTCTAACATCTAATAGACTGTTTGTTACTTTGGGGTATTTTTCTTTGTATTTATCTATAAATAATACTAGATTCTTTTCAGCCTCATCTTTTGTCGATGCTTGATACACTGCTTTTAAATCTTCTGATATTTCTGCTTTATCTTTTGTTCTTACTTTTAGTAAAACATTTCTTATTACATGTGTCCAACATGTTTGATACTTCGCTTTAGGAAATGCTTCTTCAAGCTTTTCTTTTATTCCTTTTAATCCATCTGTGACAAACAATAATACTTTATTTAAACCTCTTTTCTTAAGATCTTCTAACATATTTTTATAGTTTTCTGGTGATTCTATTGGAAATAATTCATATGATAGGATTTCTTTTTCTCCGCTTATTGTTATTCCTATTAATATATGTAGCGCTTCTTTTCCTACTGTTCCCCTTTTTACACTAATATATGTTGAATCTGCATATACTACCGCATAATCTTTTGTTATTTTTCTTGAATGGTATTCTTTAACTTTTTCATCTAATTGTTTAGTTATAACACTTATTGTTTGTGGTGAATAATAGTGTCCATACAATTGTTCTACAATTTTACCTATTTCTCTTGTAGTCATACCTCTTTTATACAGTAATATTATTGTTTCTTCTAAATTTTGTGTGTTTCTTTTATATGGTACTAGGGTTTGAGGTGTAAATTCACTATTTCTATCTCTTGGGACTTTTATTGACAGTTTCCCATACTCACTATATATTGTTTTTGAATAACTTCCATTTCTTGAATTTCCTGTATTATATCCTTCTACAGAATGTTTTTCATAATTTAGAAATCCTGTAAGTTCAGCTTCTAATACTGTATTAATAGCTTTTTCTACTTCAGCTCTAAATATTTCTGAAATATCTTCTCCTTTTAGTAGTGCATTTACTAATTTTGTGTTATTATTATTCATGAGAGATTCCTTTCGTAATGAGTTGTGGTTAACTTTATTTTACACCTAGGAGTCTCTTTTTTCTATGTCTTTTTTACTATTCCTCTTGACTTTTCTGTTTACACAAAATATTATACACTATCTTAAAAATGTTTATTTAATGTATGATATATCAACGGAAAGTAAAATAAATAGAGCCTTAATTTACAAGACTCTATCAACTTTTATTCATTTTCTTCAAGATTATAAAGTAATTCATATAATGCTTTTGCATCTAGTTTTTCTTTTTCTTCCTTGCTAATATCTCGAACTAATTCTCCTCTGTGAAGAACTATTATTCTGTTCCCATATTTTACCGCATCTTGAATATTGTGAGTTATCATTAAAGCTGTTAATTTCTTTTCTTCAATCTTTTGTCGAGTAAGCTCCATTATTTTCTTCTGAGTTTTTGGATCTAGTGCCGCCGTATGTTCATCAAGAAGTAAAAGTTTTGGAGTAGCCATAGTTGCCATTAAAAGAGCTATAGCTTGACGTTGACCTCCAGATAATAGACCCATTTCACTATCTAATCTATCTTCAAGACCTAAGTCTAAAGTTGCTAATAACTTTTTAAATAGTTCTCTATCTTCTTTAGTAGTTCCAGGCTTAAATCCTCTCACTTTTCCTCGACGAAGTGCTAAAGACATATTTTGTGCAACAGTCATACGGGGAGCTGTTCCATCTAAAGGATTTTGGAAAACTCTGCTGATAAATCCTGCTCTCTTATGTTCTACTATACTACTTACATCTTTTCCTTCAATTAAAATCTCACCACCATCTAGTGAAAAAGAACCTGCTAGTGCATTAAGAAAAGTTGATTTCCCCGCTCCATTTCCACCAAGAATAGTGATAAAATCACCATCTTTAATTTCTAGACTAACATTTTTTAATGCATGTTGTTCTCTAATCGTACCTGGAAAGAACGTTTTATCTATTTTATTAATTTTTATAAATGACATGAGCTATACATCCTTTCTCTTAGCTTTTAGTTTTAATTGAGGTAATGTTAAGAATAAAGCTATTACTAAAGCTGAAACTAATTTGAAATCATTAGCTCCAATAATATTTAATTTTAACACTCCAACTAGTAATAATCTATAAATAATCGCACCACAAATTACACATATTAATCTTGTTGTAAAAGTTACATCCTTAAAGATTACTTCTCCTATAATAATCGCTGCTAAAGCTACAACTATAACTCCAATTCCACTATTAACATCTGAATAACCATTATTTTGTGCTAAAATCGCACCAGCTAAAGAAATTATTCCGTTAGCAAGCATTAATCCTAAAATCGTCATCGATTTAGTAGAAATACCTAAAGCTGTTGCCATCTTTTCATTATCTCCTGTTGCAATTAAACTCTGACCTAATTCTGTTGAAAAGAATAAAGACATAGCTAAGATAATTAATCCAGAAAGAATAATTCCAACAAGTACAGTATCATAATGAGTTGGTAAGTTTAACCCCTGAATTTTACTGAAAATCGTATCTTTATTGATTAAACTTAAATTTGGTCTTCCCATAATTCTAAGATTCACTGATAATAATGCAGTCATTGTTAGAATCCCTGCAAGTAAACTTGGTATTTTACAAACAGTAATTAAAAATCCTGTTACAAGTCCTGCTAACATTCCTGCTACTATAGAAATTAATGTAGCAATAATGGGATTAATTCCATTATGTATACAGATTACGCATACCGCAGCTCCTAATGGATACGCACCCTCAGTAGTCATATCTGCAATATTTAATACTCTAAAACTAATAAATAATCCAAGCGATAATATTCCCCACAGCATTCCTTGTGAAATCGCTGAAATAAATAAATCCATTTTACACCTCTTTTTTATTTTTCCCCTAAATTAATATTATATAATTTAGAGCGACTCATAAACAACTATTTATAATAACGATTTTATGAGCCGCTCCTTTAATATATTTACTTCCTAAAATAGTTTGTTAATAATATAATATCAATAATGTTATTTTTTATCTACTACTTTTGCTTTATCTTTAATTTCTTTTGGAATTTCGATTCCTAATTGTTTTGCTTTTGCTTCATTTAGGTAAATTACACCCTCATTCGCAAGTACGATTGGCATATCTTTAGTATCTGCACCTTTTAATACTTTAGCAACAACTTTTGCTGTTTCAACACCGATTTGATATTGGTCAACACCTAGTCCTAAAAGTCCTCCATCAGCTACCATTGTATCTGCAGATGGGAATACTGGAATTTTTTTAGCGTCTGTTACTTTTACTACTGTTGCCATTGCACTAGCGATTGTGTTATCGATTGGTACAAAAATTGCATCAGTTTGTGAAGCAAGGCTTTCTGTTACTTGTTGAATATCATTTGTATTCGCTACTGTTGATACTTTAACTTCTAATCCTAATTCTTTAGCTAATTTTTCAGCTTCTTGAGCTTGTTTTACAGAGTTATCTTCACTTGCTGTGTATAGAATACCAACTTTTTTCATGTTAGGTAATACTTTTTTCATGATTTCAAGTTGTTGTTTAATTGGAGTTCTATCACTAACACCAGTAATATTGTTTCCTGGTTTATCTTCAGCTTTAATTAATCCTGCTTCAACTGGATAAGTAATACCACCCATGATAATTGGTTTATCTTTAGTTGCGTTTGATAGAGATAAAGTAGCTGGTGTTGTAATACCTACTAAAATATCGTTGTTATCTGTAACTAGTTTTTGACCCATACTCGCTAAGTTACTTTGATCACCTTGAGCATTTTGAAGATCAATTTTTAAATTCTTACCAACTTCATATCCTTCTTTTTTAAGTCCATCTTCTAAACCTTTATAAATTTGATCAAGAGCTGGGTGACTAAGTAATTGAAGTACCCCTACTTTTACCTCTTTATTATCAACTTTTTTAGTATCTTCACCTTTCTTACTAGAGAAGTAACCATAACCTAATACACAAACTAATAATACCGCAAATGCTACAAAAATTTTATTTATTTTCATTTTAATAATCTCCTTTTTTACTTTAATAATATTTTTTGTAATCAAAATTTAGAAGCGTATCTATAGAAAAAGACCACTAGCATAATATCTAGTGGTCCCTCGACATTTTTTTAATATAAAAAACCACCTAGATATTTCTATGTGGTCTCATTTTTTTCATCACAAATAATCCACATAGATACTTACTTCTCACCTGAGAGTCGTATCTATGTTAAAAAGAAACAAGATCGACTCAGTATCTAGTGGCTTTGCCAACGAATATTTAATTGTAGCGTGTCAACTTGATACAGTTTCATAAATCTTTTTTTCTCCTTTACGTTTAATTCTTGTTTACATTATAGCAACAGTTTTTTTTATTGTCAAGATATTTTTCAAAAAAAATTAAAAGATTCTGACAATTCATCTAAGATTATTAATACCTTTGAATTTTCAGCTTGCAAAGAAAATAGTAAATACGAATATTTTCAAAAAAAATATTAAAAAGATATTAAAGGTGTTTTATGTATATTTTCTGTACTATAAAAACTAAGGTGTTTTCTTAATCATTTTTGAAACTTATGAAAATAATTCGTTTTCATACCTAATATATTTATTTATATATATTAATACACATATATAATCTTTTGAATTACTGTTATACCGTCATTTATTATTAATTATAATAAATAGTATTTTACATGAAAATAAAATTGAAAATATATCATTTTCATGAAAATTTGTACTTGAAAATGATTTTTCAGAGGAGTATGATATATATATGTTATTAAAAAAGTAAGTTAGGAGAATTTTTATGGATAGCCAGATAGCTATAGAAGAAAAAGACAAATTATTTAATAAAGGATTTATAACAATAACTACAATTAATTTTATCGTATTTTTAATTTATTACTGTTTCGTAGTTATTACAGCTAAATATGCAACTTCTCAATTAGGGGCAACTGCTGCTCAAGCAGGATTTGCCGCTGGTATTTATATTATCGGTACACTTGTTGCTAGACTTTATATTGGGAAAAAATTAGAAATTGTTGGTCGTAAAAAAATTTTACGTTTTGGAGCATTAATCTATTTAATCACAACAGCAGCTTACCTAATTTCATCTAATATTGTTATTTTAGATACTGTTCGTTTCTTAAATGGATTTGCTTATGGAACTATCTCAACTGCAGCTAATGCAATAGTTACAACTTACATTCCTAAATCTCGTAACGGTGAAGGTATCAACTACTACGGATTAAGTACAAGTTTAGCAGCTGCAATCGGACCATTTATCGGTATGTTATTACTTCCTATTACAGGATTTAATGCAGTTATTATTTTAGCAATCGTATTATCTGTAGCAGTTACAATTGCTTGTTTCTTATTCCCAGTTCAAAATATTGAATTAGACGAAAAACAAAAAGAATTATTAAACAGCTGGGCTTTAAATACATTTATTGAATACAAAGTATTATTCATCTCTACTGTAGCATTCCTAGTTGGTTTAGCTTACTCTAGTGTATTAGGATTCTTATCTATCTACGCTGATAGCTTAAACTTATCTACTGCTGGGGCATTCTTCTTTGTAGTATATGCTCTTATCGTTACAGTTACTCGTCCATTCGCAGGACGCGTATTTGATGCACGTGGTGAAAATGCAGTTATGTATCCAAGTTTTGTATTCTTAACATTAGGATTATTAATGTTAAGTTTCACAAACGGTAGCTTCATGTTATTATTCTCTGGTGCTTTAATCGGTTTAGGATATGGAACATTCATGTCAAATGGACAAGCAGTTTGTTTAAAACTTGTTGATTCTACTAAAGTAGGTATTGCATTATCTACATACTTCATCGGATTAGACCTTGGTCTTGGATTTGGACCATATGCACTAGGTACAGTTCAAGGAATCTTATCATACAGAGGAATTTACATCCTTTGTGCAATAGTAACAATTGGAGTAACTGTTCTTTACGCTATGTTCTACAAAGGTAAAGAAGTACCAGTGCTAAAAACTAAAACTAGTCGATAGTAATATTAAAAACATTAAAAAGTATCCCTCAATTAAGGGCTACTTTTTTTTATAACTAATTATTATTCATAACAAAAGAGGAATGATACTGTATCACTCCTCTTTTAATTTTTATTTTTCTGGATAACGTCTTGCGACATCTACTAACTTTTCTTTTATAATCTTTTTAGGATCTTCATTAAGATGATAACACATTGCTAGAGCATAAATTAGTACATCTGCGAGTTCATCTTTTATCTCTTGTATATTATCCCCCTCTTCACTCCATTGAAAATGTTCTAGTAATTCTGCCGCTTCTATTGATATACTTTTAGAAAATCTTTCTAAAGTATCGTACTCTCCCCAACCTCTTTTTTCTCGAAACTCTGTTATTATAGTTTTTAATTCTTTCATCTTTTACCTCTTAGATTAAACTATTATTTGTTAAATTATTATATAAATTATAGAATTCTGCTAAAGTTAAAGTTTCACTTCTTCTTCCCGGTTCAATATCACTATCTACACAAGCATTTTGTAAATCTTGCTTTTTATCCTTACCATAACTTGAAATTAAGTTATTTAATAAAGTTTTTCTACGTTGTACAAAACATGAGCGCACAAATTTAAAGAATTTAGCCTCAGTTTCAAATTCGCGAATTTCTTTTGTCATAATTTTCACAACTGCACTCTCAACATTCGGTGCTGGTACAAATACTTTTTTTGGTACAGTAAATAAATACTCAACATCTGTATAGTAATTTAATAAAATTGTTAGTGAGTTATAATCTTTTGTTCCTACCTTAGCATTTAGTCTATTAGCAACCTCTTTTTGCATCATAACTACATAACCATCAATTTTCTCAGTATTTTCTATTAAGTGAGTTAAAATTGGTGTAGTAATGTAATAAGGTAAGTTAGCTACTACCATTATTTTTTCACAATCTGACATCTTCTCAGCGATTATTTTATCAACATCGACTTTTAAAATATCATTATTGATAATCTCAACATTAGGATAATCTGCAAGTGTCTCAGATAAAATCGGTAAAAGTCTACCGTCAATTTCAAATGAAATTACTTTTTTAGCTTTTTTGGCCAATGCTTCTGTAAGAGAACCTATCCCAGGCCCTATTTCTATTACTCCTACATTTTCATTTACTCCCGCTCCATCAACGATTCTATTTAAGATATTCGCATCTATTAAGAAGTTTTGTCCTAAGCTTTTCTTAAATGTAAAGCCATGTCTTTTTAGTATCTCAAAAGTTTTCTTAGGTGTTCCTATCATTATTTTAATCCTTTACTTATTTTTGTCATCTCGTCTAATAAACGTTCTTTAGAAATATTATACATATTAAGTTTGTTTAATAATTGTTTGGCATTAGTATAACCTATATTTAATTTTTCACAAAGTTCTTCTCTTAGAACTTTAGAAGTAGATCCTCCTACCAAACCTAATTCTATTAATATTTCATTAGTAATATCATTTTTCACCTCATCCATCGGTGTGTAATGATTTTTTATAGCCGCTATAATATCTTCTTTACTCGCAGCTTCTATTCCAATTTTCCCTTTACTATCAACGGCCTTTTTATTTGATATATATGCATGTTTTGCCGTAGGAATATTTTTTTCTATTATACTTCTAATTCTTTTTCCTGCATAATCAGGATCTGTTAAAACTATTAATCCTCTTGTTTTTTCTAAAAAGATTAATCGTTCTATTTTTTTCTTAGTAAGGGCAGAGCCATTAGTTTCAAATGTATCGCAATCTATTGCTTCTTTAACCCTATTGGTATCATCTCTTCCTTCTACTACTATTATTTCTTTGATTTTCATTTTATTATCCTTTAAAAAATTCATCAGTCTATTATAACATATTTAGACATATTTTGCTCATGCTAGCATGAATATTTCAAATAGTTGTATATTTCATGCGTAATTTCATGATGAACTGTGTATTTATAGTCTCCACAAAGAAATTTCTTTTTCAATTCAAATTTCTCTTTAAGCTTAATTTTTTCTAGTGCTTTTCCTTTTTTACACACTAGTATTTCCCAATGTTTTTCAAACTTAACTAAGTAACAATCATAAGTCTTATCTTTTCCATATTCTCCCCAAAAATATAGAAATCCAACAAAGTCAAATAGTATATGCCACCATTTAACTATTTTTCTTCTTTCTAACAAATAAACTTTCTCACTCTTAATAAGATAATTATATAATTCTTCCATAACTACCACCTCTTTATAGTCATTATAACACAAAAAATCCTTTGCAGAAAATACTACAAAGGAATGTTTATTAGTGTATATCTTTTTTCTTGAAGTTAGCTCCACTGACTTCACTAACTGTTCCAATCGATAGAAAGGCATTCTTATCATTTTTAAATACAATTTTTTTTAGTTTTGATTCTTCAATACGAGTTATTACACAAAATATAATTTTTGTTTCATTTCCTGAATAACCACCTTCACCATGTAATAAAGTCACACCACGACCGAGTCTATCTTGGATTTCTTGACTTATTACTTGATAATTACTTGTAATAACCATAACAGATTTAGAATCGTTTAGTCCCTCAATAACAATATCCATAACTTTAGATGCAATGAAATAACTTATCATAGAATATAATGCTGCTTCCCATGTGAAAACAAATCCAGATGCGATAAAGATAACAACATTTATTCCAAGAACCATTTCACCTACAGAAATCGGTAATTTTTTAGTAGCATAGATTGAGAACATCTCACTACCATCTAATGTACCCCCATTTCTAATAACTAATCCGACCCCTATTCCTAATATTATCCCACCGAAGATACAGGCTAAAAATGGATCCGTAACTAGTGGTGGAATACTATGGAAGTATGATGTAGCTACAGAAAGAATAACAATTCCAAAAATAGAAGCTATTGAAAATCCTTTACCAATCTGCTTGTATCCTAAATATAAAAATGGGATGTTGAAAATGAAGATAAATAACCCCAGTGGTAATCCTACATAATGGCGGGCAATAATTGATACACCAATTACTCCTCCATCTAATATATTATTGGGAATTAAGAAAAATTCTAACCCCACTGCAAAAATTAATGACCCTATAATTATGCTAATGTATTTTTTAAAAAACTCTATTTTGCTTTCCATTGATTCTCCTTTTTATTTTATTTTTGGCAAATAGGACAAAAATGACTAGAACGACCTTTTATTGTAACATTTTCTACATCATGACCTAATGGACAAACTTTCTTTCCATAAATCTGATGAAAATTTTGCATGTTTCCTTCTCCACCATCAGTATGAACATAATCTGAAATTGTAGATCCACCCTCTCTTATCGCTAGATCTAAAATATCAACTAATTCTTTAAATAAACTTTCTTTTTTCTTTTTAGAAAGTTCACTAGCCTTAGTTAAAGGATGTATTTTTTGACGATATAACACTTCACAATCATAAATGTTACCACATCCACAAAATACATTTCCTTCAAGAAGAAGAGCCTTTATCGACTGATCCTTATATTTATTTTCAGCTAATTTATCTAGAAAATATTTTTTAGCTTTTTTATCAAACGGTTCTGGAGCGAGATTAACAAAAGGTTTAAATTTCGTTACATCTTCTATGTATCTAAGTTCGCCAAATCTTCTAATATCACTGTAGACTAATTTTTCTCCAGTTGATAATTCAAAGATTACATGTTGATGCTTGAAGTAGTTTTTATTAATAATTTCTGCTATATCTTTTACTAAAAAAAATGCTCCCGTCATTCCAAAATGTGTGATAATATATCCTTCATTTAAAGTAAAATATAAATATTTCCCTCTACGAGATAATTTTTCTATTTTTTTACCTATAACATTTTCTGAAAAATACTCAATATCTTGTTTAACTATAGCCATTTTATTTAATTTATGACTTTCTTTTACTACACTCGAATATTTTATATCTAGAATTTGTTTATTTATTACTACTTCTTCAAGACCGAACTTTATATTCTCAACCTCTGGTAATTCTGGCATAATGTACTCCTATTTTTAAACTTACTTTTTATTTTAATACAATTATTTAAAAAATTCAAAGATTTCTCTTCAGATACTTCTTCTATTTTTATATAAATAAATCTAACTTTCTATCTTTATTAATAGCATTAAATTGAAATTTGTAGTATAATGATAGAGTTATAATGTATAGAAGGGATTATATTAAATGAAAGAAAGAATATCTAGAAGAGATAGACTCAGTTCTGGGTCAAGAAACAATAAACGCTCTCCTAAAAAAAGAGGTTTTAAAAAAATAATATTTACAGTTCTAGCACTACTATTTTTAGGAACAGGAGCTTTTGCCGCATACACATTTTTCAACTTCTATAATTCAACTCACAGAGGATACAAAAAAGTTGATTACTTAAAAGAAGTTGATCCTAACTTCAAGAAATTTTCAGTACTAATTTTAGGAATAGATATGAACGATGATCGTAAGGCTCAAGGGCAAACACGAGCAGATAGTAGAACAGACTCTATGATTTTAGCAACTGTTAACAAAGATAAAAAACGTATGGACATGGTTAGTATTCCTCGTGATTCTCTTGCTTTAATGCGTGAAAAAGATGACGAGAATAATAATAGTGCATATTTCTACGATAAAATTACACATGCTCATGCATACAATGATGTAAAAGGAACAACAAACGCTGTAGAAAACTTATTAAATACACCTATCAACTTCTACGTACTAATTAACTTCAAAGCCTTTGAACAAACAGTCGATGCGTTTGGAGGAATTGATTTATATGTACCATTTGATATGGATGAACAAAATGCTAACGGGGAAGAAAATACTGTTAAATTGAAAAAAGGTTGGCACACTCTAAACGGTGAACAAGCTCTTGCATTTGCTCGTAGTAGATATTACGATAGTGATATTGAACGTGGACAACGTCAACTTCAAGCTATCCACGCTCTTATTGACAAAGCAAAAAGCTTAAACGCTTTAACTAAAATTAACGATGTAATTAATATCGCAGGTGATAATGTAGAACATAATCTGTCATCAACAGAAATCTCTTCAGCGATAAAAATGTTCTTTAATGATGATATTCAAATCGTTTCACACAGAATCGATGGATACGATGTAATGTATAACGGTGTGTATTACTATTATCCACGTCCACTATCTCTATTATACGCATCATCAGTGTTAAGAGATAATTTAGATTTACCATTACCGAAAGCAAAAGACCTATTAAATATTTATTATCAAGGACATATAAATATAGGCTTAAAAACATATCGAATAAATAATCTATTACCAAAAACTATATATCCTCAAGTCGCACTTACAGTAATGTCACATGAAGATTTACTAATCAATCTGCCTGAACAGCTTTCAAAAGAAGATTTAAAAAATGATATAACAGTAAGTAACGAAAATAGACCCGATGAAAAGGGTAATACTGAAAACACTACCAACAATAGTGGTCAACATTAAAATAATACAACCGGCGTAGGTACTACAAATACCCATCAAAATACCGGTGTAAATAATAACCAAGAATAAATAATTAATATCCCATCAAAAACTATTTTTGATGGGATATTAATTATTTATTTGAAAATTTTACATTTACAGTTCCAGTATTTGAAGATGTGAATAATTGTTTCTTTTTATTTGAGCTATTTGTAAAATTTGATTCTTCATCACTTAATTCAGCTATAATATTACCTTCTGTTGTCTTAAGAATAATAGAATTATTTGCAGTAAGATTACTTAAAATAATATTACCAGTAGTTGTTTTTAAATTAATATTGTCTGAACTTTCACTAGGAAGATTACTTACCTCAATATTTCCTAGTTTATTAGTTATATTAATATCTTTTATTGTTGATGATGACAACTCTGTATCTCCTGTTTCATTATCAACAATAATATCTTTTAAATCATTAATATTATTTAATTTAACATTTCCTGTAGCAACATTTATTTTTAGAGAACTATTCTTACTTTTTAAATTATCTATTTTTAAATTTCCAGTTGCCAACTTAATTTCCGTATCAGAAATTGAAGTATTAGTTAGATATACATCACCAATTTTACTATTTATCATAAGAGATTTAATATCTAGATCTTTTATAATAAAATTACCTATTTTATTTTCCGAATTAATATCGATATTAGAAGACTTAGGTATTCTGATAATAAATTTTCTTTTTTCAGTAAAGAAATTAAAATTAATACCCACAATATTTTTATTTTCTTTTATAGATAACTTATTTCCTATGTGCTCTATATTAACTTTACGTTCTAGAGCAGTATAGTATTCTATTTCCATATTTTTAGAATCAGTATTCTCTTCTATGATTACATCAGAATCAATAATTTCTAAATCTAAATTTTTAACATCATTAATTGAGACAGTATAATTCTTTTTCTCAGAATTAGAAGAAAATCTAGGTATATGACCATTATTTAAGTAAGTTGCTAATCCAATCAATACTATTCCAAAAATTATAAAGCTAACAGCAATTTTTATGAATTTATTCATTTATATACACCTCTTTTTTGAAAATCTTCACAAAAATTGTTCTGATGTTTATATCATTTTGACGTAATTTTTTATATATTTTTATCAACCAGTAAATACCAATTAAACCAGCCCCTGAAATAACAAATCCAAATCCTAAAGTATCTAAGAAATACGAAATATTTCTTTCATAAATAAGATAAAATGGGGATTTTAATATTAATAAGATTCCACCAATGAAAATAGCTATAATAGAAAGTACAATACTAAATATTATAGACAGAATAACTATAAAAAGACTAGCGACTAGAGAAAATATAGTTATCCAAGCAGGAAATAATAATACGGTAATAATAAAGCCGAGCTCTGTAGGGATTTTTCGAGGTATAAACCTCCATACTAGTTTTGTTTGTTTTTTCCCAATATTATGTTCATCTAAAATCTGATCAACGATGATATTAATATCCCCTAATTGCGATACAGCTTCTTCTTCACTTAAGCCCTCATCAATACGATCATCAATCATTTCTTCGAAAAAATTGAGTGTTTTATATATCTCTTTTGGCGATAAATAAGGTTTTAATTTATTTCCCAAAAGAGCGCAGAACTGTGTCTTATTCATATTTTTCATCTCCTAATATATATTTATGTGCATTACTTATTACTTTCCAGTCGATAAGAAATTCCTGAATTTTATTGAGACCAACATCTGTAATTTTATAATATTTTCTTAATCTACTATTATGTTCTACCGAATATGAGGTAACACAATCGTTTGCTTCCAAGCGTTTTAAGATTGGATATAACGTTGATTCCGATATAGGAATTACATTTGAAACATCTTTTATAATTTTATACCCATATGATTCAGAATTACGTAAAGTAGCAAGAACACATATTTCCAATAAACCTCTTTTTAATTGAGCTTCCATACAAATATCTCCTTTCACATAATACTATACATTACATAGTATAATTTGTCAAGTAGTATAATGAGAAATATATTCTAATTATTGACATTTTATTTATAATACATCATAATTAATATAGTAAATTCAGCAAATTATAAATTACAAAGGAGGTACTATGACGAAAAAATTTATTACAATCAAAGAAGATTCATACGATGAATTTGTAGAGAAAAAATCTACATTCATTACTCATCTTATAAGAATTACTAGCGAAGAAGAAGCTCGAGAGTTTATTCAAAAAATGAAGAAAAAACACTACGATGCTACACATGTTTGCTCATGCTATGTAGTTGGTGATAATAACGAAATAACTCGTGCTAATGATGACGGAGAACCTAGTGGAACTGCTGGAGCTCCAATGTTAGATGTACTGGTGAAAAACGAAATAAAAAATGTCTGTGCCACAGTTATCAGATACTACGGGGGAACTAAGCTAGGAACTGGTGGTTTAGTTCGTGCATATGGTGGTGGAGTAATTAACGCGCTAAAAAATGCAATATTGGTAGAAAGAAAAGATGCTTTTGAAGTTAGACTAGAATTAGATTACAGCTTAAACGGAAAAATAGAATATGAAATTGGAAAAACTAATTTTATCGTGAACAACTTAGAATACACTGACAAAATCGTTTATACAATTTATGTAATGCAAGAAGACTATGATAACTTTGAAAATTGGATTGCTAACCTAACTAACGGTCAATTCAAAATTCTATCTTCAAAAGAAAAACAACTCGAATTTGATATTAAATAAAAGAAAGAAGGTACAAGAAACCATACTTCATGGTCTCTTATACCTTTATTATTTATTTCTACTAGAAAACTCATCTATCCACTCTTTTAAATCAGAGATACCCTTCTCTACTATTTTTTCTTTATTATTGAATACTAAATCCAAGCCCTCTACTCTTATAACTTTAACCTTGTCTATTCCTAGGATGCTAAATACCCCTCGTACATATTGAACTGCAAAGTCTAAATTAGTATATTGGATATGCTTATCAAATTCTCCCCCACTAGTTATAATGAAGGTTATTTGTTTATTAGAATCATCTAATCCTATTAAAGACTCTACCTCACATTTAAAAGTTTCATTTACTATCATTATATTATCAATATAATCTTTAAATTTTGATACTACATTAAAATTGTGAAGTGGCATATAAATAAATACTGCTTCAGCACTCTTCCATTGTTCTAATAATTCTTTTTGTCTAATTTTATCCTGTTGTTCTTTTTCTGTTAATTGTACTCCCCCATAATTAAACATAAACTTATCCATCATCGGAATGTGAGTACTCGAATCATATAAATTTATCTTTTCGATATTGTTAAACCCTTCTTCTATTAATTTTTCTTCACCAATTTTTGCTAAAATATTAGTAATTCTCTGCTTTCCATCAAAATCTGGATGACACATAATCTGTAAAATTTTCATACTTTCACCTCAAAGAATAATTCATTATAAGAAATAGCTCCTTATCTAAAGTAAGACAAGAAGCTATTAATATTATTTAAATTCTGAATAAATAGTATTTATAGTTTTTTCATAATCATCATTATGAACACCGACGATAATGTTAATCTCATCATTAGTTTGTGAAATTAGTGCAATATTTACTCCAGCTTCCCCTAGTGCTTTGAATAATCTACCAGATAGTCCTTTTGTATTTTTCATTTTTTCTCCAACTGTAGCAATTAGAGAAATCTCATGAGTTACATTTACCTCATCCGCATCTAAAACTGCTTTAATTTTAGCTACTAACTCATGAATAAATGGTCTAACATTACCTGTTTCAACAACCACAGAGAATGAGTCAATTCCACTTGGAATGTGCTCGATACTAACATTGAAGTCTTCAAAAATTTTCAGAGCTTTACCAATTAATCCAACTTCATTTGCCATGTGACGTTTTTTAATAGTAATAATAGAGAAATCTTTTTTCCCTGCAATACCTGTAACTATTTGTTTCGCATCTAGATGTTTATTATCTGAGATAATAGTTCCTTCTGCTGTTGGATCATTTGTGTTACGAATTTGGATTGGAATGTCTTTATCACGTACTGGGAAGATTGCTTCTTCATGAAGAACACTTGCACCCATATATGAAAGTTCACGAAGTTCTGTATAACTAATTACTTTAATCTCATGTGGATTGTCAATAATACGAGGATCTGCCATTAAGATTCCAGATACGTCAGTCCAGTTTTCATAAACACTTGCATTTGCAATATTAGCAACAATCGCTCCACTAACATCTCCTCCACCACGAGTCATAATTTTAATTTCACCATTTGGTCTACTTCCATAGAACCCCGGAATAAGAAGACGATCGTACTCTTTTACAATAGCATCAAAGGCTGTTTGAGTTTTTTCAAAATCAATCTCACCTTGGTAGTTATAAAAGATTAAGTCTTTAGCATCTACAAAGTGATATCCTAAATACTCTGCCATTAATAAAGCTGTTAAATATTCACCACGGCTTACTAAATACTCTTCATCAATACCTTTACTAATTTCAGATTTTAATTTAGCAAGTTCACCTTCAATATCAAATTTTAAATTTAATTCACTTTTAATAGCAATAAATTTATCTTCAATCATTTTAAAGATATTATCAAAATTTATATTGTATTTAGTGTGTGCATAGCATAAATATAGTAAATCTGTAACCTTATTATCTTCTTTATCCGCCTTACCAACAGCACTCACTACAACAAAACGACGTGCATCGTCTAATTCTACAATATTTTTAACTTTTTTAAATTGTTCGGCACTTGCTACCGAGCTTCCTCCAAATTTTGATACTCTAACCATCTTAACTCCTTTTTCTAATTCATGTTGTTTGTATTTTTATTACTAATATATATTATATAACTATCTGTAGAAAAATCAATAAATTTTCTGAAAAATCTAACATTTATTTTCAATAATCACTTTATTACTTATTTTTAATTATTTATGAAACTTAGCAACTACAAATTTACTGTCTTTCTCTCTTACTTCATCAACTAAAGAACTTAGTTGTTTTAATGAAATTTCTTTTGTTCTTACATAGTAGTTTTCTCTGTACTGTTCAACACTTTCAACTAATTCACCTGATAATTCTACTGATGAACGAACTAAATAATTTCTTCTAGTTAATTCTTCTGAATAAGATAAATCATTCTTAATTACTACATCAACTCGAGTTGAACCTTCATTTATATCTACTATATCTTGAACAATGGCATTTCCTGTTGGAAGTTTTCCTGCTCCTTGTCCATAAAACTTAAGTTCTCCGATGAAAGAACCATCTAAAGTAATAATATTATTATTTAAAGGAACAGCCGCTTCTTGAGATTCTTTTCCAAATATAGAAAGCATTACAGATGTTTCATACTCCCCATTTTCTACATTTGTTTCTCCAATATATTTAACAGCCAAGTCATATTTTTTTAAGTAATCAATATCATTTTTTGTAATGTTTCTCATAGAATACGTAGGGAAATCAGGTTCAATATGAATGTCAAAAGCAAGTGCATTACTCAAGATAATTTTGTTAACAACATCTCCACCATCTACATCAGCACTAGGATCAGCCTCTGCATATCCTAAATCTTGAGCAGTTTTTAATGTAGAATCAAATTCTTGATCATTTCTGTACATATTATCTAAGATATAGTTACTTGTTCCATTAAAAATACCATACACTCGTTTTACTTCATCAACACGTCTAGTTCTCTCTAAGTTAACAAGCCATGGAATTCCTCCACCAACGCTTGCTTCAAAAATAAACTTAACATTATTCTTCTCAGCTAAAGCAACAAATTCATCTAAATGCTTCGCAGCCACAGCTTTGTTCGCTGTAACAACATGTTTACCATTTTCTAAAGATCCTTTAATAAAATCGTACGCAGGATTTAATCCTCCTAAGCACTCAACTACTACTGAAATTTCTTCATCATTTAAAATTTCATTAATATCATCTGTAGCAAGATGCATCTTATCACGACTTCTTGCGAATACACTCTTCACTTCTATTTTCTTTAATTCTTCTGATTTACCATTAGTTATAATATCGTATACTCCACTACCTACTGTACCATATCCCAAAATCGCAATTTTCATAACTTTTTTCCTCCTAAGATCATTATTTATTTTCAATTATTATAGTTAAAAGTTTATCAAGTAATTTTTTTATGTCAAATATATCAACCTAAAAATATTCAAAAAATTTCAATTTTTCGAATATTTTGACTGTTTTTATAATTAATTTTGGTGTAAAATTAAAGGTATAAAAAATTTTTAAGTTCTTTTTTAAAAAAACACTTGTATTTTTACAAAGAACATTGTATCATATATACAACGATAAAGCAAGGAGATTTTAGATGATTTACGAAAGTACAAGAGATATTAATAGAAAATTAAATCCAAGTGAAGCTATTCTTCAAGGACTAAGTGAAGAAGGCGGACTTTTCGTTTTAAGAGATTTAGGAAAAAATAAATTAGATTTAGAAAAATTAATCGGAAAAAGCTACTATGAAGTAGCTGAAGCCGTGCTACGTCTTTTCGTAGACTTTAGCGATGAAGAAATTAAAAAATGTGTAGAAGAAGCATATAGAGGTAAATTCTCTCATGAAAACATTACTCCTCTAGTAGGATTAAAAGATAGCTATGTTCTTGAATTATTCAACGGACCAACTAGCGCATTTAAAGATGTAGGTCTATCACTTCTTCCACAATTAACAAAAACAGCACTTACAAAAGTAGAAGACAAAAATGATATTCTTATCTTAACAGCGACTAGTGGAGATACAGGTAAAGCCGCTCTTGAAGGTTTTAAGGATGTAGATAGAACAAAAATCATGGTATTCTATCCTAATGATGGTGTAAGTACAGTACAAAAAACACAAATGCAAACTCAAGAAGGTAAGAATACAAAAGTTTGTGCGATTCATGGAAACTTTGACGATGCTCAAAGTGGGATTAAAGAACTATTCGTTGATGAAGAATTCAAAAAAGAATTACTTTCTAAAAACATTAAGTTATCAAGTGCAAACTCAATCAATATCGGGCGTCTTATCCCTCAAGTAGTTTACTATGTTGTTTCTTACTTAGACTTAGTAAATACAAACAAAATTAAATTAAACGATAAAGTAAACTTTGTAGTACCTACTGGTAACTTCGGTAATATTCTAGCTGGTTACTACGCTGAACAAATCGGTTTACCTGTAAATAAACTTATCTGTGCAAGTAATAACAATAATGTACTTTATGATTTCTTAACAACTGGTGTTTATGATAAAAATAGAGACTTCTTAAAAACAGTATCACCAAGTATGGACATCTTAATTTCTAGTAACTTAGAGCGTCTACTTTACTACATTAGCGGTTGTGATAACGTATATATTGCTAAACTTATGAAAGACTTAAAAGAAACTGGTCGCTTTGAAGTTACCGGTGAAGTATTAGATAAGATAAAAGACAAGTTCCAAGCTGGATTTGCTGATGATGAACAAACTAAAGAAACTATTAAAGCTGTCTATGAAAAAGATAACTACCTATTAGATACTCATACTGCCGTAGCTTACAAAGTTCTTCTTGATAATTTAAATAATGAGCATGCTAGTATTGTATTATCAACAGCATCTCCATACAAATTTACTGAAAGTGTCTACTCTTCACTATTCGAAACTCACGGAGAAGATGAGTTTACTCTTATGAATAAACTTCATGAACAAACAAAAGTTGTTATCCCTGAGAATTTAAGAGATCTTGACAAAAAAGAAATTAGACATAAAGATGTAATTAATAAAGAAGATATGAAGAAATACATCTTAGAGAAACTAGGTGATTTATAATGGTAAGTGTTCGTGTACCTGCCACTTCTGCGAATGTTGGATGTGGATTTGATAGCCTTGGTGTTGCTTTAACACTTTACACTACTTTTAAATTCGAAAAATTAGACAGCGGTCTAGAATTCGTCGGATTTGAAGAACGTTTTTCAAATGAAAATAACCTAGTTTATCAAACATTACTAACTACACTAAAAAAATTAAATAAAGAAATTTCAGGTGTTAGAATATCAATCGATAATGATGTACCGATTAGCCGTGGTTTAGGTAGTAGCTCTACTTGTGTAGTCGCTGGTATATACGGTGCGTACTTACTAACTGATACACCTATTGATAAACAAGAAATCTTTACAATAGCTAACGAAATCGAAGGGCATCCCGATAATGTTTCACCAGCTATTTTCGGAAGTCTAAGTTCATCTTGTACTACCGATAGTAAAGAAGCGGTAACTGTAAAATATGAGGTCGATGAAAGATTTAACTTCCTAGCATTAATTCCAAACTTCGAAACTTCTACTGAAGAAGCTAGAAAAGTAATGCCAAAAGAAATTAAACTTCAAGATGCAATCTACTCATTATCACGTATCGGATCGGTTATTAAGGCATTTGAAACTTATGACTTAGAACTTCTTAATAAGGTTATGGGAGATAAAATCCATGAACCTTACAGAAAAGAAATAATACATGAATATCACGAAGTTAGAGAAATTTGTGAAAAAATTGATAGTTCAGCATTTTTCATTTCTGGAAGTGGTTCTACATTAATGAATATCGTTAGCAATACTAACAATATTGAAAAAATAAAAACTGAACTTGCTAAATTAAAATACAACTGGCAAGCAATTTTACTAAAAGTTGATAAAGAAGGAACAGTAGTTCTAAATTAATATGTTAATAATTTTTGAACTTCTTCTTTTATTGCAGAGAAGGAGTTCATTTTGAAATAATTTTTATACAAATAAAGGAGAGATTTATTATGCAAAAATCAAGAGTAGCCGTATTAGGGGCAACAGGAATGGTAGGACAACGTTTATTAGTATTATTAGAAAATCACCCATACTTTGACGTAGTTAAATTAGCAGCGTCACCTCGTTCTGCTGGTAAAAAATATGGAGAACTTATGGAAAGCCGTTGGAAATTAGACCACGCTATCCCTGAATACACAAAAGAGTTAGTTGTTGAAGACTTATATAAAATTGACGAAGTTTCTGAAGGAATTGACATGGTATTCTGCGCTATCAACCTTGATAAAGAAGCTTTAATCAAACTTGAAGAAGACTATGCTAAACGTGAAGTAGTTGTTGTTTCTAACAACTCTGCAAATAGAAACAAAGACGATGTACCGATGATTATCCCAGAGATTAACTCTGCTCACCTAGATGTTCTTCCAGCTCAAAGAGAGCGTCTTGGAACTAAAAAAGGATTTATCGTTACTAAACCTAACTGTTCAATTCAAAGTTATGTTCCTATCTTTGAAGCAATTAAAGAATACGGTGTTAAAGAAGCATCTATCTGCACTTACCAGGCTATCTCAGGAAGCGGAAAAACTTTCAATGAATGGCCTGAAATGATTGAGAATATCATTCCTTATATCGGTGGCGAAGAAGAAAAAAGTGAAAAAGAACCACTTAAAATCTTTGGTAAAGTAGTTGATGGAAAAATCGTTCCAGATGATTCTATGAAACTATCAGCTCAATGTATTCGTGTTCCAGTTCTTGACGGTCACCTTGCTTGTGTATCATTCAATTTAGAAAATGACCCAGGATTAGAAACTTTAGTTGAAAAAATTAAAAATCATGTTCCTGAAATTGCTAAACATGACTTACCACTAGCACCAACTCCATTCATTAAATATTATGAAGAAAATGATCGTCCACAACCAGTGCTTGATCGTGACAACGAAAAAGGTATGCAAATTACTGTAGGTCGTTTACGTGAAGATAACCTATTCGATTACAAATTCGTAGGACTTTCTCATAACACATTACGTGGAGCAGCTGGTGGAGCTGTATTAACTGCAGAACTAATTAAAAAATTAGGATACTTAGATTAATATTATAAAACAATACTCCAGGAGAACTTCTCTTGGAGTATTTGTTATTATTAGTCTCTTAGTTTCTATTTTACTATTTCTCTCATCTCTACTTTTCTATTTTCTTTTAAAGACAATGTGCATGCATCAGCAGTCGCAATTGACTCTAGAGCTGCGACACCATTTAATAGTTTTTCATATTCTTTTGATACTTTTTCTCCATTCAAAATATTATGCAAATACAACATTTCTTTATCTATACAGCTTTGTAACCAAAGAGGGCAACGTACATTAGGATTTCCATAAGCTATTCCTCCGTCCATTCCTCTACCTGTATAAATAGCCGTTCTGTCATCATCTTCTTCTTTTGATTCATGGATTAAGAAATAACTCTCTCCTTCTCCTACTACTCTTAAAGTACCTTTAGTATTATATAAATCTAATTTTATAGCTCCTTTTGTACCTTCTATAAGGACATAGTGTTCACCCCATCTAAAAGCATTCCCATATTCAAGTACTGCGTATCGTTTATTAGAAAATTCCAGATTAACTATTAAGAAATCATCTTCATCACCAAAATTTTCACCGACATGACATACATTTCCGCCTATCATAGTTGCTTGCTCCGGTAGACCATCCATAATAAATTGAATACAATCAAGTTCATGAATGTGATGATATAAGTGTCCTCCAGACTGTGATCGAATTTTTTTCCAAGAAACAGTTTCTTGTTTTTCTTCCCATCCTGTTCTTGCAGCATGACAAAATATTACATCTCCTATTTTCCCTTGCTTAATCAATTCTTTTGCGTGACGTACTCCATTAAAAAAGTTCATAATATGACCTGCCATAAAAATCACATTATTTTCTCGACAAGTTTCAACCATAACCTTACAATCTTCATAAGATAAAGCGATTGGTTTTTCACAGAATACATGTTTACCATTCTTAGCGGCCAATAATACTGGCTCACGATGTAAATTACTCGGTGTTGCGACGATAACACAATCTACCTCATCTAGACCAACCAACTCTTCCAACGACAAACAATTTTTTGTATTAAGCTCCTTAGAAACTTTCTCTCCATTTTCCGGATCAAAAACTGCAGTCACCTTCGCATCTTTTATTTTTTCTAATGAACGAGCTAGATCTGCTCCGAAATAACCTGATCCAACAATTCCATAATTTGTCATAATAAAATCCTCTTTTCATATTCCTAAACAATTAAGAAATAATATTCTATTCCCTTATATTTATTATACAACTTACTAATACAAATTTAAAGATTTATTTTCTGTTCATTTTAATATAAATTTAAATCTTTAAATGCAAATCTGATATATTTCATTTACTAACTTAATTTGGTTCTTCAAAATTTAGGACTGATGAGAAGGGTCATGAGCTTTAAGCTTATGATTCCTTTTTTTTTAAATAGATATT
>NZ_CABFLN010000026.1 GCF_901873445.1 Gemella haemolysans
GGATGGTTAAGTCCTAAGCAATATAGAATAAAACATATGACTGTATAAATATAAAAAAGATAGCGTAGCAGTCATTATAACTACTACGCTATCCTAAGTCTAACTTTTTGGGGTCAGATCATTACTAATGTTCACTGACCTATTTTAATTATTTACGTTTTTTCTTGTTAGAAACTAATGTAACTTTTTCTGAATCAAACGTTTGTTTCTTTTGTTTTTCTGGTTTATATGGTGGGTATAGTGCGTGTCCTAGGTAAGTCTGGAATATCATAAATACTCCCCCTACGATATAGTACACGGCTACGGCTCCTGCTACCCAGAATGAAAATGCTGTAATCATTATCGGAGATAACCATTGCATCATTTTCATTTGACTTTGCATTTGTTCTTGACCTGGTTGTGTAGGTGTTGGCATCAACTTCATAGTTAATCTAGTTTGAATCGCATAAACAACAAACGCTATAATAGGTAATGTATATGAACGTGTTCCTAAGTTGAACACCCCTAAGAATGTTGATTCTATGATTCCAGCTGAATATAACGGATTAGACAGTGTATAGAACAATCCAGTTAAGAATGGAAGTGGAATAAGCATTGGTAAACATCCACCTAAACTTAATGGCATAGCGTCATATTTTTTCATAATAGCCATTTGTTCTCTTTGTAATTCCATAAGTTCACTACGAGCTTGCATTTTCTCTTCATTAGATATAGCTCTTGCTTCTTTTTCTTTAGCTGTTTGTTGTTTCTTCTGAACTACTTCTAATTCTGGACGTGCTAATTCTTGGCCTTTTCTTGATTTATTTTGAACTTTGTAGTTATTTAACATGAACGGTAAAACTAATAGTCTGATTACTAAAGTAATAATAACTATTGACCAACCCCAACTTCCTGTGTATTCATGTATTTTACTTAGTGATAAGTCCATAGGTTTTACGAAAACTTCATAAAACGTTCCAGAACGGTCATTTTGTGAACATCCTGAAAGAGTAACTACACCAAGCAAACCTAATAAAATTGCTGATAGTTTTTTCAATTTCATTCTCCTTAAATTTTATTTCTTCTTTGTAGTTTTAGTATTTCTACTAATATTATACCTAGTAAATTATATCAAATATAAAAGTGGTAGTCAAACTATTGTTTAACTAAACTTCAGTAAATTTCTCATAGATACTAAAAATTTCTTTATAACGTTCAAAATAAATTGACAGTTAGAGTTATTTAAGCTATAATATTAGTTAAGAAAGGGATGATTATTATCAAAGATATACAGTATATTACAGATATCGAGAAGTTAAAGGTTATTTCTGATCCTTTAAGAATAGGTATTCTTACGACACTCGGTACGGAAAAGAAAAACTCAAGACAACTTGCAAAACTATTAAGAATTAATAGAACTAAAATACACTATCATCTTAATATCCTAGAAGAGAATAATTTTATCGAAGTAGTTGATACAGATTCAATAAATGGAATAATCCAAAAATATTATCTGCCAACAGCACAAGCATTTGTACCTTCTCCCAGTATTTTTAACGACTTATTTAATAATACTTCAATTAACTTTAATGTAAAGAAAGAAGATGTGAAAGATTTCTGGGATGAAGTTAAAAAACTAGAAAAAAAATTCTCCTCAAAAGATACCGATGGTGTTGGTATTAGTATTATTTCTACAGCTCGTTAAGAGCTGTTAAATAATATATCAACTGTCAAATATTTTTTATCGTTAAAATTTTTATAAAGGATGTGGACACTATGTTAAAAAATAAAAACTTTTCAATTTTACTATTCGGTAGATTAATCACTAACTTTGGCGATAGCATATATTCAATAGCTACTTTAACTTTAATCTACTCTTTAACTAAATCTACTTTTTATAGTGGTATTACCTTGTTTTTAATCTCATTTACCACTATATTACAAATATTTATTTCACCAATAATTAGCAAATTTAATGTGAAGTATTTTTTAATTATTTCACAGTTACTTCAAGCGATAATATTACTAGTTATTACCTATCTAATCTTCATTAATAAACTACATATTACTACACTAATAATTTTTATAGTTTGTATTAGTTTCATTAATCAAATTGTTTATCCTATTCAACTTGGTTTACTTCCAAAAATAGTTAAACAACAGGAGTTAGTTAAAGCAAATTCATTATTTTCCATAGCTTATCAAGGGAGTGACTCACTCTTTAATTCAATAGGCGGATTTTTTATTACGATTTTCGGGACAATATATGCTTTCATAATAAATAGTCTTACTTTTTTCATCAATAGTATATTATTTATTTTTCTATCAAGCGACTTATCTAAAAATGAAAATACTACTAATTCCACACAAGAAAACTATCTTTCAAAATTAAGTAATGGTATAAAAATTTGGAATAAACCATTATTAAAACCATTGTTAATTGGAATAATAATAATTAATTTTTCTACCAGCTCTTTACTAACGGTACTTCCTGAGTATTCAGAAACTAGCTATTTTTATGGAATTTTACTTAGTGCCTATGGACTTGGTATCTTAATAGGAGCCTTTCTTTCTAATATTCAAATATTAAAAAATATAAGATTGAGCATTTTATATACTACATTTACACTAGGAATAGCTCTTTCTTGGGGAGCACTTAGTATCCTTAACAATAATTCAATTATAAACAAAATAATCAATTTTTCGTTGTTTCTATTTGGCTGGATACTAATCGGGATTTTGAATACATATTCTCAAACAATGATTCAATGTATTATAAGTAAAGATACATTAGATGTTGCTATGTCTACTATGATTGGTTTATCCATAGCTTTTACTCCTCTAGGTGCTCTAATAGCTGGAATATTAAGTATAAAATACAATACGAAGACTATTATAATTATTACTTCGCTATTAATTTTCTGTGTTTTCCTATTTTGGTTATTTAATAATAATATTAGGAAATTACCTAGTTTTTCTAACTTAACAAAGGAAGATAATAATCTATAATTCCATCTATAACGAAGTTTATTTATTAGATTATCCTTCAAAAGAAAAATAGCTAGTAACTTGTGTTAAAAGTTACTAGCTATTTTGTTAAATACTATTTTTTATCTTCTTTTGGTAAGAATGCATTTAATAACACACCGCTGATTGCTGCAAGTGCCATCGCTGGAAGTTCGAAGTTAATGCTTTCGAATTTAAGCATTGCTCCACCTACACCTAAAACGATGATTACTGATGAAATTACTAAGTTTCTGTTGATACTTAAGTCTACTTTTTCATCTACTAACATTCTAAGTCCACTTGAAGCGATTATACCGAATAGTAAAATCGATACACCACCCATAACTGGTGATGGAATCGTAGAGATTAGAGCTGAAAACTTACCTACAAAACTTAAGATAAGTGCGAATACCGCCGCTCCTCCTAATACGAATACAGAGAAGATACGTGTAATAGCAAGAACCCCAATGTTTTCACCATATGTTGTACTTGGTGGTCCACCTAAAAGTGATGCAAACATCATCGCTGTTCCATCAGCTAAAATCGAACGGTGTAACCCTGGATCTTTTAGGAAGTTTCTTCCTACAACTTCAGATAATACCATTTGGTGACCGATGTGTTCGTTAATAGTAACTATAGCAATAGGTACCATTGCTAATGCTGCTACATTCCAATGTGGTGTATATGTCACAAAAGGAATTGTGAACTTCGGTAAACTAAACCAAGGAGCATCGATAACTGGTTGGAAATCTACTAATCCTGCGAATACTGCTACGATGTAACCAAAAACAATTCCTAATAATACAGGAATTTGTTTAGCAAATCCTCTTAAAGCTACACAACAGAAAATAGTTGCTGCTAATGTGATAAGAGCTACTAAGAAGTATTTCAAATCATAAACTTTAGCTCCATCTACTGTTTTATACATCGCCATGTTAATTGCAGTAGGAGCAATTCCAAGTCCAATAACAATGATAATAGGTCCAACTACTACCGGTGGTAAAAGTTTAAGCAACCAATTTACACCAAATTTGTAAATTAACATTGCTACAACTCCATATACTAGACTGGCTAAAAATGCACCAAGCATTGCTGTTTCAACATTGTGTGTTGTTGATAATACAATAATAGGATTAATAAAGGCAAATGAAGATCCTAAGTATGCAGGAATTTTACCTCTAGTTATTAATAAATACGTAAGTGTTCCAATACCTGATGTTGTTAAAGCTGTGCTTGCTGGTAATCCTGTTAAAATCGGTACTAACACCGTCGCCCCAAACATTGCGAATAAGTGTTGTAAGCTTAACGTTATCCATAGAGCTAAGTTAGGCTTCTCATTGACATCTAGAATTGGTTTTACTCTTGTTTTTTCTACCATTCTGCTTCTCCTTTTTTTATATTCAAACTTTCATAATTATATCACATGAATAGTCATTTTAAAAGTATTATTTTTTATTTTTTTTTGAGAAGAAATTTAAAATAATTAATAATATTTTATTATCGGAAAAAAGCTTCCTCTGTTCTTTAGTGTATATTAATTTTCACTATCTAAATTCTAAAATTATATAATGATTATTTCTTCAAAAAATTATAAAACGCAAGATTAAATCTATTAACCTTGCGTTTTATAATTATTTAACTTCTACATCAAGAATTACAACTTCCTCAACTGGTTTATCTTGAGCTCCAGTCTTTACAGCTGCAATTTTTTCTAAAGTTTTCGCACCAGCAATAAGTTGTCCAAATACTGTGTGACGGTGATCTAAGTGAGGAGTTCCTCCTAGTTTAGCATAACCTTCAACAGCTTCTTTTGGCCATCCACCTTGTTCAAGTGCTTGTAAAGTTCTAACATCCACATGAGAATTTTGAACTATAAAGAATTGACTTCCATTTGTGTTTGGTCCAGCATTTGCCATACTTAACGCACCATAGAAGTGGAAGTAATCCATTGAGAATTCATCTTCGAAACTACGTCCCCATATTGATTCTCCTCCCATACCTGTTCCAGTTGGGTCTCCACCTTGAATCATAAAGTCTTTAATTACACGGTGGAAAATAATACCTTTATAGTATCCATTTCTTGCGTGAGTTAAAAAGTTTTCTACTGCTTTTGGAATATCTTTTTCAAATAATTTGAAAGTCATATCTCCATGAGTAGTTTTAATTTTTACTCTAACTTGACCTTTTTTTACATTTTTTGTTAATTGAGTTAACATTATATCTCTCCTTATTATAATTATGGACTGACTCAAAAATTCTAAAATTTGACAAAATTCATATAAGAGCCCATAGCCACAGTGGTTTATTGATATCTAATAAACCACTGTGGGAAGTGACTCAACAAAATCTTGTTTCTTCGAAATCACGATTTTTGAGTCACTCCCTATTTATTTTTTCTATGCGTTTTTCTCGATTAATCTTTCGTTAATTTCTTTTAAGATATTTTCTTTAAATTCAGCAAAGCTTTCTTCTTTTTGATCGTGTGAACCAAATGTTCTTACGTTAACATTTCTGTTTTCAACTTCTTTATCTCCAATTACTAAAGTATATGGAATTTTTTTGCTTGCTGCTTCACGAATTTTATATCCTAATTTTTCATCTCTATCATCGATAGCTACTTTAACACCAGCTTTTTTAAGTTCTTGCATGATTTCTTTAGAATAGCCGTAGTGGTAATCATTGTTTACTGGAATGATACGTACTTGGTTTGGTGATAACCATGTTGGTAAGTCTCCTTTATACTCTTCTAATAAGAAGGCAACCATTCTTTCCATTGTTGATACAATACCACGGTGGATAACTACCGGACGGTGAGCTTTCCCGTCTTCACCAATATATTCTAATTCGAATCTTTCTGGTAATAAGAAATCTAATTGAATTGTAGATAATGTTTCTTGTTTTCCGATTGCTGTTTCTACTTGAACGTCAAGTTTTGGTCCGTAGAATGCTGCTTCTCCTTCAGCTTCAACATAATCTAAACCTAATTCATCAGCAGTTTCTTTTAACATTTGTTGAGCGTTATTCCACATTGCATCGTCATCGAAGTATTTTTCAGTGTTTTCTGGATCTCTGTAAGATAGACGGTAACTGAAGTTTTTAATACCTAAATCTTTGTATGCTTCTTCGATAAGTCCTACTGTAAGTTTGAATTCATCTTTAAGTTGGTCTGGGCGTACGAAGATATGAGCATCATTTAGAGTCATACCACGAACACGTTGCAGTCCACTTACTGCTCCACTTGCTTCATAACGGTGCATCATTCCAAGTTCAGCGATACGAATTGGAAGTTCACGGTATGAGTGACGTTCATTTTTATAAACCATCATGTGGTGAGGACAGTTCATTGGACGAAGTACCATTGTTTCGTGATCCATTTCCATTGGTGGGAACATATCTTCTTGGTAGTGTTCCCAGTGTCCACTTGTGATATATAAATCTTTAGACCCCATAATTGGAGTATAAACGTGATCATATCCTAATTCAACTTCTTTATCAACGATATATCTTTCGATAGTACGACGGATAGTAGCCCCATTTGGTAACCATAACGGTAATCCAGCACCAACTTTTTGACTTGTTGTGAAGATTCCTAGTTCTTTACCTAGTTTTCTGTGGTCACGTTCACGTGCTTCTTGTAATCTCACTAAGTGTTGCTCCATATGGTCCTTAGTGAAATAAGCTGTTCCGTAAATACGTTGTAACATTTTATTATCACTATTACCTCTCCAGTATGCACCAGCTACAGATAATAATTTAAATTCTTTAATTTTTGAAGTTGCACTTACGTGTCCTCCACGACAAAGGTCAGTAAAGTCACCTTGTGTGTAAACTGTAATTACTTCATCAGCAGGAAGATCATTAATTAATTCTACTTTATATGGATCTTCTTTGAATATTTCTAAAGCTTCTTCTTTACTTACTTCACGGCCTTCAATTGCGTGATTTTCACTAATAATTTTCTTAACTTCTTTTTCGATTGCTTTGAAGTCTTCTTCTGAAACTTTATATTCAGCATCAAAGTCATAGTAGAATCCACCATCGATAGCTGGACCAACTCCGAAGTGCACATCTTTACCGTATAGTCTTCTTAATGCTTGCGCTAATACGTGTGCGCAAGTATGACGTAATACATATAAACTATCTTTATCTTCATCATCTGCTACGATAAGTTTTAAGTTACCATCTTTTGTTATTGGTTTGTTAACTTCGATGTAATCCTCATCTAATTTTGCAGAAATAACTTTTTTCTTAAGACTAACACTGATACTTTCCGCAATTTCTAAAGGTGTTTTATTATCATATTCTCTTACATTTCCATCTGGAAAAACTAATTTAGCCATATTAAGGTCTCCTTCTTTCTTTATATACTTAGTCTAACTTACTTAAAAATTAAAAAGTCCCTTCTCTAGCCGAAACTAAAGAAGGGACGAATCTTTTCGTGGTACCACCCAAATTCGAAGTAAATGTACTTCCTCTTTGTGAATATAGCTCACTAACTATGTTAATACTATTAGCTAGGTAGTAACATATATTGCTTATAGGTATTTTCAGCACCATACCCTCTCTTAAATAAGTTAAATATATATCTTGTCCTAAGTATACGTTGATTTATTTCATTAATGTAATTCTAGCACAAAGATAGATGAATTTCAAGAGGAAACTCATCTATCTTTTTCATTTTATTTATTTTTTTTCCAATAACTTCTTATACCACTAAAAGTAAAAATTAATATTAGCAACATGAAAATATAATTTTTTACATTGAAATATTTCGCAGCTTCTGTTTTTACTACCTCTAGTTTTTTATCTATGTTATTAGATTTTTTAACTTCTAAGTTATTTTTTTCGAATGTAGTTATATCACTTTCACTAACTTTAGTATTTTTTAAAGCTATATAATAAAGATATTTTGCATCCTTTAATGCTGAAATATCAGTTACTGCTGTATCAGATATATCTACACTAGAAATATTTGGTACATCTTTTAACGCATCTATATTTCTCAGACCTATATTTTCGTTCAGCATCAATCGATATAAATACTTTTTATCTTTCAACGCATCTATATTTTCAATATTGTTTTTATACAATAGTAATTCTTCTAAGCTTGATAAATCTTTAAGTGCTGTAATATCACTAATACTATTTCTATCTAAATATAATACTCTTAATGATTTTAATTCAGTTAATGGTGTTATATCCTTAATAGCATTTTCTTCAGCAACTAATCTCTCAAGTTTTGTAGCATTTTTTATAAATGAAATATTGTCTAAACCTATACCAGAAATATTTAGACTCCTTAGATTTTCAAGTTTCAAATTATTTGGAATATAATCTTTTAAAACATTATTCATCGAAACATCTAATGATTCTACTTTTAAATCATTTAGAAAATCTAAGTTATTCATTAGATTTTTTCTAAGCACTAATTGTCTTAATTTAGTTAATTTCGCTAAACTCTTCGGATCTTTTACTTTATTATTTGTTAGATTTAAATCTTCCAATTCTACTAGTTTTTCTAAAGGTGTAATATCTTCAATAAAGTTATTTGATAGATTTAAATTTTTCAAATTAACAGCATATTCTAAACCTTTTAGAGAAAAAATATTTTTCCAAGGTAATGATAGACTTGTAAATTGTTCCATCATTCCTATCGTTACTTCTTCACCTTTATAGTCTTTATTAATATGAAACTTATAATATTCTAATAACGCTTCTTTAAGATTAAGATCATCGAAATCTATTTTTTGACTATTTTCAATTTCTGTAAATTTCTTTTCTCCAAAGGGTACATAAACATCATTAGCTTTTATCGTTGGAGTAGATACAGCTAGTCCCAATAATGTTATGACAAAAGCTTTATATATTACCTTTTTCATCTTTTTCCTCTTTATTTTTTCTATACTCAGTTATTTTATTTCGCACAATTATTAATCCATATGCAGCAAGTGGAATTAAAAATACGAAATACGGGAATACATATCTACTTTTCGCTTCCCAAATCATATGAAATAATGTTCCACCAATAAATGCAACCGGGATTATCGTTAGTATTTCTTTTTTCTTTTTATAGACATTCACTGCAAAAACTACAGAAAATACGTATACAAATACTTGAAATACCTTCATAATAAATGAAATTACATCATGAGTTCCATCAAAGTAAATTTGTTTTATAAAAAAGTCTTTTACTTTCTCTAACTTAGTTTCATTATCAAAGTTTCTTTGAGGTGCTGTGACCAATAAACTTTGGAATGTTGGTTCTATAAATTGATTTTCATACTTTCTTTGATAAAAATCTACAGCATATCTAGGATTTTTCTTAAATACCTCTACTCTTTGTTTTATAGAATCTTTTGAAATATCAGTTATACGTTTTGCATCATAATCTTCTTCTGGCATTATGTCATAATTGAATCTATTCCACCAACCTGCTTCACGATCTCCTTCTTGCATCCCCATCGCTATCCATGTAATTTTCGGAACACCCTCAGCAATTGTCTTTTGACTCTTAACTTCATAATAATTATAAATTAAACTCTTAGACGCACTCATTAAAAATAAACAGCTGACTATAAAAGCTATTACCTTTTTATCTCTAACTCTAATAAGATAAATTATGGCTGCTGAGAATATTGCTAGCATATGTATTAAGTTATTACCTATAAATAGAATTGCAATATTAATGCTTAAAGCACTTATTACCAACGTATACCATTTTTTATTCTTAATATATTTTATAAAATAATAATAAGCTAGTAAGGTTAAAAACATACCTGGTAGCAATCCGTAAACAAATGCAACATAAAATATTAATGGAAAACATAGTCCACTAAGAATTACAACTAAATAGTTTGTATCTTCATCATCAAACATTATATTAGATATTTTATATAACATAAAAATTATATAACTTATCGAAAAACTTTGCATTATATATAAAATAAATGTCGCTCTACCAAATAATGATAGTATTATCTGGAAAAGAAATACTGTTGTAATCTGGTGTGAATATATATATAAATAGTTATTTCCTTTATCAAGTCCACTGTAGTTTTCTCTTATGAAATTATTTGCTTGATCTATCACATTAAATGGATCAAATTGCACATAATCACGTCTCAATATCGCAAACAATATACTAATAATAAACATATAAATCATTACAACTAAAACTAACCGTTGAACACTTATTATTTTTTTCAAATATCTTGCTAATATTAAGATAACTATACTAAATATTATAAGAAATATAATATTTAGTATAGCACTATCATTTTCATAATATAAAGTTTCTTGATAATCTTTCGGAAATATCGCTGTTTTTGTTAACACTAATAGTGAATTTATCCCCATAAGCACCATAAAAATCACAACTATGACTTTTACTAAAAAGTTAGAAAATTTATTTAATATTTCCTTATTCATTGCCAATTATTCCTCTTCGTTTTTTTCTTCGTTTAAGAATTGTTCAACAATGAATCTTGGGCGACCTTTTGTTTCTAAGTAAATTTTACCTACATATTCACCCACAATACCTAATGAAATCATAATCATTCCACCGATGAACCACATCGATATCATTAAGCTTGACCACCCCGGTCTTGCAAATCCTGCAAAATAACTATATAGTGTGTAGAAAAATACTATCGCAGCAATAAATATCATTAATGCTCCACCTATAGTGATAAATCTAATTAATTTTACAGATAAAGAAGTAATTCCTTCAAAAGCAAATGCTAACATTTTAGATAGTGGATATTTACTTTCTCCAGCAAATCTTTCTGCACGCTCGTATGTTACAATATCACTTGGATATCCTATCATAGGAACAATACCACGCAAGAATAAGTTTACCTCTTTAAACTGAGCTAACCCTTCTAACGCACGTTTACTCATTAAACGATAGTCTGCATGGTTGAATACTGTATTTGCTCCTAGCTTTTCCATAACTTTGTAGAAACCTTCAGCTGTGAAACGTTTAAAGAATGTATCCGTAGTTCTTGCTGAACGAACACCATAAACTACATCAGCACCTTCAAGATATTTTTTCATCATTTCGTCCATAGCGTTAATATCATCTTGTAAATCAGCATCCATAGAAATACTTACATCACAGTGATCCTTAACAGTCATAAGTCCTGCTAATAGAGCATTTTGGTGACCTCTGTTTCTACTTAGGTTAATACCACTGAATAATGGATTTTTTTTATGAAGTTCTTCTATCATCTTCCATGTTTTATCTTTTGAACCATCGTTCACTAAAACAACACGGCTATCTTTTGAAATTAAATCTTCTTCTATCATAGAATTCATTTTAACTTCTAATCTTTTTGCAGTCTCGTTTAATACCTCTTCTTCATTGTAACAAGGTATAACTACATATAACTTTTTCATTACAAATCTCCTATTTTATTTTTTACTTATCGCTTTATTGAGTCTATTTAATAAAGCCTTATTCTCTTTCGTTTCTTCAATCGGTAGTATAAAAATTTCTTCTACTTCTTCTTCATCAAACTCCCTTAGAATATTATATAAATTTTTATTAGATTGTTCAACACTTTTCTCATTATCCGCTAAATATTTTACAGAAACATTTAAAAAATCAACTTCTGATTCTATTTCTTTATATGTAATGAAGCCTGTTTTTTTATCTCTTTCTTTTAAAATACCTATTAATTTCTCAAATGAATCATTAAACAACACTAAGTCCGCTTCTGGAGAATAATGTCTATATTTCATTCCAGGTGCTATAGGAGTTGCATTTTTTGTTAATATTTCTTCATTATATTTTACACTACCTTCTCCTAGTACACCTTCTATATCTTCTTTTGTAATTTCTCCAGGACGTGCAATAACAAGTGGATATCTTGTACAATCAATAACTGTACTTTCCAAACCTATATCGGATTGCTCATCTTCGATTATTACATCAATTTTCCCATTCAAATCATGGTAAACATGTTCAAATTTTGTTGGAGATGGTTTACCACTTGTATTAGCACTCGGTGCTGCTAATAAAACTTCAGTTTCCTTTAATATTTCTCGAGCAGTAATATTAGAGGGCATCCTAACAGCTAATGTATTTAATCCTGCAGTAACCTTTTTAGAAACACCATTGTTATCTTTAGCATTTAAAATTAACGTCATCGGTCCTGGCCAAAAATTATTTATTAGTTTTTTTACATTTTCATCGTTATAATCAACTATGCTATCCAATTGATTCATTCCATAAAAATGAACAATTAATGGATTGTCACTAGGACGTCCTTTAGCTTCATATATTTTACTTACCGCTTCATCGTCCATAGCATTAGCACTAAGTCCATATACCGTTTCTGTTGGAATAGCTACTAACTTCCCGTCTTTATAATATGTAGTTAATTTACTATATATTTCTTCTTTATTTTCACTTTTAGAAATATTAATTATTTCTGTTTCCATCCTATCTCCTTTCTTTAATTTAACACTACAATATTATTAATATTGTAATGACTATTATTAATATATAACTTAAATAATCTAGATTACTATATTTCAATATTTTATACTTACTTCTTATTCCAGTTGTAGAATACCCTCTTACTTCCATTGCAGTAGCAAGTTCATCAGCTCTTTTTAGAGTAGCTATAAATAAAGGGATTAGTATAGGAATAAACTTTCTTACTTTCTGCGCTAGATTTCCCTCATTAAAATCTGAACCACGAGAAACCTGTGCATTTATTATTCTATTAGTTTCTTCTAATATAGTTGGAATAAATCTTAGTGAAATTGATAATACTAATGCAAAAGTTGAAATTGGAATTCCTACTTTCTGTAAAAATCCAAGACTCTTTTCTATAGCATTTGTTATCTCAGTTGGTGAAGTAGTAGCCATAAAAACTACCATTATCATAACGACTAAGATAAATCTAACAGTTATCAATGCTATTCCAAAAAGCGCTCCACTATAAATCTTCCAGCCCAACACCTCTAACAATACTTCACCTTTTTTATTAAAAACAAGATGAATAAAAGAAGTAAATATAATTAATATACTAATTGCTTTTACACTATTTATTAAAAATGCTGGACTTGTTTTTGATAATATAACTATCATTATCAACATTAAAAACAAGATAGAAAACTCTAGAACATTATAAGCAATAAAGACATCTATTAAGTACAAAATTACAAAAAATATTTTCGCTCTAGGATCTAGATTATGAATAATTGTATTCAATGGAATATATTTACTTATTAATGAATTATTCATTTCCACTACTTCCTATCTTATTTTTTAAAGCATCTATTAAATCTTCGTATTTCCTAGGAAATACATCTAGCTTAATATTATTTTCTTGTAAATTATTATAAAATTTTAGTAATTCTGGTTGTTCCAGTGAATTTTCTTTAAGCAGTTTTTCATCAACAAAAAGTTCCTCCACCGTTCCTTCGAAATTAATTTTTCCATTTTTTAAAACAAAAACTTTATCTGCATACTCTAATACGTAGTTCATATTATGAGATATAAGAACTATTGTCATATTAAGTTCATCTTTAAGTTTTTTCACCATAGTCATGATTTCTTCACGACTCTTATAATCTAAAGCTACTGTTGGCTCATCTAATATCAATACTTTCGGTTCAAGAGCAAGCACTCCACATAGGGCGACTTTTCTCATCTCTCCACCAGAAAGTTCAAATGGTGATTTATCCAAGTAACTCTCATCTAATCCAACTAACTTTATTAATTCTTTAGCTTTAGAAATGGCTCTTTCTTCTGATATACCGTAGTTTAACGGTGCAAAGATAATATCTTTTAATACACTTGTTTCAAATAATTGTTGCTCAGAAAATTGGAATAATACGGCAACATCTTGTCTTAATACTTTTAATTTTTTAGCGAGTTCACGCTTTTCTTTTTTACTTTTCGGATTAGTAATTAGTACATTATTTACTAATACTTCTCCATGTGTAGGTAATAATAAACCATTAATATGCTCTATAAGAGTAGATTTTCCACTCCCAGTCTTACCTATTATAACTGTATAACTTCCTTCTTCTACATTCAAGTTAATATCTTTCAACACTTCTCTTGCATAAGGGGTTTTATAATTATAAGTATAGCTTACATTTTTTAAACTAATTTGCATATTTTTTTCACTACACTCTCCTCGTCTTCTTCTATTTCAAATATATCTTGATTTAGGTAATTATTTAGATCTTTTTTTACTCTTTCTACAAAAGGAACTTCTAAACTATATTTTTCCAGTATTGTCGTATCAGAGTATAGTGTAGTGTAGTCTCCATGATAAACTATTTCTCCACCCTCTAATATAACAATGTCATCCGAATAAATACTCTCTTCTGCATCATGAGTAATTGATATTATAGTTATTCCTTTTTCTCTATTAATTTTTTTTATATACCCTAAAATGGACTTTCTTGCCTTCGGATCAAGCATACTCGTCGCCTCATCGAGTATTAAAATCTCAGGATTTAAAGCAAGAGAAGATGCTATTGCAACCCTTTGTTTTTGTCCTCCTGACAGTGATGATGGCTCATATTTTCTGTAGTCACTCATATCTACAACTTCTAAAACCTCATCTATTATTTTATCCATATCTTCTTGTGGTACATTCCTATTTTCAAGACCAAAAGCAATGTCTTCTTCTACAGTAGAACCCACAAATTGGTTGTCAGGATTTTGAAATACTATAGCTATTTTATTTTTTATATCGTCATAAATTTCTTTACTGTATTCTTTATTATTAAATAGAACCTTCCCAGAAGTTGCTAAATTTTGACCGTAAATCAACTTCATTAACGTTGATTTTCCACTTCCATTTTTTCCTAAGACACTTAACCAATGCCCTTCTTTTATTTCTAAATTTATATTTGATAATGCAGACTTTTTAGAACTAGAATACTGAAAAAAAACATCTTCAAATTTTATCATTTTATTACCTAATTTTCTATAGAATATCTTTTTATTATACCAAATATCACGATTTTTCTCAATCTAAATGGGGCTAATCCAAAAGTCCTAAATTTTAACAAAGTTCATATGAGAATTCATAAGCGCAGCGGTTATTTATTACAGTAACTTTGTAAACTATTTTTAATAAACTCATTCACCTTATCATCATCATATACTACCTCTTTTAGGTATAATCCAGCAGCATCTGCCTTAGGGCCAGCAAATTGACGTTCTCTTTTATCCAGTATTTCTTTTATATAGTCCGCTTCATACTTACCAGCAGCTACATTTTGTATAGTTCCAATAATTATCCTAACCATGTTATATAAGAAACCATTTCCTGTAATTTCAAAGTTTATAATATTAGGGTTAATCGAATCTTTTTCCATAGTTAAACTATATATCGTCCTAACCTTATCCTCAACACTAGAGTTTTTCGAACAAAATGATGAAAAGTCATGTTCTCCTATAAAATACTTCAGTGCTTCTTGAGCCTTTTCAAAATTAAAATCAAAACTATGTTTACCTACATAATTTAATAAAAATGGATCAACTTCTCTTCCGATGTATAATTTATAATAATATGTTTTTTGTGTACTATTATATCTAACATGGAAATCCTCTGAAACTGTCATTGCTCCTATTATTCTAATATCTTTTGGAATAGTAGCATTTAAAGCCTTAACCCAGGCAACATCTGGAATATTTAAATCAGTATCAAAATGTAATACCTGCCCATAGGCATGAACACCACTGTCCGTTCTTCCACTCATATAAAGTCGCATATCTTTTTTATTAATTTTCTTTAAACTCTTCTCAATTTCTTCTTGAATTGTATTATTATTTGGTTGTATTTGAAATCCATGGTAATTGCTACCATCATATCTACAAAGTAAAGCTATTCTCACTTTTATCTCCTACATCTTTTATTTTTAATATTTTTTTGCCTCTTCTTCTGTCATCCAAAAATGAATACCTCCAGTTGAATCATACCATCGATCTTCATTGAAATTTCCTGCATAAACCCACTCTCCAAGTTTATAACAAAAGTCCTCAGCAACAGTTGACCATGCTTCGTCATAAAAAATAGTACCTTCAAAATTTTTTATTTCTAATACCTTAGCCTTATCACATCTGCAACAATTCCGAGTTGAAGAAACTCTTTTTGAATCACTTGGTATCAAAAGCTTTATAATTCTATTATTAAGTCCTTTTTTATAAGCAATAAATGCTCCTTGTTCAGGACAGTACAATTTAAAATACTCCGTTTTATTATCAAAAGCAATATTTTTTAAATTTGCATCTTCCAAAACAGCTGCATATAACTTAGCCCCATTGATATTGGCATTTTGTAAATTCACCCTTCTCATCGATGCTTTTTTTAGATTCGAATTAATAAAAATAGCATTTTCCATATTACAATCATCTAAAAGACAATTTTCTAGATTGCTATCTGTAAAATCTACATTACTAAAATCTACATTGATAAAATTTGAAGAAGAAAAATCTAATCTCGATAAGTTAAACCCTCTTAAATTCATATCTTCAAAAATCAAGTCATTAAAATTCTTTTCCCCGTGTTTTAATCGTTCACTAAATTCCTCATACGAAATTTTTTTCATAATATTAACACCTCTATATGATATTATAGCATATACAATGGCTTTCTATAAATTTTATTTAGTTTTATCCAAAGGATCTAAATTTTTAAAATTTATATGAGAACTCACAAACGCAGTGGTTTGTTGCTATCTATATTCGCTTTATAAAAGCTTTTCAGATATCTAATAAACATTTTAGAAGCGTCCCAAAAAACTGTTTCTCCGAAATCATAATTTTTTAGACACCCTTATTCTATGATACATTTCAGTTTTAATTATTTTATCCAAGTATTACTTGAAATTTACTATATTATAATTTATAATTATTAGATTAACTAAATAATAACAGGAGAATTTATGTCGAAAGAACCTATGTCGAGAATTAAAAAAATTATAATATTATTGTCTTCTCTATTTTTAGTATCCATAGCTGCTTTTTATTATTTAAATAAAAAGCATATTATAAATTTAAATAACATGACATCTTATTGGCATACTAATAATACTAATAATACAGATACTACAAACAAACAGACTAATACCGAACAAAATGATAATAAAGAAGAAGCAAAAGAACCGGAAAAAAAAGTTAAATCTTTAGAAGAAAAACAAGCTACAATGACTGCTGATGCTTCTACTATGAAGTCATTAGGTTTATATTTTGACTATGCAAATATGACTTTACTTGAAGTTGTCCAAGCCTATCTAAAAGCAAACAGAATTAAAAATTCTCAAGTAGCTTTCTCATATAAAAACTTAAACACTGGGGAACTAATAGAAATGAATGAAACTCAGCCGATGACTGCGGGTTCCACTTATAAGCTACCACTAAATATGATAGTTGTAGATGATTTTGAAAAATATAATCTATCTATGACTGAACGCTACGATATAACTAAAACCGAATATGAGTATATCGGCGAACACGATACATATGTTAAAGTCTTCAATGGAGCAATGACTATTCCTCAAATGCAATATTATTCATTGGTATACTCAGAAAATACTCCCGCATATGCACTGGGAGATAGAATTGGTGGACTAAGTGAAGTATATAAAATGTATACTAGATATGGAGAATCTAAAGGAGATCTTAAAACTTTTAGTACTGATAACAAAACTACAACTAACTACTATATCCAAGTACTTCAACATTTATGGGATAACAAAGAAAAGTATAAAGATATCCGACAATATATTGGGGACTCTTTCCCAGGTGAATATTACAAACGATATTTACCAAATCTTCAAATTGAACAAAAACCAGGTTACGTTAATAATGCACTAAACGTTGATGCTATAGTTTATGAAAAAATACCTTATATTATAGCACTATATACTGCAGGCCTAGGTGGAACAACTCCTGCTACCCAAGAAATTAATCTTGTTGGTTTAAACCAAGTAGGTCAACTTGCATACGTTATAAACGAATGGCACCGTGTTAATATGAATATATAGTACAATAAAATCACATAATGAGTATGGTTTCCTAAGGTGTATGAATAAAACTCTGTAAACTCTTTATAATTAACGGGAGTGTGAATAAAACTCTGTAAATTTTTTATATTAATCAAAATTTACTAGTTTATAATATTTAATTTTATAGATTTAATTACTTTGATTCTCTATAGACTTGTAAATTTTATTTATGAAAATTTATATAAAGTGAAAAAACCTGTACTTAACAAAAAAGATAAAAAAACTAGTTATATAATAAATTCAGAATATGAAAAAATTAAATTCAAAACTCATTATGCAACCAAATATCAAAAGATGAAGGATTAAGATTACTTTTACTTAATCCCTCATCTTTATTTATATAATATAGAGTTATATATCTATTTGAGTTTTTTCAAATTTGTCTAGAGCTTGTAAATATCCATCTGTTCCTGTTACATGCCACGCTAGACTGACTTCTCTAAAATTGTTTAACCAATTTAACACTCTTCTTAATTTAGCTGGATTATTAGCCAGTACAGTTTGTGCCTTATTTTCTAATTCTGTTAGTCTACTATTAACAAGAGCTTCATCAATATTCCCATTTACTTTAGGTATTTCTATATAAGGTATTTTATTTTGGTTATATGTTCTCCATCCAGGACTCTTAATTGGATAATAATGATTGTGATTCCCGTGATTTACTATCATTTGTCCGTCTTGTACTTGAATATGTTCAACAGTTGTATTCATACTACTTGCTAAAGCAGTAATTTCTTTTTCAAAATCACCTTCCAAGTCTGAACTCATCACCGGAACAGTTATATCATTAAGTAAAAGATGCTTAACTGAACCGTTATAATTAAATACTAGCGCATTATTATCAACTGAAATGTCACTAACATTTAATCCATAGAATAGAGCAATATAATTCTTTTTACTTTCTAATGTTGCTTTATCTATAGTTGTTGTAGTTTCTGCTTTCTTAGCTAAAAACTCTTTTGCTTCTTCTAATTGCTTAGCTGATAATTCTGATTTTCTGATAAAGTGATTATGATCTCCATGTTTTACAATATAGCCATCCTCTTCTTCACTCACTATATTGTTAACAACAAAGACAAATTTATTTTCTTCAACTTCATTATGATTATTTTCTTCTGAAGAATGCTCTGCTTCAGCATTAGAGTGTTCTACTACTGAATCTTCTTTGTTAACTACCTCAGTTGTAGGTGTTACTAAATTATCTTTAACTTGTTTTCTTATTTCGTTCAATTGTTTTTCTAATTCAATTTGTTTATTTCTACTTTGATCTATACTGTAAGACATATCGAGATAAATAATACGTGCTTTTTGTTTTAATTCATCAGCTACTTCTGGTACTAATTTTTTCTCATCTTTTAGTTTCAATATTTCTTCTTGAAGTTTTTCTGCTTGTTCTGTAATATAATCAGCAGTTAAAGTATAATTCTCTTTAATATCTCCACTTTCGATTTTTTCAAAATTACTCATTATTCCTTTTGGAATATTTCCGCCACTAGGAATCTCTAACTCTTCTTTCGGGATAGTATTGTGGCTTATATCTAGATATTCTAATGTTTTATTTTTTTCTCTTAATGTTAATGATGCTACATAGTTGTTTGACATTGTTAAGTATTTTAGTGCTGTAAGATTATTAACATTCTCCATTGTTCTAATAACATTATTACTAACTGTTAAATTAATCAGCTTATCTTGTTTATTAGTTGGAAATTCACTTATCTTATTACCACTAGCATCTAAATTCTCAAGCGCAGAAAGTTTATGAACATTGTTAATATCCTCTAGTTTATTATTTCTGATTTCTAGACTTGTAATTGTACTGTTCTCAAAATCTAAGCTATCAATTTTATTATTGTTAACTTCTACACTTTCTAAAATTTTAGCATTTTTCAAATGAGATAGTGTTGTTATTTTATTATCATTTGCTACTAATTTTTTCAATTTAGGCAAGTTAGATACGACACTTAAGTCTCTAATATTAGTATTGTTCACCGTCAGCTGTTCTAAATTATCATTTTTTAAAGTCGATAACTCTAAACCACCATTATTAGATAAGAATAAACTCTCTAATTCATTTTTATTTCTAAATGCGTCCAATTTTGTAATGTTATTATTTTCAAGACTAACTGCTCTTAGATAATTTAAATCTTTTAGAGCTGATATATCTTTAATTTTATTATTATCTAAATTTAATGACTCTAAATTAGTAAGATTTTTTAATACATCGATATTTTCAATGTTATTTCCTGCCGCAGAAACTAATTTTAAGTTTGGATAATCCTTTAAGAACGAAATATCCTGAATGTCATTTTCAGAAAAATCAATTCCTTCTAATGTTGGTATATTTTTTATAAATGAATAATCTTTAATACCCGTTCTTGATACGTATAATTGTTTTAATTTTTTAAATTTATAAACAGGTGTAATATCATCGATAGGAGTATATCCAATACCAAGAACTTCTATATTTGGCATAAGTTCTAATCCATTTCTTTTAAGTGGATCTTTATTTTGACCAATATTTAAGTACTTAACAGTTTTTAACCACTCTTTCATTTTTTCTACATTTGATTCATGTACAGGAAAATCAGTGTCTGCAGAAGCATGTTGAATATCATGGATAATATCATCATCGAATCCTAATTTTTTTAACGTCTCAGCTCCTAAATTATTATGTGGATCTGCTAGAGGTTTAGATATGTCTATATCTTTAACTAATATAGTGTGGCTATGATCTCCATGTGGATACACCAATGCTTTTCCTTCTGCTATTTCAATTAATTTTATAGAACTTTTATCTATATTTAGTTGTTTAGCAACATAGTCAATTTTTTCTTCAATTTCTTTTTCTTCAGCATTATTTTGCTCTTCTCTATGGTTGTCATTTCCTGCAGTATTTTCTGAAGAATTATTCGCAGTTTCCGTATTATCAGTAGAAGTATTATTAGTTGAATTATTACTTTCTACTTTATCTTTACTATTCGAATTATTTTCCTCCGTATTTTCTTTGACATTTATATCTTTTAACAACTCCGTTTTTCCATTGTAAGAAATTGCATCCCCATTTGCAGTAATAACATAGCTAAATTTATCTTTTCCTATATTATTCTTTTGAGAAAGATAATTAATTTTATCATTAACTTCTTTTTCCAATTCTACATACTCTTCTTTAGCCTTATTCAGATATTGATAAGGAATAAGTTTTTCCCATTTAGAATTAACCAATTGTTTATAAAATACAAAGTGTTGATGACCACTATGAGCTACAAGAAGTCCTGTTGAGGTTGGTGTTATTACACTATTTTCAGATAATTTAAACCCATCACTAGTTTCATATTGTACTCCTGCAAATGATAAAACGCTAGGTTTTACTTCTGTAACATTATCTTTTTTATTTTCTTCTTTATTCGCCTTAGGTAAAGAAGGCGCAGGAATAACTGGAGTTGGTTTAACAACTTCTGTTTGTTTTCCCACTTTGTTTTTTGGAATATAGTGGAAATGATCCC
>NZ_CABFLN010000027.1 GCF_901873445.1 Gemella haemolysans
ATGTAATAGAATGATTAATATTAATAATGATACGATTATATTAAAGTAAGGTGAAAATAATGAATGAAAATGATATTTTAAAAATGAATGAAAATGACCTGTATGAAGAAATTGATATATTGGATTTTGATAGACTTGAATCAGAATTAGAAGAGGATTTATTAAAAGATATAGAAGATCTGGCTTTTTTGGAAACAGAAAGAGAAAGTATAAATAATCCGCAAAAGATTGGTGAAGTAGTAAAAAACGTTATATGGGAACAAATAGAAAATCAATTAGGAGTTGGAATAGGGAAAGAATTTATTGAGAAAAATAATGGTAATACACTAGATTTGAGAAAAGATGCACATATTCAAACAGCGGAAAATTTCAAAAATGGTAAATTAGCAACTCATAACACATATATAGATTACGAAGAAAAATATAATACATATCAGGGAAGATTTAAGAAGGATAAAAATGGTAATATACAAACACATAAAAATCGTGCGGGAAAAGAAGAAATAACTTTAGTAAAAGGAGCAAGAAAAGATTTTGATAAAGGTAGACCAATGGGATCTAAAGAGAAAGGAACTCATATGGATCATACTGTCTCTGGAGCAGAGTTACATCGTAGAGCTGATGTGAATGCATTTATGTCCGAAAAAGAAAAAATCGAATTTGCAAATAGTAAAAAAAATTTAAATGAGATTAGAAGTGGGATTAATCAAGCAAAAGGAGATACTTCTACAACTGATTTCTTAGATAATAAAAATTCTAAAGGACAGACAGCGCAAGAAGTACATAATATCACAGAAAAAGAAGAAAGACAATTAAGAGAGAAAGACAAGGAAGCAAGAGAGGAATTAGATAAAAGGATCGAAGAAGGGAAAAAAAAAGCTATAGAAGCTGGAAAAAAATCCAGAAAAGAAGAAGCTGTAAGAATTGGAAAAGCAGCAACAAAGGCGGCGATAATGGGGTTACTTACAGAATTTTTGAAAGAAATAATAGAATATCTTATAAAATGGTTTAAATCTAAAGCTAGAACATTAAAAACTCTAGTTGATTCAATAAAGGAAGCGATAACTTCTTTTGTTTCTAAATTAAAAAGTCATTTAATTAATGCAGGTAATACAATAATTTCTGCTATGATAACTGCGTTATTTAATCCTGTAGTATCGATTTTAAAAAAGGCTTGGTCTATATTAAAACAAGGGTGGAAGATATTAAAAGAGGCGGTTATTTATTTAAAAAAACCAGAAAATAAAAATAAGCCATTTTCAGAAAAAATGGCACAAGTTGGGAAAATAGTAATCGCAGGTTTAACAGCAATTGGAGCAATGAATTTATCGACTGTTATAGAAGTAGCGTTAGAAAATATTGGTATTGGGAAGATAGAAATACCATTATTAGGGACATTAGGAAGCATAATGGGCATATTTTTAGGTTCAGTAATTTCTGGGGTTATTGGAGCAATAGCAATAAATCGCCTAGATAAAGTAATAGGCGAGAGACAAATTGAAAGAATACATTCTGAAAAACTAGAAAAAGGGAATCAAATATTAGCGAAGCAACAAAATTTTCAGAAAACTATAGAAAAGGTAGTGAATAGAAAAAGAGAGAGTGTAGAGGATTTGATGACTACAGGTCATAAATACTTATATAATGAAATGGTAAATAAACAAATCGAGTTTAATAATATATCTAAGAAAGTAAATGATAAAGAAGAGAGTAATAATAAAGAGATACTTGATGAAATTGATGATAGATTAGATGAATTGTTATAATTTTGAAAGGAATAATATATGAATAATAATAGTAATAATAATTTACAGACCAATATAGATGAAAGTACTTATAATCACCATAATTTTGATCTAGCAAAGAAAAAACTAAGAGATTTTTCAAAAAACACGGACAAAGATTTTAAATTGGAAAAAGTAGAAGAAGAAGGAGGTTTTTTTCGGTTAGGTAATCATAATGTAACAGGTTCTGAATTTAATCTGAGATTATCAAAAATACAAGATAAGTTTATAAATATAAATACCGGGATAATTGAGCTTAGAAAAGAGTTTGGAGTGGTATATACTGCATTAGAATCTTTGGATAAAGATATACTTAAAGCATTTTTGGTTCAATTAAATCAGATAGAGCAAGCATATAAATCAATAGAAGTTACTAATGATAAGCTTTTATTAGCTAATGAGGATATCAATAATATTATAGAAAAGCAGAGAAAAACGGTTGAAGTATTAACAAAGTTTAAAAAACGACTTGATGAGTATAAGCATTTAGTAGAAGTAGATAATATGTGGCAAGATATGAATATTTTAAAATATGATATTTCCGAACTAAAAAAAACAGATAAAAAACTTAGCGGATTAGAACATTTATATCAAATTGATAAAATTTGGGAGAAATTAGACAAAATAATTATTGAAATTGGTGAAGTCTCTATTTTGTTGGAAAATCAAAATAGAGAGTTAGTAGAAAGTAAACAAAGAATAAATTTTATAGAAGAGTTTGTAAGAAAAATAAGCACTCAAGAATATTTATTTGAGATAGATACTTTGTGGAAAGAAAATAGAGATATTAAAAACAAAGTAGAGAAAAATAAGAAAAATACAGATATTGAAATTTTAGTGTTAAAAGAAAAAATAGAATTATTAGATAAAAAAATTAATTATAAAAACAGACAAATATATATTTTTATAATAATATTGGTATGTATTATTTTATACATTTTATTTTTTATAGGAAGACGATAGATGAATAAGTACGAAGAAAAATTATATAATTCTTCACTAAAATATGGAGAGTTGATTAATAAGAAAGATATTATCTTATCCTACATTGAACATATTATTAATAACAGGGATAATCAATCCAAGATATTATTACTAAAAAATATATCTAAGGAAGTTAGTAATAATAAAGAAAATAGAGAGATAAAAGATAGTGCTAAAATTTTAAAAGACGATTTTCTTAAATATTTAGGATACATATCAGTCCAAGAATTATTAGGGAATGAAGAAGAAAACCAAAATGAAAAATCTTTAATTGAATTATTGGAAGAATTACAATCTTTAATTGGATTGGAAAATGTAAAGAAGAAAATCCAAGATTTAATAATATATCAACGTGTTCAGCAGTTGAGATTAGAAAAACAATTAATAGCGAATAAAGGTACAATGCATATGGCTTTTATAGGTAATCCAGGCACAGGGAAAACAACAGTAGCGAGAATAGTCGGGCATATTTACAAGAAAATAGGATTGCTGTCTAAAGGGCACTTTCTAGAGGTATCTAGAACAGATTTAATAGCTGGATATCAAGGACAAACAGCTTTAAAAGTAAAAAAAATTATAGAAAGAGCAAAAGGGGGAGTATTATTTATAGATGAAGCATATAGTATTACAGAGAATGATCATACTGATTCTTATGGAAAAGAATGTCTGACTGAACTAACAAAAGCACTAGAGGATTATAGGGATGATTTAGTTGTTATAGTTGCAGGGTATACAGAACCTATGAGACACTTTTTTGAGTCCAATCCAGGATTAAAATCTAGATTTAATACGTTTGTAGAGTTTCAAGATTATACTGTTGATGAATTGACTGAAATATTTCTTTATATATGTGATAGAAAAGATTATCTTGTCGATGTAGATGGATTGTATGAATTAAGAAATTATTTTGAAAAAATACTATGTGATAAGGATGAAAATTTTTCTAATGCAAGATTTGTTAGAAATATCTATGATGAGATTGTAATGAAACACTCAAGAAGAATTATAGAAATAGACAATCCTACAAAAGAAGACCTAATGTTTATAAAAAAGGAAGATTTTAATTTTAATTAGGTAATTTTTTGAATGGAAATTTTGATAATAGTAGAGTGAGAGAAGGATATAGAGTTTTTCCCACATTATGTCCAACCTCTTTAATATACTAAGTATATTAAGGAGGTTTTTTATATGAATACAATTAATTTTAATACTTTAACTAGTGTAGAAAGGATACTATTAGCAGTGGATTTTGATTATTATTTAAAAAAGTATAATTCTAATATTCCTAAAATAAGAAATGAGTTAAATAAACTACTAAAAGGAACAGATCTATCGATTTTAGAGAGAGTTAATTATCGGCTAACATTTAGTTATGATTGTGATATATATTTTAGAGAAGAGTACTTGAAAATCTTCTCTATAAAAAGATTTTATAAGTTTTTTGGTTATAAGATATACTACAAAAATATTGTGATGCTAGATTATAATCATAATAAAAAAGAATGTACTATTAAATATTTCAATAAAGGAAGAGTACATGGATTAAAATTTTCTGCATATCCAGAGCAATATAAGTTATTATCAAACTTATATAAAAATATTGTATGTTAAATTAATTTCTAGTAAAATATGATTTTCTATGAGATAATAATTTTATAGTCCGCGAAGAGTGGAAAGATTTTAGATAACAGGAGAATATATATGAAAAAAAGTATTGCTATATTTTCGAGTATTATAGTTGCGCTTATTATTTGTGCTACAGCGTATTATTTTATGTTTGGTGGTGGGAAAGATGAGAAGGTAAAAGAAGAGTATCAAAAATATGTTGATATGATTAATATCAGTCATGATTTCGAAGCAGGAGCGAAAGGCTTGGAGACGCTAACTACTGATGTTGCTCAGAAGGTTATTCCAACTATCAAGACTGATATAAAAGTTGCAAAAGAGATTAAAAATACGTCTATTAGCTTAAATGATAAAAAAATTGATGAAGCGAGAGATAGTTTAGATAAAGCTAAAAAACTTGATACAAATTCAAATTTTTCAGCTGCTATTAACTGGTTAAATGCTGATATTGAAAATTATAAGAGAGCTGAAGAAGAGATAAAAAATATTAAGACAGATGTTAATTTTAGTAAAGATTTATCTCAAATTTTAGAAAAATACAAGTTTAATAATAATAGTTTAAAACAATTGTTAAATGATGTGGGTAATAAGCTTTATGATAAAGCTCAGGAAGCTGCACAAAAGACTAAGGAACTTGCAGAAAAAGCAAGAGAGTTTGAGCGTAAGAACAAAAGATCTGATATCGAATTAGGTGGACCGAACCCTGCGTTATTAAATGATAGCAATTCGTTGCCGGCTGATGCTCAAGGGATAGGTGGAGCAATGGATGAAGAAGGAGCAAGAAAAATGAGTTCTGATCTTGTTAATAGATATAAAGGATACCTTCTAAAAAAATATGATGGAGTATCAATTGAATGGTCTATCAATGGTAAGAGTTTCAAAATTATTAAGGAAGATGGAAGTAAACTTACCTTTACTACTCAAGCTCAGCTTTATAGAAAAGTTGGTAATAGATTAGTTTCTGGAGTTAATCTTAACAGCGAAGAAGGCTCTGAATTTTTATATAATACATAAGCTATTAATTGAGAAAACTCAAGGCATGACATAATGTCAATTGCCTTGAGTCTTTTTATATTTCGACGATATCAATAGTTGCTTGTGTTTTATAAATAACATCTTTTCTTTCGATTAAGATAGTTGCTTTTTCAGCTAGTTCTTTGTTTTCTTTAATTTTACTAAGTAGTTCACGACTTGGATTCATTGCAACTGGATTACCTACACGTCTTAGCATGTTGTAATCGCCATTTGTATCACCATATGCAAATGATTCAGAAAGATCAATATTATATTCTTCAACTAATCTATCAATAGTTTTATTTTTACTATCAGCATCCCACATTGGAATTACTTCACCTGTAAATTTATCATTTTCCATGATGTATTTACTACCAATCGCAAGAAATGCATGATGTTTTTTACCCATTGCTTCAACAAGGTAGTCTGGACTACCTGAGATGAAAATAATAAGGTGTCCATTCTTTTTATGTTTTTCAATAATATTTCTAGTAAACTTATAGACACGATCAGCCTTAAGTTTCATTACTTGTTCTGTTGCGAAATCAATATATTTTTTATGAAGACCTGTTATTGCTTGAACGTAAGCTTCAGATACTCCAAATAGATAGTTATCGTAATCTTCAAAACGTTTATCCCAGTTGATGTATGTATCTTTTACGCCATTTATCCAATATCTTTCATCTACAACTTCGTATTTAATTAATTTTTTAAAATGCTCTGTCATTAAAGAATCCCTATATAGAGTTCCATCGATATCGAAAAATGCAGCTATTTTCTTTTCTTTCATATTTTATCCTCCTAAAGATCAATGTTTAATTAGGTTTAAAGGCGAGGAATCCTCGCCTTTAAAAGAAGTTTTAAAATTTTGTAGCATCTACAGAGTCAAGGTATTTTTTAAGTTCTGGCACAATATTAGAAATTGTTCCATCTTTGAATGGATTTTCTAGATTTGCTTCTTTAACTAATTCTAAGAATGGTTTAGTTCCACCTTGTTTACATAGGTGTAGGTATTCTTCCCATGCTTTTTCTCTATTTTCGTTAGCTTTTTTCCAGAATTGGAAGGCACAAACTTGAGCTAAAGTATAATCGATATAGTAGAATGGTACACTAAATAAGTGTCCTTGTCTATAGAAAAATAATCCTTCATCAAGTTCTGGAATTTCTTCGTAGTAACGTGATGGTAGGTATTTTCTTTCCACTTCTAACCATTTCATACGACGTTCTTGTGGTGTTAGTTCTGGATTTTCGTATACTTCGTGTTGGAACTCATCGACAGTAACACCATAAGGTAAGAACTTAATCGCTGTAGTCATGTGGTAGTATTTGAACTTGTCAGTATCTTCTTTAAAGAAAAGATTCATCCATGGCCATGTTAAAAATTCCATACTCATTGAGTGAATTTCACAAGCTTCAAATGTTGGCCAAACGTAATCTGGCATATGATTTCTACTTTGGAAAACTTGGAAAGCATGACCAGCTTCATGAGTTAAGACTGTAACATCATGAGGAGTTTGATTGAAGTTAGCAAAGATAAATGGTGCTTTGTAATCTGGAATGAATGTACAGTAACCACCACCAGCTTTTCCTGGTTTTGTATCTAAGTCTAATAAGTTGTTTTCAGTCATAAATGTAAAGAATTCATCAGTTTCTGGTGATAATTCTTTATACATTATTTTAGCATAATCAACAAGTGTTGGACGGTCACCTTTTGGAGTAGGGTTACCAGATTTGAATGTTACACCTTCATCGTGGAATGAAAGTTTTTCAAGTCCTAGACGATTAGCTTGTGCTTTTTTAAGTTCTTCAACTACAGGTACGATTTCTTTGAAAATTTGTTTTCTGTAGTTTGCTACGTCTTTTGCAGTGTAGTCAGTTCTACGTAGACGAAGGTAAGCAACTTCTACGAAGTTATCAAAACCAAGTTTTTTCGCAATTCGAGTACGAACTTTAACTATACGGTCGTAAATGCTATCGTATTGTTCTAAGTTTTCTTTGAAGAATTTGGCAACAGCCTGACTTGCTAATAGACGAGTCTCACGGTTGGCATCTTGAGTATATTTAGCCATACCACTTAAGTTGTGAATTCCACCATCAAATGGAATTTTAGCACTTGAAGTAAGCTTAGTATATTCAGAAGTAAGTTTATTTTCTTCTTTTAAATCTTCGATGATTTCATCACTAAATACTTTAAGAGAAGATTCAATTAGGTTAAAGTAATGTTCCCCAATTTCTTTTTTAAGTTCTTCTTTGAATTTAGAATCGAATATTGCTTTATCGAATTTGCTAAGAAGAGAAGTCAATTCAGGATTGAAGTCATCCCAAAAATCTCTTTCAGTTTCATAAAACTTATCAGTAGTGTCGATTGTTGCACGGATTTCTACTAACTGAGCTAATGTTTCAACGCTGTTGCGAAGTTTGTTGTATTCGTTAAAAATTTCTAAAGTTTCTTCAACAGTATTTGCCGAATTTAATTTTTCTATTAATGTTTCTAATTGTTTTTTTATTTGATCAGTATCTGGTCTAGTATATTGGTAATTTTCAAAAGTCATAATACACTCTCCTAAAAATCATATTTATAAATTATCAACACTACTATGATATCATGAAATATAGAAAAACACAAAAATAAAATTCAGAAAATTCTAAAACAAAGATTGAAAATTATACTAATATATTTCGTAAAAAAGAATTTTAAAAAACTGTCGGTTAGGAAACTTTGACATTCTGAGCTATTTATGAAATAATAAAATAAGGATGAAAGACCGAGAGAAATAATTAGAAATAAAGGAGAAAAAAATTTGATTACAACTAAAGATATAATTATTGATCCACATGCGACACTTAGAGCACGTGCTGAAGAAGTAAAAAGTCCGATTTCAGATGAAGATAAAGCTGTTTTACGTGGATTATTAGAATATGTAATTGCTTCTCAAGATGATGAGAAAGCAGAAAAATTAGGACTAAAACCGGGGATAGGATTAGCGGCACCACAAATCAACGTTTCAAAAAGAATGATTGCAGTGCATATCCCAGATGAAGAGTTCCCAGAAAATACAGTTTCTTATGCATTATATAATCCAAAAATTATCTCAAACTCAGCTGCAAAATGTTACTTAGCTGGTGGAGAAGGATGTTTATCAGTAGATAAAGAAATTAAAGGATATGTTCCTCGTTATTCAAAAATTAAAGTAGTTGGTTATAATGAAAATGATGAGAAAGTTACTTTAACTTTAACAGATTTACCAGCAATTTGTTTCCAACACGAAATCGATCACTTAAATGGAGTTATGTTCTACGATCATATTAATAAAGAAAATCCGTTTGATGTGCCAGCTGAATACGAAAAACTATAATTTAATATAGAAAAAATACACGTAAGACAGATAAATGTCTTGCGTGTATTTAGCTATAGTACTTCTTTTTCTTTCATATTGTAATGTAGATAAGCATCGATAAAATCAATTATCTCACCATCCATTACTTTGTCTACTGTAGATACTTCGTAGTTTGTTCTGTGATCTTTTACCATTGTATATGGAGTAAATACATAAGAACGAATTTGAGAACCCCAACCAATGTCTTTTTGTTCACCACGAATTGCTGCTAATTCTTTTTCTTTTTCTTCAATCTCACATTGATAAAGTTTTGATTTTAAATTTTTCATCGCAGCATCTTTATTTTTAATTTGGCTTCGTTCTGCTTGTGATTGAACTACGATACCTGTAGGAAGGTGAGTTATACGAACTGCTGAATCAGTAGTGTTAATATGTTGTCCTCCAGCCCCTTGAGCTCTGTAAGTATCTATTTTTAAATCTTCATTATTGATTTCGATATTAATTTCATCATCGTTAAATTCTGGAATTACATCGATTGAAGCGAAAGATGTATGTCTTTTTCCGGATGGATCAAAAGGTGAGATACGCACAACTCGGTGAACACCTTTTTCTCCTTTTAATAAGCCATATGCAAAATCACCTTCAACTTTTATAGTTGCTGATTTAACACCAGTGATATCACCAGATTGATAGTTTAAATAGCTGTATTTTAATCCTTGTTTTGTGAAGAATCTTTCATACATACGTAACATTAATTCTGACCAATCTGTAGCATCAGTTCCACCAGCCCCGGCATGTATTTCTAGTATAGCAGTGTTGTTATCATATTCTTCTGAGAATAATAATCTAAAGCTAAAATCTTCAACACTTGATTTTAGATTGACTACTGTTTCTAGTAAATCTTGATAAATTTCTTCATCATCTTCATCTTTTAGAAATTCAATCATCTCTTCAGAGTGCTCTAAATAGTCTATCATTTCACTAAATTCATCAAGTTCTTTTTTTATACTTTTTGATTCGGTAACTAATAGACTAGCTGCTTCGCTATCATTCCAAAAATCAGCCTCAAGCATCATATTTTCAATTTCAGCAACTCGTTCAGTTTTATCTTCTATTTTTAATGAAGTTTTAAATTCCGTTATTCTTTTGTTAATTTCTTCGAGTTCTTTTCTAAGTTCAATAAGTTCCAAAATTTTTACCTCTATTAACTTCTTTCGTTTACTTATTATACAAGAATTTTTCTGAAGATACAAGGAAGGCAGGAACAAATTATAATACTTTTTGATTAAATATACATTTAGAAATTAGGTTAGAAATTCATGCTATAAGTTGCTTCATCTACAAATTATTATTTTATTTTCAATATTATGTGCAATGCTACAAAAGAATCAATTGAATTTTTCATTAAAAATTATTTTTAGAAATGTTATTGTATCAAGGTTAAGAAGAATAGTAAGATGAAAGGTCAAAAAAAGTCAAAAATATTTTAAAAAAGCTATTGACTTATTTTGACCTTAATGATATTATTATATATGTGATTAGCAGTCAGATACTTAGAGTGCTAAAACACAAAATTGGAGAATAGGTGATGACGATGTTAATAGATAGACAAGTACTCATTCTTCAATCTATAGTCGAAAATTTTATTACGACTAATCAACCTGTAGGTTCTAAGCAAATTGCTCAAAATATTGATTTCAGTTCGGCAACGATAAGAAATGATATGAGTAAATTAGAAAAAGAAGGATTGATTAAAAAGACTCATATTTCATCAGGTAGAGTACCTTCGGAAAAAGGTTATCGCTATTATGTAGATTACATAAAAAAAGATTATGAATTATCAAATAGTGAAAATGAAAAACTTAAACAACTCTCTGGTGGTGATATAGTTTCAGAAAATAATTATCTAGAAAAGAATGCAATAGTACTATCGGACTTAACGGATTGTACGGCGGTGATACTAGCCCCGACAAAAACGGATAGGCGCATTAATAAAATAGAGGTTATTCTTCTAAGTAGTCGTAGCATTCTCGTTATATTAGTAACAAATATAGGGGAGGTATTCCAACAAAACTATAAACTGGATGCAGACTTCACTGCAGAAGATATAGGGGAAATCAATAAACTTCTTCAAAGTTACTTCTATGATGTGGATATGGCAACAGCTCATGTAATGATTCATGGTGAGTTAGAAAAATATCTAAAGAATAAAGTTAACAACTACGATATGATAGTGGTGGCTTTAAATAGATTGTTGCAAAATAAAATTAAAAAGACTGTAGCATTAGGGGGTAAGTACAATTTACTTAAACAACCCGATATAGACAATGTAGAAAAATTAAAAGAAGTAGTATCGCTCTTAGAAGATGATAAGATAGTCGAGCTTCTAGATAATAATGAAGTAACAGGGAAACCATCTATTAAAATAGGAACTGAGCTTAAACTTGGGAATATAGATGATCTTTCATTAGTATCTAGTAGTTATAACACATCTAAAGGTCAAGGTGTAATAGCCGTATTTGGACCAAAGAGAATGGACTATTCAAAAATCATGACACTTATAGCTTGTGTTCGTGATAATTTAAATAATAATTTAAAATAATTAGGAGGTAGAGATGGCTACTGAAGAACAAAAAGAAACTCTACAAGAAGAAGTAACAACAGAAGAAACTGTTGAAACTGAAGAAACTACAGACTCTGAAGAAGTAGTTGAAAAAACTGCAGAAGAGTTATTACAAGAACAAATTGAAAAACTGCAAGAAGAAGTAAAAGCGTCAGAAGATAAATACTTACGTCTTTACGCAGAATTTGAAAACTTTAAACGACGTAAAAATCAAGAAATTGACACTATAAATGCTTATAAGAGTCAAAAAGTGATTACAGAAATCTTACCAAGTTTGGATAACTTAGAACGTGCTCTACAAGTTGAGTCAACTAATGAAGAAGTACAAACAGTTCTAAAAGGTGTACAAATGGTATACGAAGGATTACAAGCAGCGCTTAAATCAGAAGGTGTTGAACTAGTAGAAACTGAAAATGCTCAGTTCGATCCAAACTTCCACCACGCAGTAATGCAAGGAGAAGAAAGCGACAAAGAAAGCGGAGTAATCTTAGATACATTCCAAAAAGGTTACAAACTAAAAGATAGAGTAATTAGACCAGCAATGGTTAAGGTAAACTCATAATTATTAATCCTTAGTTTTTTCGAACCTAGAAGGTGAAGAAAAAAGTTAGGAGTAAGAATCGCACAGCTACACCAAGAATGAGGAGCGTAGCAACGAAATGATTGGTATGTAGCCACTGCGCAGACACATACTTAAAGAATTAAGAACGCAGTGACAAAATGATTTGAAAGTAGCCACTGCGCAGAATATTCTCAGTGTAAAGCTGAAAAGCATATAGAAAAGTAATATAAGACTTTGTTAGAGTGAAATAATCATTTTAACAAATAAATTTGAAAATATAGTTATTATAAATTTAAGGAGGACAAGAATATGTCAAAAATTATAGGTATCGACTTAGGAACAACTAACTCATGTGTATCAGTATTAGAAGGTGGGGAAGCTAAAGTAATCCCTAACCCAGAAGGTAACAGAACTACACCTTCTGTAGTAGCATTCAAAGGTGATGAAATTCAAGTAGGGGAAGTAGCAAAACGTCAAGCAATCACTAACCCTAACACAGTAATTTCTATCAAACGTCACATGGGTACAGATTACAAAGAAGATGTAAATGATAAAAAATACTCACCACAAGAAATCTCGGCAATGATTTTACAAAACTTAAAAGCAACTGCTGAAGCTTACTTAGGTGAAAAAGTAACTAAAGCTGTTATTACAGTACCAGCTTACTTCAATGACGCTCAACGTCAAGCAACTAAAGATGCTGGTAAAATCGCTGGATTAGAAGTAGAACGTATTATCAACGAACCTACTGCAGCAGCATTAGCGTACGGATTAGAAAAAACAGATGTAGATCAAAAAGTATTAGTATTTGACCTTGGTGGTGGTACATTCGACGTATCTATCTTAGAATTAGGAGATGGAGTATTCGAAGTATTAGCTACATCAGGAGATAACTTACTAGGTGGAGATGACTTCGACCAAGCTATTATCGACTACCTTGTAGAAGAATTCAAAAAAGAACAAGCTATCGACTTATCACAAGATAAAATGGCAATGCAACGTCTTAAAGATGCAGCAGAAAAAGCTAAAAAAGACTTATCTGGTGTAACTTCAACTCAAATTTCATTACCATTCATCTCAGCTGGAGCTAACGGACCAGTTCACTTAGAAAACACATTAACTCGTGCTAAATTTGATGAACTTACTCACAGCTTAGTAGAAAGAACATTAATCCCAACTCGTCAAGCTCTTAAAGATGCTGGATTAAACCCAAGTGAAATCGATCAAGTAATCTTAGTTGGTGGATCTACACGTATCCCAGCCGTACAAGAAGCTGTTAAAAAAGAAATGGGTAAAGAGCCTCATAAAGGAGTAAACCCTGACGAAGTAGTAGCTATGGGTGCTGCTATCCAAGGTGGAGTAATTACAGGTGACGTTAAAGACGTTGTATTACTAGACGTAACTCCATTATCATTAGGTATTGAAACAATGGGATCAGTTATGACAGTATTAATTCCAAGAAATACTACAATCCCAACTTCTAAATCACAAGTATTCTCTACAGCTGCAGATAACCAACCAGCAGTAGATATCCACGTATTACAAGGTGAACGCCCAATGGCATCTGATAACAAAACTCTTGGAAGATTCCAACTTTCAGATATACCACCAGCACCACGTGGAGTACCTCAAATTGAAGTTACATTTGATATCGACAAAAACGGTATTGTAAATGTTACAGCTAAAGATCTTGGAACTCAAAAACAACAAAAAATTACTATTGAATCAAGCAGTTCATTAACTGATGCTGATATCGATAGAATGGTTAAAGAAGCAGAAGCTAATGCTGATGCAGATGCTAAACGTAAAGAAGAAGCTGATGTACGTAACGAAGCTGATCAACTTTCATTCCAAGCTGATAAAGCATTAGAAGAAGCTAAAGATAAAGTAGATCAAAGCTTATTAGATAACATTAAAGCTAAAAACGATACATTAAAAGAAGCTATTAAAAACAATAACTTAGAAGAAATTAAAGCTGCTAAAGATGAATTAAACAAAGCAGTTCAAGAAATGACTATGAAACTTTATGAACAAGCAAATGCTGCAGCAGGAGCACAAGGTGCAGATGCAGGAGCAACTTCATCTAATAACGATGATGACACAATTGATGCAGATTTCACTGAGAAAAAATAATTAAATAAATAGTCTAAGGGGCTGGTAGCGTTATGCGCTAGCCCTTTGTTAAATAATTAATTATAGGAGAGATTAAGATGGCTAAAAGAGATTATTATGAGGTACTTGGTGTAAGTAAAAGCGCAAGTGCAGCTGAAATTAAAAAAGCATATCGTAAATTATCAAAACAATATCACCCAGATATCAACAAAGAGCCAGGCGCTGAAGATAAGTTCAAAGAAATTTCAGAAGCTTATGAAGTACTGAGTGACGATACTAAAAAAGCTCAATATGATCAATTTGGTCACGCAGCATTTGAAGGTGGAGCCGGTCAAGGTGGATTTGGTGGCTTCGGTGGAGGTTTCTCTGGATTCTCAGGTGGTTTTGATGACCTTGGAGATATTTTCTCAAGTTTCTTCGGTGGAGGAGGATCACGTCGTAATCCGAATGCTCCACGTCAAGGAGAAGACTTATTACACCGCATTCGTATAAGTTTTGAGGATGCCGTATTCGGTACGAAAAAAACTATTAAAATCCGTAAAGATGTAGAATGTGATCACTGTCACGGAAGTGGAGCGAAAGATTCTTCATCTGTAAATACTTGTCATAGATGTAATGGTAGTGGACAAGAAGCGGTAATTCAAGATACTCCATTCGGACGTATGCAAAGTCAACGTACATGTTCTGAATGTCAAGGACGAGGTAAAATCATTAAAGATAAATGTGCTCACTGTTTCGGTAAAGGATATAATAACCGTGAAGTAGAATACGAAGTAGAAATTCCAGAAGGAATTAGTTCAGGACAACGTGTTCGCCTTCGTGGTAAAGGTGGAGCAGGAGAAAATGGAGGTCCAGCAGGAGATTTATTCATAGAGGTAATCGTTGCTGAGGATTCATACTTCCACAGAGAAGATGATGACATCTACACTGAATTAAAACTTTCTCCAGCACAGGCTGCTTTAGGAACAAAAGTTGATGTTCGAACATTAACAGGTGAAATTGAACTAAATGTTCCAGCAGGAACACAACACGGACGTAAATTCCGTCTAGCAGGTAAAGGTGTTAAAAGCGTTATGGGATATGGTCAAGGAGATCACTATATCGTTGTATCTATTGAAATCCCTAAAAACCTATCAACAAAAGAACGTGAATTATACTTAGAACTTGCTAAATTAAATAATGAAAAAGTCGAAGAAGATGAAAGCTTCCTGGATAAGGTAAGTAGAAAAGCAAAAGATCTATTTGACTAATAAGAGAAAAAGCTCAGAGATTTCTGGGCTTTTTTGCTATTTTATAGCGTATTATACTATATTTATTTGAATTTTTTTGTAATACAAAGTAAAATATAAGATGGATATGAAATATACAAAAGAAGGAGTGAGGAAATGTTCATAAGCGAGTTTAAGACTGATCAAGAGATTAGTATGTTTTTATTATTAGATAATGTAATTCGTGGAATTGCGACAAGTGGGAAACCATATTTAACATTGTATCTAAAAGATAAAACTGGCAGCATTGATGGGAAAATTTGGGAAGTTAAAGACGAAGATAGTGAAAACTTAAAAGCTGGTAAGATGGTTTATGTTGAAGGAACGATTTTAGATTATCGTGGAAAACTACAGTTGAAAATTAAAAACTATCGAATGGCTACAGAAAATGACAATATTGATATACAAGATTATATTCAAACAGCCCCAGTACCAAAAGATGTAATGATAAATGAATTAAATTATTTCTTGAAAGAAATAAGTAATGAGAACTTAAGAACTGTAACAATTGAATTGTTAAATAAATATAAAAAGCAATTTATTAGTTACCCTGCAGCTAAATCAATGCACCATGATTTTTATTCAGGATTGATTTACCATACAACAACAATGTTGAAAATAGCAAAAGCATTGGTGGGAATTTATCCATCGTTAAATAAGGATTTATTATATAGTGGAATCATTTTACATGATTTAGGAAAAACTGTAGAACTTAGTGGACCTGTAGGAACTTCTTATACATTAGAAGGTGAATTATTAGGGCATATTGTCATTATGAGTGATGAAGTAGCTAGAATGGCTGATAAATTGGGAATTGAAGCTGAAGAAATCATTTTACTTAGACATATGATTCTTGCGCATCATGGTAAGTATGAATTTGGTTCACCAAAACTACCTATGATTAAAGAAGCGGAAATTATTCACTTTATTGATAATATTGATGCTAGAATGATGATGTTTGAGAAAAACTTAGCGAATGTAGAGCCAGGAACATTTAGTGATAAATTATTTGGTTTAGAGGGAAGACATTTCTACGTCCCTACGTTTGATAGAGAAGATAATTAAAGAAAAAAATTATAGAAAGAGAAGAAAGTATGAACAAAGGAATAAAATATATATTAGGTTTTGCTGCAATTTTTGTTGCGGCTGTAATATGCGTATTTGGGATTATTAAATATGAAGAAATGCAAGAAGGAACTACAACGAATAATAGTGCTAACTTAGGAAGTGTAGATGGAAAACAATTAGATAAAGAGACTACGATAATTATTGAAAAACTTTCAACATTAAATGATATTGATGAACTTAATTCAGAGTTACACTTATCACAATCAGTTATTGATATTTTGAAAAAATATGCACCCACTGTTAGTTATGCTGTAGATAACAGTGAAGGAAATGATGTAATCTACTTCCGTTTAGGTGGATATTATGCTAATCGTCAAGTTAATGATGTAAATAAAATTATCGGTTCTTATAAAGTTGACGGTGGAAAATTAACATCAACAGGAGATGATTTAGATAAGATTGGTTCTAAAGTTAATAGTAATGATAAATTAAAATGGAATAATATAAATGTAAATAACAAAGACCATGATAAAGATGCTGCTTACGCAATTGCTACGAAATATTATGGAGTACAATTAGGCAGAAGTATAGACAGTATGAGTATGATAGGGTTATTTGGTTATTTATCAGATTTCAGTAAACATGTAAGAGATGCTCAACTAGGTATGAATGTTGTGCCAATGTCATTAGCAGAAATAACAGATATTTATAACACTGCTTCTGCGGAAACATTTAGTGCTGAGCAAGTTTATAAAAAAGTAATATCATTACAACATGCTAAATATAAAGAAGTTGATGATAGTTACAAAGGAAATGAAGACAAGTACAATAAGAGTGTCGGAAATGGAGAAGTTGTTTACTTCAAGAAAGATAAAATGTACCTTGCAGTTTTTGGAGGAATCGGTGGTGCAGTTGCAAAAACTCCAGCAACCCCAGATATGTTTAAAATAGAAGGTGATAAAGTTATTGTACCTTTAATTGATAGCTCTAGTGGTGGAAGACAATCTGGTCAAATGGTACTACGTCTAAATAATAAAAAATATGAAGGCGGACAAAGTAGATCTAAATATTATGTAGAAAGCGTAAGTAATTAGACTATAAAAATATTATAAAAAGTAGAAGATAGGATTAAGTCCTGTCTTTTGCTATGTATAGATATGATAAGGAAAACTAGTAAGGTATGATATTAAATATAAACGATAAAATAGCATTAGTAGTTTGCTCAAACGGAAAAAATATTGAAGATAAAGTGAGGCTAGAAAAATTAGAGGGTATTTTAGTGGAGATGGGTTTAGTACCTGTTTTTACTAAATATATCTATAGAGATAAGTATGGGCGTGGAGCAAGTCCGCAACTTAGAGCTGACGAATTAGTGTCATTTTATAGAAATAATGAGATTAAAGCAATCTTTGATATTTCTGGTGGAGATATTGCTAATGAAGTCTTGGAGTACTTAGATTATGGGGTAATAAAAGAAAATTATAAACCGTTTTTTGGATATAGTGACTTAACGACAGTATTAAATTCTTTAGTAAGAAAAACAGATAAAATAAATTATTTATATCAGATTTTAAATATTATAGAAAATGAAGAAATACGAACAAGTTTTGTGAATACATTTTTGAAGAAACAGAACTCTTTATTTGATGTTAACTGGAGATTTTTTCAAGGAACAAAAATTGAAGGTGAAATTGTTGGAGGAAATATTAGATGCTTCTTGAAATTAGCTGGGACAGAGTATTTTCCAAAAGTAGAAAACAAGGTGCTTTTCATAGAAGGACTAGGTACTTCAATAGAAGGTCTACTAACACATCTTGCCCAGTTGAAACAACTGGGAGTATTTGATGGAATTTCAGGATTATTAATAGGAACTTTCACAAAAATTGAAAAAGAATTTTCTGTTGAAGAAATATTTGAAATTATTCAGGAGTATATACCACCTTCTTTACCAGTAGCAAAAACTCAAGAGGTTGGACACGCAAAAGATTCAAAAGCGTTAAAACTTGGAGGAAAAATATATATTAAAAATGAGTTGATCTAGGCAATCAACTCATTTATTTTATAGTTTATACCATTTAGAAATTGCTTGAGTTCCATTTGTATTGCGAACTTCTTCTTCTAATTCGTTGTAAATTTTGTACGCTGTCTCAAGCCCAGGAAGTTTGATATTCATTTTTTCACATTCTTCTAAAGCAAGTTTCATATCTTTAATAAAGTGGTGAGTGAAAAATCCTGGTTTGAAGTCTCCATTTAGGATACGTGGTCCATATGAAGTCATTGAGAAGCTTCCACCAGAACCTGTTGATACTGTTTTGAAGAACGAGTCCAAGTCTAGTCCAACTTCCTTAGCAAATTTGAAACTTTCTGCAACAGAAATCATAGTTGTAGCAATTGCGATCTGATTAGCAAGTTTTGCATATTGACCTTTACCAGCTTCACCGAAATATGTAATGCTTTTTCCTAGTTTTTCAACTAGTGGAAGAATAACTTCTTCGAATACTTTTTTATCTCCACCTGCCATGATTGATAGAGTAGCATTTCTTGCGCCAATGTCTCCACCTGTAACTGGAAGATCGAATGCAAATGCTCCAACTTTTAGGAATTCGTTGCTGATTTTTTCAGCAAGTGTAGGAGAAGAAGTAGTCATGTCTATGAAGACTTGCCCTTTTTTAGCAGTTGTAATTAAACCATTTTCACCAAGATAAACATCTTCAACATCTTTAGGATATCCAACCATGGTGAATATTACTTCGGCAAATTCGGGTGCATCTTTAATCTCATTAAGAAGTGTAGCACCACGTTTTACTAAGTTGTCAGTTTTACTTTTTGTTCTGTTGTAGACGAAAAGTTCGTGACCAGCATCTAATAGGTGCCCAGCCATGCTTTCACCCATAACTCCTGTTCCGATCCATGCAATTTTCATAATGAATTCCTCCGTGTATAATTAATATTGTTCTTTAATTATAACACAAAAGATGAAAACGTTATAATTTGTAGTTCGGCTAAAATGAGGAAGATTTTTGATAACATCGAATCCAAATATATGATATAATATTCAAGGTAAGAAGATAACTAGGAGGATGTTGTGAATAAAAGTAAATTAAAAGAATTTTTCATGTGTACAAGACCACATAGTTATCCAGCATCGATAGCACCAGTGTTATTTGGAGCTACGTATGCATTAGGATACGAGAGTAAATTCTCAATTTTAAAATTTATATTATTTCTGCTGGCTTGCTTATTAATTCAAGCGGCAACTAATTTATTTAATGAGTATTATGATTACAAACATGGGTTAGATAAGGTCGATTCAGAAGGGATTTCTGGTTCGATAGTAAAAGGAAATTTAAGTCCAAAAGAGGTTATGGTAGGAGCCTTGGTATTGTACGCACTAGCCTTTGTATTTGGATTAATTTTAACATTTATGACGAGTATCTATGTACTATTAGTCGGTTTAGTGTGTATGCTTGCTGGATATTTCTATACTGGAGGTAAATATCCTATAGCTTATTCTCCATTTGGAGAAGTTGTTTCAGGATTTTTCATGGGAACAATTATAATAGCTTTATCATTCTATTTCCAAACTGGCTATGTTAATGCTGATATTATTGTCGTTTCACTGCCGTTATTTATCATGATAGGAGCAATATTATTAGCGAATAATATCCGTGACTTAGATAATGACAAAGAATCAGGAAGAAGAACTTATGCGATATTAGTCGGAAGAAATAATGCGATTAAAACAATGGCAATTAGCTTTATCGTAGTATATTTATTAAATGTTTTATTTATAATTACTAAATATGCTTCGTGGTGGAATCTACTGGTGTTTGTTACTATTCCTTTAGCTATAAAAATAATTAAAGGTTTTAGTGCGAATAATCACAAAAAAACAATGGCACCGTATATGGTGTTAACAGCTAAGTTAACGATTTTTGTAGGATTCATAATGTCGTTAGCGAATATATTGAAATATATAATGAATTAAAAAAAACAAATGAGTCAACTTTTTTTGTTGACATCTTAAACTAAAAGATATATAATAAATAATGTGTTTATGAGGTGATATTTAATGAAATGGTTAAGATCTTCGTTATTCAAAAATAATAGTGATACTTTTGTTTTTGAAGAAAATATAAATGTTAAAGTAGCACACTACGATAGCTCTTTAAAAGATATTAGAGACGTTGTTGTTAGTGGAAAATTAACTCGAGGTGGACAAGATAAAATCTATGCCGATCTATTAATTAAAGGTAACTTCGAAATGATTTCAGGAAAAACACTAAAAGAAGTTGTTGTTCCATTTGAAATTGAAGAGAGAGAAGAATACATTGATAAATCTGTATTTGCAGGTGAAGAGGTATTCGACGTTAATTTAATGGATATGTATATTGATTTAACACCTTTAGTGAATGAGCTTATAATTTTAAATATTCCAATAACTACTTCTGATGAAGAAGAGCTAGAGATGGTTTCTGGTAATGACTGGGAATTGGTTTCTGAAGAGTCTTTAACTGATGTTAAAGAAAAGAAAGAATCACCGTTTGCAGCTCTTAACGGACTATTTAAAGAACAATAAGAATTATTTAAAATAATTGGAGGAAATTAACTATGGCAGTTCCTTTTAGAAGAACATCAAAAACAGCTAAAAGAAAAAGAAGAACTCACAAAAAACTATCTGCACCATCAATTACTATCGATGCAACAACTGGTAACTACGTAATGGGTCACCGTGTTGATAGAAAAACTGGTATGTACAAAGGTAGACAAGTTCTAGACGTTAAATAATTTAAATATTACCAAACCCTAAGGAGGTGTCCTTAGGGTTTTTTTATGTTTAAAATTAAGGGCTCATCAAAAAATCGGACTGATGGAAAAATCAGTCCGATTAAATTATATACAAATTTGTAAAAAAACATAGAAAA
>NZ_CABFLN010000028.1 GCF_901873445.1 Gemella haemolysans
GGATTGTTTGGATATGGTTTTGGTGTCATATCTGTTCCTGTCGGTGGTGTTACACCTTCTGGTAATCTTGGTACCCAACTTCCTAGTTTAGTATAAACTACTTTTTGATCTAATCCTGTCGAATCTGCATTTGTTTCCACTTTATCTACTGAAGCTTTGTCTGCTACATAGCCTGTTAATTCAGGTGTGTCTACTTTTGCTAATTCTTTGTCCGTGCTTTCCCAATTTCCGTATGTGATAGTTCCTGTAACTACATTATAGCTTGCTTTTCTTGTAAAGTGCGCTGTTTGTGTTACTGGATCTTTTCCGCTTGCTACTTCTTCTCCATTTGGAGTTTCTTTCTTAACGTATGTAATTGTTCTTGTTACTTCTTTTTTAAGATCTGACTCTTTTAATCCTTCTGCTGGCCATTTTGGTACTGTTGGGTCAACAGGTTTATTTGGCTCTACTGGTACATTTGGATCCACCGGTGTATTTGGTGTTGGTGGTTCTGTTACTTCTACCACTTTTTCATGTACTTTCAAGTTGAATACTTGTGTTGGATCTCCATCTGTTGGATCTTTTTCTTTATCAAATTTTTGATTATTTAATAAGTCTTTATTTTCTACTACATATCCACGTTTTTCTAAGTCTGCAATCTTAGCTGTTACTGAATCCGTTGGAATTGCTGAATCTGTTGTTCCGTTATCAATACTTACTTTCTCAGCTGGTAATTCTACCTCTTTTCCTGTTGTTGTATTGAATACTTTCACCACTGCTTTTTGTGGATCTGCCACATATGTAATATCCGTGTTTGTTCCAGGCGTTTCTGGTACTGGTGGTACCTTGTATCCATTTTCTGGATGTTCTGGATCTACTGGTACTAATGGATTT
>NZ_CABFLN010000029.1 GCF_901873445.1 Gemella haemolysans
TTTAAATAAGACGTATTTAAAAAAGATAGAAAACTATTATAAAGTAAATGATAATAGCGTCAGATATAGTACTGCTTATGAGAAATACAAGAGTAAAGACATAATAACAGAAAATATAACGCAAAATACTCTAGTGTTATTAGGATCTTCAGAATTGACTGCAACAATTAATGAGAAATATCATCCTAATAAAATATTTAATTATGAAGATTTTAACATTATGCAGATTGGAACAGGATATTCACAAAATATTGTTCAAGCATCAACGTTAGGTTCTATAGAAAGTGCTATGAAAAATAGAAGAGTTGCAATAGTAGAGTCGGTGCAATGGTTTGCTAAGGGCGGTTTGCAAAACGATGCTTTTTTAAATAAATCTTCACAAGAGCATATATATAATACTATGGCTAATGATAAAATTAGTAAAGAAACAAAAGAAAAGTTTATTAATAGAGTAATTGAACTAACTAGTAATAATAAAGGACAGAATGACATATATAAGAAATATAAAGAGTACTTTATTGAAAATAAGGGAAGCTTTATAGGAGAGAAAGTTCTAGAGTTAGATAAGGATATATATTCATTTAAGAATAAGATTCAGTTTTATACAAATAAAGGAAAAATAGATTATCCTCTTTCTGGACAAAATACACCTGATTATGATTGGGGTACTATGATTGATGAGTTTGTAGAAAAAGTTAAAGAAACTACAAATAATAATGATTATGCGGTGGATAATAAATATTATGATACATATTTAGCTAAAAATTATCCTTCTTTTGAAAATTCAAATAAGGAATTAAGTTACTTAGATTCACCAGAATACACTGATTATAAAATATTCCTTGATATTGCGAAAGAATTAGGGATGGAAGTCGAGGTAATAATTTTCCCTGTTAATGGAAAATGGAATGATTATACTGGAGTCTCTAAGGAAATGCGAGAGCAAACGTATAGAAAAATTGAAGAAATAGCGAAAAAATATGCTAATGTTAAAGTTTTAAACTATGGTAATCGTGAATATGATGACTATTTCCTATTTGATGTAATGCATGTGGGTGTGAAAGGATGGATGGAAGTTGAAAGAGAGCTTTACAAATTTGCAAAACAAAATTAGTGATAACTTAAAATTAATTTTATGGGTGATATTCTTTTATGTGTTAATTATGGGAATAATTATTTATTGTTTTGTAACTGATTTTTCAAATGTTCAAGAATATGTATATAGTGAGTTTTAATTAAATTATTTAAATGTAAATATTTAATAATAGTGATAATAGATTGTGCTATGCTTAGTATGTGTGGTACAATCTATTTATATTTAGGATTAAGGAGAAGTTATGGATATCTTTGTATTATTATTATTTTCGATATTAGTATATTTATTGCCAAACAATAATGATTACTTGGGTGTGAAGTCCACAACAGGGTTAAAAGGATTTCTTGCCATAGGAATAGTATTTCATCACTTATCACAGTCGGTGAGTACTGGAGGAGAATTTATTAACTTTAAATATATGGGAACGTATATAGTTTCGATTTTTTTATTTTTATCTGCATATGGATTATACGTGCAAAATGAAAGAAAAAAGAATTATTTAAATAACTTTTTAACCAAACGGTTAGCTAGAGTTGTTATTCCAGCTTTATTTGTTTCAGGAATATATATAGCTTATTTTGTATTTAATAAACAAACATTACCGATTAGTTATTTTATTAATCTTTTAGTAAAAGGGGCAACGATAATAGCGAATGGTTGGTTTGTAGATGTAATCATTTTATTGTACATGTTCTTTTATATATCGTTTAAAGTTTTTAGTAATAAAGGAAGTGCAATATTTTGTAATACAATTTTTGTGATAATTTATATTATTTTAGCTATAATTTTAAAATATGATTTTTGGTGGTATAACAGTACTTTACCTTTTGTAGTCGGATTAGTTTGGGGGAAATATAAAGCAAATATTGATGATTTGTTAAATAATAATTACTTTATATTGTTAATGATATTAACGGGATTATTATTTATATCTCATCATTATGATTTTTTATTGAGAAGAATGGATTTGGTGAATAAATATAGTTTGGCGTTAGTAGCGAATGTAGATAATGTTATCTTTACTATTTTCTTTATCTTGATAGTTAGAAAAATAGATTTTTCTAATAAGTATTTACTGTTTTTAGGTAAGATTTCATTTGAGTTATATATGATCCATGGATTAGTGATATCAATAGTTGGAAAGTATTTTATAACATCTAGGTTAAATGATATTATATTTACTATTTTGGTTTTGACAGTTAGTATTTTTCTAGCGTGGGTAATCAATGGAATAATTAAGAAAATTAGTATTAAGACAACCTAATTTGGATTGTCTTTTTTACTAGGTTTTCTTCTGTTATATTTAGAAATGTGTTATAATAAGAAGATAGAATAAATATGAAAAACTGTCTATAAACATTCAGTTAATAAGTAAGGTGAAAGATGAATATTGATAATAGATTTGAAACAGAAGTGGTAAAAAAGTATAGAGCTTCGATAGAAAAGAAGAAAGTATCGTTATTTCTAAAATTACTTTTTGATAAGGTGCTGGCATTAATTTTGCTTATTCCTTTATCGCCGATAATTTTAGGAATAGCTATCTGGATAAAACTTGATAGTGAAGGGCCTGTGTTTTACAGGCAAGAGCGTATAACTACATATGGCAGAACTTTTAGAATCTTTAAGTTTAGAACTATGGTTAAAGATGCGGATAAGCTTGGAACAGCTGTTACTCAGCAAAATGATCCTCGTATTAGTAAGGTAGGACATAAGCTTCGCAAACTTCGCCTTGACGAACTTCCTCAACTTATAAACGTACTAGTAGGTGATATGAGTTTTGTTGGAGTAAGACCTGAAGTCGCAAAGTATGTAGATAAATATACTGATGAAATGAATGCAACATTACTTCTTCCAGCAGGAATAACTTCTCCAGCGAGTATCGAATACAAAGATGAAGATGAAGTTATTGAGAAGTTCAAAGGAAGTGGAAGAAGTGTAGATGAAATCTATGTGGAGGAAATTCTTCCAGATAAGATGAAATATAACTTAAAGTACATTGAAGAATTCAGTGTTATAAATGATATTAAAATAATGATAGGAACTGCTATAGCGGTTGTTAAATAAAATTAAAATGGTTAAAGTTAAATTTTAATAATTAGGAGTTTGAGATGAAAAAATATAATATACCATTTTCGCCACCAGATATTAGTGATGGAGAAATTAATGAAGTAATAGATACTTTAAAATCAGGTTGGATTACAACAGGACCGAAGACAAAAGAATTAGAAAGAAGACTATCAGAATTTACGGATACACCTAAAACGGTTTGTCTTAATTCTGCAACTGCAGCGCTAGAATTAACATTACGTGTTCTAGGTATCGGTGAAGGTGATGAAGTTATCGTTCCTGCGATGACATACACAGCTTCTTGTAGTGTGATTTACCATGTTGGAGCAAAGGCTGTTATCGTTGATATTGCTGAAGATAGTCACGAGATGGACTATGATGCTTTAGCTGATGCTATTACTGAGAATACTAAAGCTGTTATTCCTGTTGATTTAGCGGGGATTCCATGTGATTATGACAGGATTTTCGAAGTTGTTGAGAGTAAGAAATACTTATTCAAAGTTAATAGTGAATATCAAGAAAAGCTTGGAAGAGTAGCTGTTGTTGCTGATGGAGCTCATGCTTTAGGAAGTACTTATAAAGGTAAGAAAATTGGTTCCGTAGCTGATTTTACTACATTTTCATTCCACGCTGTGAAAAACTTCACTACTGCTGAGGGTGGAAGTGTAACTTGGAAAGAAAATGAAAACTTTGATAATGAAGAGTTATATAGAGAATATCAAATATATTCACTTCATGGTCAAACAAAAGATGCATTAGCTAAAACAAAAGCAGGATCATGGGAATATGATATTGTTATTCCTGGATATAAATGTAATTTAACTGATATCGCAGCATCTATAGGATTAGTTCAATTAGATCGTTATCCTAAACTTTTAGAACGTCGTGAAGATATTATTAATCAGTACAATAAAGGATTCGAAGGGACAAGAATTACAGCTCTAAGTCACAGTTCAGAAGATTATAAATCTTGTGGGCACCTGTATATAACTCATGTTGAAGGTGCTACATTTGAACAACGTGGTGAAATAATTATAAAAATGGCAGAGCGTGGAATTAGCTGTAATGTTCACTATAAACCATTACCGTTATTAACTGCGTATAAAAACTTAGGATTTGACATTGAAAACTATCCTAACGCATATAATTACTATGTAAAAGAAATAACATTACCTTTACACACTAGACTTAGTGATGAAGATGTAGCTGTTATTATTGAAAACTTCAAGGGAATAGTCGAGGAGGTAGTAGGTGAGTAGTTGTGGGAATGAATTAATAAGTATAATAGTACCTGTATATAATATTGAACAATACTTAGAAAAATGTGTAAATTCAATAATAAATCAAACATATAAAAATTTAGAAATAATTTTAGTAGATGATGGAGCTACTGATAATAGTGGTAAAATGTGCGATGAGTTAGCGAAATTAGACAACAGGATAAAGGTATATCATAAAAAAAATGGTGGTTTATCAGATGCAAGAAACTATGGTGTAGAAAGAGCGACTGGAGAATATATCGGATTTGTAGACAGCGATGATTATATAGATGAAGAAATGTATGACAAATTATATGAAGCTATAAAAAAAGAGAATACTGATGTAGCTGAATGTAATTTTAGATTTATTTATTCTAATAGAATTGCAAATTATACAGAGGATAACTATTATTTAGTATTGAATAGAGATGAGTATACAAAAGAATATATAATTATGAATAAACTTTTTGGTTCTGCATGTACAAAATTGATAAGGAGTGATTTGGCTAAGAAAATTAAATTTCCAAAAGGAAAGCTGTATGAGGATAGTTTTTATTCATTAGAATTAATGAAAAAAGCTAGAAATTTTGTTATATTTGATAGTCCTTATTATAATTATGTAATGAGAGAAAATAGTATTACAAATTCAAAATTTAATGAGAAAAACTTAGATTTAATAGAAATTGCTGATGATATTTACGATTATGTTGTATCGACATATCCTTATCTAAAAAAAGAGGCTGACAGACGAAAAATGTATTCTTATTTTAATACATTAGATGCTATAATTTTGAGTCCAGAGTACAACAATAAAACTTATTTCAATAATATAAAAGCATATTTTCATAAAAATTTTTTACAGTTACTTATAAATAATAAAATTTCGATTAATAGGAAGATAAGATTATTGATAATGTTAATAAATAAAAAAATGTATAAAAAAATATTACTTAAACATCATAGAAAGCTGATGGGGAAATAAATTATGTTAAATAAGGAAACGCTGTACATTTTTAATACTCAATATCAATTTTTAATAGCGTTGATAAAAGTAAAAGAGGATGGCACAGATTCATTAGCGATTGTTAATAGAAGATTAGATGAACGTATAGAAAGAATATTGATGACAGAAAAAGTTGTAAAAGATATTATACATATAGATGAGAGTATTTTTGCTTTTTGTAAATCTATATCTAAAAGGCGAGAATTGAAAAAAAAATTGAAAAAATTTGATAAAGTAGATATATTTATTGATCATTTTACAATAGGGGCTTATCTAGGTAAATATAAGATTTCATATAATACAATTGAAGATGGTTATAATTTTTTTATGTATGAATATAGAGATTTTAGGGATAAACTTTTTACAAAAGAAGCAACCATTCAAGATTATAAAGAATTTATTAAACATTTACTGTTTTGTAAAAAGAACAAACCTGGTTTCGGTAAGTATTGTCAATCCATAGAAGTAAATGACATATCAGTAGTTCCAAAAGATGAAAGATATCATAAGTTTAAAGAAGTACCAAGAAAAGTATTATTTAGTAATATAAGTGAAGAAAGAAAACAATTAATATTGAGAGTCTTTGATGTTGAAGCGTTGTCTGAAGTAAAAGATAAATCAGTTTTAATTTTAACACAACCACTTAGTATAGATGGTCTTTTGACCAGTGATAAAAAACAATATGGATTTTATAAGAAGATTTGTAATAGATACTTATCTGAGGGCTATGAAGTGTACTTAAAACCTCATCCAAGAGATAGTGTTACTTATGAAAAAATGAATGGAGTAAAACTAATTGCACAGAGTGTACCGATGGAACTAATTGAGATGGTGAGTGATGTTAAATTTGAACGAATAATAACGCACTCATCAACTGCAATAAACTTCTTAACATGTGGCAAGGAAAAGGAAATATTTTTTGATTTTAATACGAGAGAGTATGATGAGAAATTATTAGAAAAATACAATATAAATAAGGATGAACTGTAATGAAGAAGAACAAACTATTAAGTTCTAGTTTGGCATATACAATAGGTAATTTATTAATACAAGGATTAAGTTTCATAACACTTCCGATATATACAAGAGTAATGACTCAAGAAGACTATGGTAATTATAATTTATATAGTTCTTGGGTTGGAATATTTTCTATATTCATTGGACTTCAGATAGTAGGAAGTTTCAGTATAGCGAAAATAAAATATGAGAATAGATTTAAAGAATATATCGCCACAAGTACAAGTGTAGCTACAATATTTTTTGTATTATTTTCTGCAGTTTGTTTGATGCTTAGTACTTACTTAGAAAAGATATTAGGATTTTCAACAGGAATATTAATATTCATTTTAATTCAAGGATACTTCAGTCACTTACAAGGAAGCTTATCACAGTATTATATTCAAACACAAGAAACCAAAAAACAACTTATATTATCATTCTTTATGTCATTTGGAAATGTAGTATTATCACTATTATTCCTATTCACACTAAAAAATGATTTTCTAGCTAGAATATTAGGAGGAATAATACCCGGGATAGTTGTAGGTATAATTTTTTTAATATTTATTTACAAAAATAGTAGTGTGATACTAGATAAGAAATATGTTAGCTTCATATTGATTACATCAATCCCTTTAGTATTTCATATTCTGGGGCACAACTTACTAAGTCAATTAGATAGAATAATGATAGGAAGTTATATGACATCCAAAGAAGTTGCGATATATAGTTTTGGGTATTCGCTAGGAAGTATAGTGTCGATAGCGTTAATGAGTATGAATACTGCATGGATTCCATGGTTTTTTGAGGAAAAGAAAAAAGGAAATGTTGATCTGATTAATAAATATAAGGAAAGATATTTGTTAATAGGAGTATTTTTAACAATAGGATTCTTATCTGTCTTTCCAGAATTAGTGTCAATAATGGGTAGTGCGGATTATAAGAGTAGTAGAGATTTTGTGGTATTAATAGTGATAAGTTGTTTTATAGTATTTTTATATACTTTTCCAGTTAATATTCAATTTTATCACGAAAATACAAAATTTATCCCAATAGGAACTCTTTTAGCTGCCGGTATAAACTATATATTAAACTATATATTAATCCCAAAAAGTGGTATATATGGAGCTGCGATAGCTACAGTAGCTTCGTATGTATTATTATTGGTGTTTCATCATTTGATAGCTAAAATAAAATACAGATACAATGAGATAAGCTTTATCCAATATTTAATTCTTACAGGAGTAGTAAGTATTTACGGTATATTCGCAAATATATTTATAGATAATTTACTAATAAGATGGGGTGGATGTTTAGTTGTATTTATAGTACTAGTTTTATACTATAAGGAAGATGTAGAAGAGATAATGAAAAAAGTAAAAATTAGGAGATAACAATGGTATATATAATAGCGGAAATAGGATGTAATCACAATGGTGACTTTAACCTGGCGAAAAAAATGGTAGATGTCGCAGTCGAATGCGGAGTAGATGCCGTTAAATTCCAAACATTTAAGGCAGATTTATTAATATCTAAGTATGCACCTAAAGCAGAATATCAGAAGAAAACAACAGGAACAGAAGATAGTCAACTTGAGATGACAAGAAGACTAGAACTTAGTTTTGAAGAATATTTAGAACTTAGAGACTATTGCTTAGAAAAAGGAGTAGACGTATTTTCTACACCATTTGATGAAAAATCATTAGATTTTCTAATTAGTACTGATATGCCAGTATATAAAATACCGTCAGGAGAAATTACAAATCTACCGTACTTAGAAAAAATAGGAAAACAAAATAAAAAGGTAATTCTATCAACAGGTATGGCGACTTTAGAAGAGATACATGCAGCAGTAAAAATATTAGAAGATAATGGAACAGAGGATATTTCAATCCTACATTGTACTACAGAGTATCCAACAAAATATCCAGACTTAAACCTAAATGTTATTACAACATTAAAAAAAGAATTTCCAAATCAAAAAATAGGATATTCAGATCACAGTATAGGATATGAAGTACCGATAGCGGCAACGACTTTAGGAGCTGAAATAATAGAAAAACACTTCACATTGGATAATGATATGCCAGGTCCGGACCATAAGGCTAGTGCGACACCTGATATATTAGAAAGACTAGTAAAAGGTGTAAGAATAGTAGAAATGTCACTTGGGAAATATGAAAAAGAGCCAGTGGAGGCTGAAATAAAAAATAAAATAGTGGCAAGAAAATCAATAATAGCTAAAAAAGCTATAAAAAAAGGAGAAGTATTTACAGAAGAGAATATCACAACAAAACGTCCAGGAAATGGGATAAGTCCGATGAATTGGTATGATATTCTAGGAAAAGTTAGCGAATATGACTTCGAAGAAGATATGTTAATTAAACATAGCGAATTTAAAAATCAAGAGTAAGAGGTAAGATAGATGAAAAATGTATGTGTAGTAACAGGTTCACGAGCAGAATATGGAATAATGAGAGCGTTACTTTTAAAACTAAATAAAGAACAAAAGATAAAGCTTGATGTAGTAGTTACTGCCATGCATTTAGAAGAAAAGTATGGTAATACATACAAACAGATAGAAGAAGACGGGCTAAATATAATAAAAAAAATCCCGTTAAATTTAGAAAATACATCAAAAAAATGCGTAAGCAGATCGCTAGCTATATTAACAACAGGGTTATCAGAGTTATTTGAAGAAGTTAAGTATGATTTAATTATTATACTTGGAGATAGATATGAGATGCTTCCAGTAGTAAATGTAGCATTAATATACAATATACCAGTATGTCACTTACATGGTGGAGAAAAAACATTAGGTAACTTTGATGAATCAATTAGGCATGCGATAACAAAGATGAGTCACCTTCATTTGGTAGCTAGTGAAGAATTTAAAAAAAGGGTAATACAACTAGGTGAGGAAGAACATAACGTATATAATATAGGGGCTATGGGTGTAGAAAATGTAATAAAGCAAGATTTTCTAACGAAGAAGGAATTAGAAGAAACTTTAGGAATCAAGTTAGAAGAAGAGTACTATGTACTACTATTTCACCCAGTAACTTTAGAAGATGGAGGGGCATTGAAGCAAATCCAAACGCTTCTAGAAGTATTATCAGAACAGACAAAACAGGTTATATTCATAGGATCAAATTCAGATACTGATTCAGATAAGATAATGAATGAGATAGAGAAATATACTATGAAAAACAATAATTCAAAAATGTTTATCTCTTTAAAACCAAGAGAATATCATTCATTGGTAAAACACTCAAAAGGATTAGTAGGAAATTCATCATCAGGTTTAATAGAAATTCCATCGTTAAAGGTTCCAACATTAAACATTGGAAATAGACAATTAGGACGATTACGAGGACCAAGTGTAGTAGATGTAGATACGACAAAAGAAAGTATACAAAAAGGACTAAAAGAATTATCAAATATAAGAAATTTTTATAATCCATATGAACAAGAAAATTCAATAGAAAAAGCCAAATTAGCAATATTAGATTATTTATCAAAAGACAAAAGTATAATTAAAGAATTTAATGATATGATGGAGGGGAGATAATGAAGCAAAGAGTAGCATTTATAGGAGCAGGAAGCCATTCAGATGCAGTAAAACCCCATTTAGATATATATAACTATGAATTTGTAGGATATTTTGATGACAAGGATATCGAAGAATATAAAGGATATCCAATACTAGGAAAAACAAATGATGTATTAAAATGTCTTCATGAGAAAAAAATAGATAAAGTCTTTATAACAATAGGTGATAATGAAAAAAGAAAAGAATTATTTGACTTAGTAAATGAAAAATATCCAGATGCATTTATAAACATAGTAAGCAGAGAAGCAACTATACTAACGGATTCAAGTATAAAAGGAAAAGGAATATTCATAAGCAGGTGTTTTATAGGATCTGAAGTAGAAATTTACGATAATTCAATAGTAAATACAGGAGCAATAGTAGAACATCATACAGTAATAGCCCCACATTGTAACATCACCCCAGGAGCGATACTTAATTTTTGTAAATTAGGAGAAGGAGTTTATGTAGGTAGTGGAAGCACAATAATACAATTAGTAGAAATAGCACCATATACAATAATAGGAGCAGGGGCAACGGTAGTAAAAACAATAAAAGAAAGTGGAACCTATGTAGGAGTACCTGCGAGAAGAATTAAATAAGGAGAAGAGAAATGAGAGCAGTATGTTTAATACCAGCACGAAGTGGATCAAAAGGATTGAAAAATAAAAATATGTTATTTTTTGATGGAAAACCATTAATATTCCATACAATAGATGCGGCGATAGAATCAGGATGCTTTGCCAAAGAAGATATATATGTAAGTTCAGATTCACAATTATACTTAGATATATGTAAAACAAGAGGAATAAGCACAATACTTAGAGATCCAGAGTTATCAAAAGATACTACACCGTCAAACTCAGTAGGATTAGATTTTCTAAGTAGATTTGATGAAGATGTAGTGTACGTACTACTACAATTAACATCACCATTAAGAAGTGCAAAACAAATTCAAGAAGCGATGAGACTATTTGAAGAATCAAGAGAAGAAGGTGTGGAAAATGTAGTAAGTTATGTAGAATTAGATAAATCTCCAAGATTATTTACAAGCTTAGATGAAAACAACTATATTCAAGAAAGCTTTGCGGCAGACAGAGGGTATAGAAGACAAGATGAGAAAAAATTATACAGAACTAATGGAGCTATATATATAACTACTAAAAGTTTCTATGAAAAAAATATAAGCTATTTAACACCTAAAACAAAAGCTTACTTAATGGATAAAGAAAGCTCATATGACATTGACGATAGAAGTGATTTTATAGGAGCAATAGGAAGTAGATACTTTAATTATGAATTAAGAGAACAAAGAAATAAGAATTTTTATAAAGAAAAATATAAAGAATTCAAAAATACAGAATTAAAAGAGAATATAATTTTTGGTGATTCAAGATTAGCTAAACTAGAGTTAGAAGGGTATAGCAACTTAAGTTTAGGAGGAGTAACATTAGCTACTCTATTAGAAAACCTAGATCAGTATAGTGATGTGCAAATTAAGAAGATGTTAGTATCACTAGGTGTTAATGATATAATATCAAATTATAATAAAGAGACAATAAAAGAAAATTATAAAAAATTATTATTAGAAACAGATAAAAGAAATATAGAATTAACTCTAACGGCAATCGGGTATACACTATTTAGAGATAGTGTAGACAATGAAATAGTTAGAGAGTTAAATGAATGGTTAGAAGATTTTACAAGAGAGAACAAAATAAAGTTAATTGATATAAACAAAGGGCTTTCTGAAGATTGTCATTTGAGATATGAATATACAAATGATGGGCTACATTATAATGATGAAGGTGAGAAAGTGTTGATTAAACAGATTAAGGAGAGGGTTATAAAGTAATGAAGAGTTTATTGAGTAAAGAAAAAGTAATAGAGCTGTTTTTTAAGTATCCGATAGCATACTTTTCAATATTTTTCTTATATGCAACTAGATCACAGTTTTATATGATAAATAATATACAAATTTATGATTCGATTATTCATAACCTGTTAATTTTTTGGGGATTGATAATAATTCTTTATTATTTGATAACCAACAGGAATATATTTAATAATAAAAAAAAGTTTTTATTTATGTGGATAGCTTCTAGTGTTATAACTATTTTTGTAAATATATTCCAAATTAGGTTTGATTCTATTAGATCTGCAATATTAACTACTATTGTTATTATTACTTTTCTTAATAGCTATAGAATACTTAGAGGAAAATATACTGATGTAATAGTATTTAAGTATGTATTTTATCCGAGTATTTTTCTTAAGTTTATAAGTAGCATAATTTCATTGGGTATGTATTTTTATAATATAAGTATGTTTGTAATTTCAGAGTTACCAAGTCCATATACATATGGAATACGTTATGTATCCCTTGGTAATGATACGTATAATTTATTATTATATGGTACATTTTTTAGTCCGAATAAAGAAGTAATGCAAGCAATACCATTAATGATGATTGCATTGTATATACTTTTAAGTAAAAAGATAGTAGTAAATAGATTTGAAAAAATAATACTGAGTGTATTTAGTGTTATTGAGTACATTGTTGTTGCATTGTGTAATTCTAGAGGCGCACTATACTCAATAATAGTAGTTTTTTTAATGTATATTCTTAGTATTATTATAAAAAAAGTAAAAGGGAATAGTAAAGTATCAATAAAACAGGTTTTTATGTTAATAATATCACTATTTATAATGGTATTGGGGTATAATGAAGTAAAAGTAATTTCAGCAACTTCAGTTAGTAAAGTAGAGTATAAGCGTTATATTTATGAAAAAATTAACGGTAATATTATAAAACTTAGTGAAGAAGAGATTAAAAATAATGTTGAATATGAAAAGTATAGAGGTAAAATTTTTGAATACAATCCAGTAGATAAGAAAGATAAAATAGAGGAGGAAATAAGGGATAAAATCGTAATAGATAAAGAAGATTCTGGTGAAGAATTAGGGAATGGAAGGATTTCAATTTGGAAAGAAACGTTACGGTTATATATAAAAAAACCTTTGTTTGGAATAGGGCAAGGGATGAATACTGAATTTGCCAAGAAATTTGATTCTGATGAATTCCCTATATTAAATGCTGGAATCGCTATTCACAATAGTTACTTGGCGTTATTGTTATCACAGGGGCTAGTGGGAATGTTGATAGTATTTTTATGGATGTCTAAGCTATTGATTGAATTTTTAAAATTTGAGTTAAAGACTAATTGTATTGAATTTTCTATATTGCATATGAGTTTATATTTTATTTTGATTGTATCTTTATTTTTAGATGTTATTTTTATACGTGATGAATTTACACAGCTGATAATGTTATTTAATATAGGATATTTGACATACACAAAAGGAGAATATGATGAAAGAAAGAATAAGTGTAATAGTACCTGTATATAATGTTGAAAAATACTTAGAAAAATGTGTAAATTCAATAGTAAATCAAACATATAAAAATCTAGAAATAATTTTGGTAGATGATGGAGCTACTGATAATAGTGGTAAGTTATGTGATGAATTAGCCAAGATAGACAATAGGATAAAGGTGTATCATAAAGAAAATGGTGGTTTATCAGATGCAAGGAACTACGGTGTAGAAAGGGCAACTGGTGATTATATAGGATTTGTAGATAGTGATGACTATATAGATGCAGAAATGTACGAGAAACTGTATGAAGCTATAAAAAAAGAAAATGCAGATGTAGCTGAATGTAATCTAAAAATAATATATCCAAATAGAGTAGAATTATATACTAATGAAAAATATTTTAAGGTTTGCACAAAACAAGAGTATTTGGAAGAATATTTGAAAATAGAAAAAGTTTTTGGCTCTGTATGGACAAAGTTAATAAAGAGTGATATAGCAAAAAAATTAGTATTCCCCAAAGGGAAGTTATATGAGGATACTTACTATGCATATGATTTAATAAATGTTGCGGATAGTTATGTCATAATGGATGCGCCATACTATAATTATTTTATGAGAGAAAATAGTATAACAAATGCAAAATTTAATCTTAGAATATTTGATCTTATAGAGATAGTTGAGGAATTCCACAACACAGTTTATGAAAATTATCCTGAATTAGAAAAAGCGGCTGATTGTCGTAAAATGTATGCATATTTTTCAGTTTTAAATAGTATATTATTAGAAGATGAATTTAAAAATAATAGTTTTTATCCTCAGATAGTTAATTATTTCAAAGAAAATTATATAAAATTGTTGAGAAATAAATATATAACTCGAAATAGGAAGTTAAGTATATTATTAATTAAGATAAATATTAATCTTTATAGAAGAGTATTGATGAAATATAAAGTAATTTTAGCGGGTAATTAGGAGGGATTTATGGATAATGAGTTAATAAGTATAATTGTTCCGGTATATAAGGTAGAAAAATACTTAGAAAAGTGTGTGAAATCCATATTAAAACAAACTTATACAAATCTAGAAATAATTTTAGTAGATGATGGTTCTCCTGATAAATGTGGACAATTATGTGATGAACTTGCTAAAACCGATGATAGAATAATAGTATTTCATAAAGAAAATGGTGGTCTATCAGATGCTCGAAATTTCGGAGTAGAGAGAGCAAATGGAGAGTACATTGGTTTTGTAGATAGTGATGATTATATTCATGAAAGCATGTACGAAGAGCTATATAAAGCTATAAAGAAATCAGGAACGTCTATTGCGGAGTGCGGAGTAACTAGGGTTTATAAAAACACATTAAGACCTCATTATGAAGGTGAAGACTATTTTCTAGTTTTAGATAGAGAAGGGTATTTGAAAGAATACTTAGAAAATAAGAGATTGTATGGATCAGCGTGGTGTAAATTAATTCATAAAGATTTAGCAAAAAAAATAAAATTTCCTACCGGAAAGATTTATGAGGATGCTTTTTATACCTTAGAACTTTTGAAAACTGTTGATAGATATACTCTTATAAGCGGAAACTATTATTATTACTATATAAGAGAGAATAGTATAACTACAAGACCGTTTAGTTCAAAGGATATGGATTATATAGAAATAATGGATAAAATAAAAGACTACACTTTATCTAATTTTTCAATGCTTAAAGATAAACTATTTATTAGATTGACATTTGCCTATTTGTCTATATTTAATCAGTTAATAGTAACAGATAATTATAAAATAAAAAATGAGTATAAAGTACTGAAAAATAAGTTGAAAGATAGTTGTTTCAAAGTTTTAGTTAATAAGAAAGCACCTGGAAATTTAAAGGCTGCTATATTGTTATTGAGTATCAATGAAAGATTATATAAATTTATGTTATCAAAATATAAAAAGTATGAGAGTAATGAATAAAATGTAAAGAGGAAGTCAATGAAAAAAGTATTAATAGTCATTCCATCTTACTCTAAGGGTGGTGGTGCAGAAAAAATCTTATCAAATATCTTGAATAATGGTGATTTTTCTGAGTACCAAATAGATATAGTGGAAATTGATAGAGGGAACAATGGCTTAGAAGATTTACCTGAAAATATAAAGGTGATTAAAAGTTATTATCATGAAAAGTATCCAAATATAATACGTTTTATTTTAGAACAATTTGGAAAAAGATTTCCCAGAGCATTAAGAAAATATTTGATAAAAAAAGATGATTATGATGTAGAAATAATGTTTGAGGTTATGTACCCGGATATTCCATTTTCAAAGAGGAATATAAAAAAAATATATTGGGTACATGGGAGTATAGAAGATTTTTCTAATACTTGGAGAGAAAATAGATTTAGAGAATATTTTTCGGATGCTACGAAAATTGTATCAATTTCTAATAAAACAGAGAAATCGATATTAAATTTATATCCTAATCAGAAAGCTAAGATGATTCGCATATACAATGGTTATAAATTTAATGAGATAATTGAAAAATCAAAAGAGGGAATTTCAGAAAATATACCGGGAAAATCAATTTGCTCTATAGGAAGAATAGAAGAGCAAAAAGGTTCGGATAGAACCCTAGAACTAGTGAGAATACTTCATGAAAAAGGATATAAATATCATATGTATTATATAGGAACTGGAGTATTGGAAGAAACCTTGAAGAGTAGAGTTGAAAAATATAATTTAACGGAGTATATTCATTTTGTTGGGTATCAAAAAAATCCTTATAAATATCTAAAACATATGAAATGTCTTGTTTCAATGTCAAAACAGGAAGGTTTTCCTGGTGTTTATGTGGAGGCTTTATCGCTAAATGTTCCTTTTGTTTCTACAGATGTAGGCGGTGCAGAAGAACTTTCTCGAGATGGGAAATTTGGAAAAATAATTTATAATGATGAACAAGCGGTAGAAGAGATAATAAGGTATGTTGAAAGAACTCAAGAATGTGAAAAAGGTATAAAAGAATTTTTAAATAAATTATCTTTAGAAAAACAGGTTCAAGAGTTTAAAAAACTACTTGTTATGGAGGAAAGGACTAAAGTATAGAATGTTGTCTAATCTAGTTAAAAAAATTATTGTTTATCTTTTTTTATTGTAAATAGTTATATTATGTTTGTATTGTTTTATAAAAATACAGTAGGATATTTTTATAAAACAAAAGTAGCGGAAAAAAATGGTGAACTTTTATTCATAGGAGTTGGATTTCTACTAGTTCTATTCTGTATTTTGAAAAAATTCGTAAAAAATAATGAGATAAAGCATAATAAACTGTTGATAATTTTATCTGTTCTTTTTTTGGTTATAATCTAATAAAAGGTAAATTCTATTCTTTTATTGTTGGATTTGATATCTATATAGCTGTCTCAAATGCAATCAATATAGTAGAGACAGGGGAGTGGATAAACAAAGATATATATATATTATTCTGAAAGTTATCCCAATACAGTATTTTTAGTTTTATTTTTGACTATTATAGGTAAAGTCTCGTATATATTCTTAGAATATTTTTCTCCAATGCTAGTAATTACAATAATATCTTTCTGTACAGTTCTTACAGGTGTATTATTGTTTCTGGTGATATATATGCTATTTTCAGATGTTAAATTATCTTGGATAGGATATACTTTGTATACAATTATTGTAATTTTTTCACCTTGGCAAGCTGTTATTTATTCAGACTCATTGGGGGTTATAGTACCTATATTAATTATATATATATGCTAGTAAAAGAAAAGAAGAGAGAAAATTACTTGATGGTATTAGGATTCTTTATAATTATTGGATATAGTCTAAAATCGCATACAATTATTGTAGGTATAGGGATATTTATATATGAGTTGATAGTTTTAATTGGAAAAAAGCGACTTAGCTATATTAAAATAATAAAGTTACTATTTGGTGCTATATTATCAGTAGTAATAATAAATGCTTTATCTTATGATGTGAAAGAATAGTTAAATTTAGAAAAAAGAGTAGGATACTTACATTATATGAAATTAGGATTAAATATAGAATCTATGGGGCTATATAGTGATAAAGTTTATTCAGATAGTATAAAACAAGATAGTAATCTTAATAGAGATTCATTTAATAATAAAATCATAAAAGATAGTATAAATATGATGAGTAAAATGGATTTTAATAATCATTTTACGCATAAGACCCCTTATTAATTTTAATGATGGCACATTTGGATGGTCTTGGATGGCTATGAATAATCAATCTTCAATAGAAAAACAAAAAAGACAGAATATGATTTCAAATATTTTTCATAAAATTTATGGTCATAATACAGAATATAGTTATTATTTTTATTATGTATCACAGGTAGTGTGGATTTTGATCTTAACTCTAGGATTTTTTTCTGTATTTTCAAAGAATAGGTATAGGGTATTATTCTATGTATCTTATATCGGGATATTTTTATTTGTTAGTATATTTGAATCTTTGTCTAGGTATTTATTTGTAAATGTTCCGATATTCATTATAGTTTCAATATATGGAATTGACAGTATAGATAAATTGATTATGGTATGTAAGAGGAAATTAAAAATATTGTAAACACATTGTAATATTATTATGGTAAGATTAGTTTTAGTAGAGTAGAAAGTATTAATAAAAGGATTTGAAATGGTAATATTATGAAAGTGAATAAATTTAAATTAGGATTAGGGATGTTAACAGTACTGGCTACACCGATAGCGATGAATGAATTATTAAGTAGTGAAGTAAATGCAGAGTATAGGGGGTCTATATTCTATAGTAATAACAGACCAGCAAACTGGTGGTATAACGATGGAACAAACTGGTATTTCTTCCAAAATGGTAAGAAGTTAACAGGATATGGAAAAGATAATACCGGAACACATTATTTTTATAATGGGAAATATGCGAACTGGTGGTACAATGACGGACAAGCGTGGTATTTTTTCCAAAATGGAAAAAAACTAACAGGATACGGAAAAGATAGCGCGGGAGCACATTATTTTGTAAATGGGAAGTATGCGAACGGGAAAATAGGAAATAAAGAGTATAGGGATGGAAAAGAAATCTCGGTAGAAAATAAAGTACCAACAAGAGGTTATGCAAATGGAGTATACTATGTAGATAGTAAAGTAGCGAACTGGTGGTACAATGACGGACAAGCGTGGTATTTCTTCCAGAATGGAAAGAAACTAACGGGATATGGAAAAGATAATGCCGGGATGCATTATTTCTATAATGGTAAGTATGCAAATTGGTGGTATAATGATGGAACGAATTGGTACTTTTTCCAAAATGGTAAGAAACTAACAGGATATGGAAAAGATAACGCCGGAACACATTACTTTGTAAATGGGAAATATGCAAACTGGTGGTATGATGATGGAACGAATTGGTATTTTTTCCAAAACGGTAA
>NZ_CABFLN010000030.1 GCF_901873445.1 Gemella haemolysans
AAATAATATAATATTGTGTTTGAAATGAGAAATGAGGTTATTGGGATAATATAAATATTTTACCAAAGTCTATTAAAATACTTTTGTTTATGTTATAATTAGTGTTGGGAAATAATCTATTCATTTATTTTTAATGGTAAATTGAGGAAGAGGAGGAATAAGGTGGCAAAAATATCTAAACAAGACATTGACTATATATTTGATAATATTGATATAGTTAGTCTAGTTAGTGAATATGTCAAATTAGAAAAAAGAGGACAAAATTATTTAGGTTTATGTCCGTTTCATAATGAGAAAACACCATCGTTTACTGTTTCTCCAGAGAAAAAAATAGCCCATTGTTTTGGATGTGGTAAAGGTGGAAATATTTTCCAATTTGTTTCGCTAATTGAAAATATTACATATAATCAGGCGATCGTAAAGCTTGGAGCAAGGTTAGGACTGAATATAGAGTCAAAAGTTAATTTAGAAGCTAATTACGATTTGAATAATGAGCTGGACATAATGTATTATGGGCACATGCTTTTAGCAGATTATTATAACTATATTTTACTAAATACAAAAGAGGCTGAAGAAGCACTTAATTACTTATTGGATAGGGGACTTAGCATTGATGTTATTAAACATTTTAATCTTGGTTATGCTCCTCGTGATAATAATATAGCGTTAAACTTTTTTAATTCTAATCAAATTAGTTTAGATTTAATGGTTGAAGCGGGACTGTTAGGAAAAAAAAATGAAAATGGTATTTATTATGATGTATTTAAAGACAGAGTAATGTTTCCTATAAAGAATAATCAAAATCAGGTTGTAGCATTTTCGGGTAGAACTATGTCTACGGACAAAAGTGTTGCGAAATACTACAATACGCATGAAACGAAAATTTTTGAAAAAAGAACAGTCTTATATAACTTCTCGGATGCACGAGCTTTTATAGCTAAAGAGAATGAAGTAATATTATGTGAAGGTTATATGGATGTTATTAAAGCTCATCAAAACGGAATAAAGAATGCTGTTGCTTTGATGGGAACTAATATAGACAATAATAAATTAAAAGAGATTTTATCACTTGTGAAGAAGGTCACATTAAGTTTAGACAATGATGAGGCTGGTTCAAAAGCACAGATAGAAATTGGGAATAGGATTATCCAGATAACAGATAATGTCTATAAATTAAAATTTTCTGGAGCTAAAGATTTAGATGAATTTTTATCAGATAAAAATTCTAAAAATCAAGATTTTGATGCGATAAATTATGTGAAAAATAATAAAGAGCACTTTATTAATTATAAAATTGAATATTGTAAAAATGATTCCAAAAGTAATATTGAACAAAGAATCATCTATAAAAATGAATTACTTAAAAATATTGCTTTTATAGAAGATGAATCATTAAGATACATATTGCTTACTAATTTGGCAGAGGAGTTCGGAATCGAACGACAAGTTCTTCTTAGAGAATTAGGTCAAGTGAATGTGAAAAGAAAACAAGCGGCTGTAGAATGGGTAGCACCAACTAGTCCAGAACAGTTGTTTAGAGTAACAAATTATGACAAAAAAGTGTGTAAGTTGTTTAAATACTTTTTTGTAGATAGGGCATTGTTTATTGAAAAATACAATGATCTAGAGAAATGCAATTTCCCACAAGAAGTATTTGTGAATCTTATGGATTACTTAGTTATTTATTATAATAATAATCTTGAGTTTCATATTCATAAATTCATTCATAGTATTGAAGATGATGAGGTTGTCAGACTTGCAACTTATATTGATGAAACAGATTTTCTAATGGAAGAAAATCCAACTGTGGAGGTTGTAAGCGACTATATCAAGTATTTTTCAGATAATCAAATTACATTAGAAGAGATAAAAGACAGGCTTAGGGTTGCAATTCAAGAAATGGATGTGGAAACTCAAAAAGAATTACTGTCACAGTTGAAAAAGTATAAGAAATAGAAGGAGAAGAACATGGCTAAGAAAGCAAAAGATTTTGAAACAATAAAAAAAGAATTGTTAGAAAAGGGTAAAAAACAGGGTGAATTAACTCAAGAAGAGATTGTAGATGCATTATCAAAATTAGACATTTCTTCAGAAGCGATGGATGATTTTTATGAAGAGTTAAATAATGAAGATATTATTTTAATTAATGCAAATCATGTAGAAGAAGAGGAAGAGGAATTAGATTTAGAAGATTTATCAGTTCCAGTGGGAATCAGAACAAATGACCCTGTAAGAATGTATTTAAAAGAAATTGGTAAAGTTCCTTTATTATCAAAAGAAAAAGAATTAGAACTTTCTAAAATTATTGAAACAGGAACAGAAGCGGAAAAAGAACAAGCTAAAAAAGACTTAGCTGAAGCTAACTTACGTCTTGTAGTAAGTATTGCAAAACGCTATGTTGGACGTGGAATGTTATTCCTAGACTTAATTCAAGAAGGGAATATGGGATTAATTAAAGCTGTTGAAAAATTCGATTACTCAAAAGGATTCAAATTTTCAACATATGCAACATGGTGGATTCGTCAAGCAATTACTCGTGCTATTGCTGACCAAGCTAGAACAATTCGTATCCCTGTTCACATGGTTGAAACAATTAACCGTCTGATTCGTATTCAAAGACAATTACTTCAAGATTTAGGACGTGAACCTAAACCAGAAGAAATCGCTAAAAAAATGAATATGACTCCAGAAAAAGTACGAGAAATATTAAAAATAGCTCAAGAACCAGTATCATTAGAAACACCTATTGGTGAAGAAGACGATTCACATTTAGGAGATTTTATCGAAGATAAAGAAGCGCAATCTCCAGTTGAACATGCAGCAAATGAACTACTAAAAGAACAACTAGAAGAAATATTAGAAACACTTACTGATCGTGAAGAAAATGTATTAAAATTACGTTTTGGTCTAAAAGATGGTAAGACTCACACTCTAGAAGAAGTAGGTAGTGCATTTGGTGTAACACGTGAACGTATTCGTCAAATCGAAGCAAAAGCAATCAGAAAATTAAAACATCCATCTAAACTTAATAAATTAAAAGGGTTCATGGAATAATGTTTAATTGAATTGATTCATATAGATTAAACTTATAATAATGGCAATGGATAGTATTTAAAGAAATTATTATAACAGTAAAAAGGCAGTCTGAAGACTGTCTTTTTATTAAAGGCTTTAGCCAGTTAAGGAGGCGAAGTCTCCAAAATAAAAAAACACCCGCTAAGCGGGTGCGAGATACAAGTTAAACAATTGAAAAATCATCCTTTCTTGATAAAATAAGAGTAGTTCAAGCTCTAAAATAAAGAAAGGATGATTTTAATTATGTCAAATAAACATATTAGTTTATCGCATACAAAGTGGTTGTGTAAATACCATATTGTATTTACACCTAATTATAGACAAAAAATAGAATTTAATCAATATAAACGGGTATAGTAGGTATAATAAAGAGATTATGTAAGTATAAAGGTGTAGAAATAATAGAGGGACATATAATGCCAGATCATATACATTTGCTACTATCAATACCGCCAAAATATAGTGTATCAAGTTTTATGGGATATCTGAAAGGGAAAAATTCATTAATGATATTTGATATGCATTCAAACTTGAAATACAGATACGGAAATAGAAAGTTTTGGGCAGAAGGATACTATGTAAGTACTGTAGGATTGAATGAAAGTACAATAAGAAAATATATCAGAGAACAAGAATCGCATGACATTGCGATAGACAAACTGACAACAAAAGAATATACAAATCCATTTGGAGATAAGAAAAAATAGATAACCCCGTTTAACGGATGGTGGGCGTCAAAATACAATAGGGCTTGAACGAATGTGAAAGCCAGCGCCTTGAGGTGCGTGTTAGTAACAAAGGGTTATACCCGAAGAGAAAACCACCCCTTTTCAGGGGTGGTCATTATTTTATGAGAAATTTCTATTTTAAAATATATATCTGTTGAAACTAAGAGATAAATTTTTTTAACATTTTTTTAATGTAATCGATATAATTTATCATTTGAATTCAACTTTACGTATTATAAAATAATAAAAGAATAACAGTAAAATAATCACGTATCATTTTACTGTTATAGTACATAAAATTTTAAAAATAGGAAAATATATTTATGGTGTAAAATTGTCGCTAACGCAACATTTCAGAAATAAATTGATTTTTATAAAAGCTTAGTATATAATGTAATTGTAAATACATAACGATAATAAATTAAGGAGGAAAATGTTATGGAAAAAAAAGAAAAAATGAAACATCCCAAAGGTCTTCATTTAGTAAATTTAACAACTGTTATACAAAACTTTTATGCTTATGGTATCATCGGGTTCATGATTCTGTTCTTCACAACAGGAACTGCAGAAGGTGGATTAGGTCTTGAAAAAGGATTTGCGGTAACTTTATACGGTTACTATGCTGCTGCAGGATATATGATGGCTCTTATTGGTGGTTGGTTAGCCGATAAATACCTAGGTCTTCAAAAATCTATTATCTTGGGGACATTATTTAGTTGTATAGGTTATATTGCTTTATACTTTTCAACTAGTGAATTATGGACAGTAATTTCAAGTTTAATTCTTTTACTAGTTGCAGCAGGTATTGGTAAAGGTAACATTAGTGCTATAGTTGGTGCACTTTATGAACGTGACCAAGTTACGATGAAAGATGCAGCATATAGTATCTTCTACATGGCGATTAACATTGGTAGTTTATTTGGGCCAATAGTATTCGGATTAATTACAGATAGTTGGTTTGCTAATATTGCTAATGATGGAAAAATTGTTTCTTATGGATATCGTGTTGGATTCTTAGCTGCTGCTGCACTTGCATTCTTACAATTTGCAGTATTCGCATTCTTTGCTCCTACTTGGTTAAAAGATAAAGGTAAATACCCAACAGCAAGTAAAGCTGCTAAAAAATCTGTTAACCATCCATTAACGAAAATTGATATGGATAGAATGAAAGCTATGGCAGTAATGTTTGTATTCTCAACATTATTCTGGGCAGCTTGGTTCCAAACTCAAACATCATTTGCTATCTTGACTCAAAAAGCAGTAGATAGACATATCTTCGGATGGACAGTCCCAACACCTTGGTTAGTATCATTCAATGGTCTATTATGTGCAATCTTAGCTCCAGTGTTTGGTGCATTCTGGGTTAAATTAAGTAAAACAAAACGCGGTGACTTAGATACAGGTACTAAAATGGGTCTAGGAATGATAATTTCAGGATTAGCTTTCGTAGTAATGGTATTAGGGTTAAATACAATCAATGGTGATGTTGAAAGCGGAATGAAAATTAACATCATGTATGTTCTTTTAACATATGTATTATTAACAGTTGGGGAATTATTCTTATCTCCAATCGGAATGGCAATGTTCAATAAACTTGCTCCAGCAAAATACGCTTCATTAGCAATGGGTATTTGGTACCTAACATTCTCATTAGCTAACATTATCTCAGGATACTTAGCTAAATTAACAGTTCAATTAAACTATACTCAAGTATTCACATACATCGGAGGGGTAGTAATTGTTCTAGGTGCTATATTAGTTCTTCTTAAAGGATACTTAAACAAATTTATGCATATTGATAAATTAGAAGAAGAAGCAAAAGCAATGGCTGAAGCTGAAGCAAAAGAAGCTTAATTAATAATTTAAAATAGATAATAATAATAAACTCAAGGCTGTTACAGATGTGATAGCCTTGAGTTTATTGTTATCTTAATATTTATGTACCATTTAAAATTAATATCTAATAATGGATAAAAATATCACCATGTTTATTAGCTGGCTTAAATAGTGTAATTATAAATGAGAAAACAGCTATTATTGATGGTATAAATGTCCAACAAAATAATAGACACAGTATTCCTTTAAAATTTTTACCAATATAAAAATATTGAATTCCAAAATCTCCTAAGAAGAATGTAATTAGGAGATATACAACTTTGTTAACATATCTTCCTGGAATATATCCACGGTTCATATTAAGATCATAGTAATATTTAGTCATAAATTGACCTACATTTGGATTAGTTATGCATATAATACCACAAAAAATATAGGATACAACAGAGGATGCTCATAAAATTTAAATTGTTGAAATAAAAAAGTACTTAATAATCTTCATCGAGATTAAATTAAGTACTAATCTATTATCTTTTAGTTTTAAGATTTTCTTTCCAATCTTGAAGACCGTTTTTTAACATGTAGACATTTTTGTAACCATGTTTTTTAAGAGTTAAAGCTGCACGTGGGGCTAATGTTCCATTTTTATCGCAAAGATAAATAGGTTGGTCTTTTCTTAAAGATGTGTAAAGGAAATTGAATTGAGAAGATGGCATGTTACGAGCTCCATTGATGTGAGCGTATTTGAAATCTTCTTTTTCTCTAACGTCAATTAATTGAACTTTTCTAAGATTTTTTCTAAATTCTTCATAAGGAAGTTTTGTTACAGCACCTTTTAATCTAAAATAATTAAAAAGTCCAACTGCTCCTAAAACAACCACTAAAACTATTGTTGATAGTAAAAATGATGACATAATGAACTCCTTTTTATTGTAATATCTGTAAATGAATTATATCATAATTTGAATATTTCTTCAATATTGTTTATAATTATTATGAATGCTAAAAGTACAAAATAAATTTATTGGAGAAAAAATGATTACATCAGTTAGTAATAAGAAAATTAAAGACATACAAAAATTAAAAGAAAATAAAAATATAAAAAAATATGGAAAGTATCTAATAGAAGGTAAGCATCTTGTTGAAGAGGCTATGAAAGTAGGCGTAGTTGACGAGATGGTGATTTCAGAAGACTTTGAAGAGTATAGTCTGATGGATGCTTTTGATGGAGAAGTTACTAAAGTTGCAAACAGTGTAATGAAACATTTATCTGATACTATAACTACACAAGGAATAATAGGGGTATGTAATATAGAAAAAAAAGAACTAGATATTAAAAAATATAAGAAAGTTCTTATTCTAGACAAGGTTCAAGATCCAGGGAATTTAGGTACTATTATCAGAACTGCTGATGCATTTGCTTTTGATTGTATAATCCTTGGGAAAGGCACAACGAGCCTATATGGACAAAAGGTTATTAGAAGTACACAAGGAAGTAATTTCCATATAGATTGTTTTGATAATATTGAACTAGTGGATTTACTAGAAAAAATGACAGACTTTAGTGTTTATGCAACAAGTTTAAAAGCTGATAAATATATAGAACAATTAAATAATATTACAGGAAATGTTGCAGTAATATTTGGTAATGAAGGTGCTGGAGTAAGTGAAGAAATTTTAGATAAAGTAAATAATTTACTTAAAATATCAATGCCTGGTAAAGCGGAGAGCTTGAATGTCTCAATAGCTGCGGGTATTGTGATGCATTATATTTCTTCTAATTTAAAATAATAAATTTACTATTTATTATAAGTGTGGTATTATTGTAATTGTGAAAATAATGAGAGAGGTGAAATCTAATGTTAAAAACTATAGCAGTAGATAAAAAAGGAAACATACTTACTGATGTTAGTTTAGAAAGACTTAAAGATCAGGATATAGCATGGTTTTGGGTTGATTTTGATGCTCCAACGCGTAGTGAAATCAATTTGCTATCAACATTCTTCAAGTTCCACGAACTTTTAATAGAAGACTGTTTGACACTTTTACAAAGACCGAAAATTGAAATTACAAGACAACAAATATTCTTAGTGTCTCATGTTTTAAAAAATATTGATGATGATTATGAAACATTAAATATGTTTGTTGGAAAAAATTATATCGTAACGTTTCACCTCTCACATATACGTTATGTTAATAAGATTATACCCAAAATTTTACAACGTGGTGCAGAATATTCACCTTTACATGTAATGCATATGCTTGTTTCAGAAATTGTAGAAGGATACATACCTATAATTTCAAAAATCGAAAATCGTCTTGATGAAATAGAAGAAACAGACTCATACACTTCAGGAAGTAAGATAATGGATGAGGTATTTGATCTTCGAAGTGATTTGTTAAAGCTTAGACGAGGATTATTACCGACTCGAGAACTTATTCATAGATTTTTAGTTTCTCGTCGTGTTGAGATGACAGATAATGATAGAAAGTATTTCCACGATATATATGATGACCTTGTTCAACAAACGGAGATTATTGAAGCTAATCGTGAATTAGCAAGTGATATTCGTGAAAACTTTATGACCTATAACTCGTTGAAATCAAACAATATAATGATGACCTTAACGGTTATATCTACAATATTCCTTCCGTTAACCTTCATAGTTGGATGGTATGGTATGAATTTTAAAAATATGCCAGAGTTAGACTGGCATTATGGTTATTTTTTAGTAGTCGCAATAATGTTTGCAATTGCACTAGGAATGCTTTGGTTCTTCAAGAAAAAAGGTTGGCTTGATATGTTTAAATAGTATATTAATTGAGGAGGATTTAATGAGTATTTTCAAATTAACAGTGTTATTTATTATGATATTACTTGCAAATTTTTCTTTAATACGAATAGATTTTGGGAAATTTTTTAAGAAAAATAGTACTAGAGAAATTAAAGTATTTGTTAGCATAGTAGCCCTTGCATTGGGGTATCTTGCTTATATGACAATTACCACAATTTATGAGTTATCTTTAAGTATTGTTAGATAATTTAATAGAAAGGAAATTGTATGGATAAAGAATTAGAAAAAAATAAAAGAGAATCAAAATTAGAGAAATCTCGAGAAGATAAATTATTAGCTTTTATCGGAGGTAAATTTATAATCTATATACTATTAATAGTTATTCTTTTAGGAATCGCTATTTATCTTTATACAGAAATATCGTATATTTTTACACCAATAAATACGATAGTATCTAGTATAATCACGCCGATAATAGTAGCATATGTATTTTATTATATGTTAAATCCACTTGTGAATTTCTTTTCTAAGAAAATTTCAAGATTTTCAGCAAGTTTACTTGCAATTTTAGTTGGTGTAATTACGATACTTATCGTTATTATTGGAGTGGTGCCAATCATTGTAGAACAAACACAAAACTTGATTACAGCTCTACCAAGATATATTGAAATTGTAAAAGGATATTTGGAAGAATACTCAGATAATGCTTATGTTCAAGTAGTAGTAGAGTATGTGAATACAAATTTAAATGTTTCTAAGATTAGTGAGAGGCTGATATCTATCGCTACATCTGTAGCTCAAGGAATAGTCTCATCTATTTCTTCAACAGCATCAGTACTAGTAACTATGCCTTTTGTTCTATTTTTCTTATTAAAAGACGCATCACAATTTAATAAGTTTGTGATAAGTTTATTACCGGAAAAATTTGAAAATCCAGTTGCTGAGACCATTGATGAAATTGATGATAAGGTAGGATCGTATATCCAAGGTCAGATGTTAGTGTCGCTTTGTATAGGCGGGATGTTGTTTATAGGATATAACGTTATAGGATTACATTATGCATTTTCACTTGCCACAATAGCAGCATTTTTAAGTATAGTACCTTATCTTGGACCCGTTATTGCTATAACTCCTGCTATGCTAGTTGCAGCATCTACAAGTTGGGTTATGGTAGTTAAGATGTTAGTAGTTTGGGGTATCGTACAATTCCTAGAAGGAAATATTGTCTCTCCTAATATAATGGGAAGAAGTATGAATATGCATCCTCTTACAGTTATTTTTGTAATTTTAGTAGGTGTTAACATATCGGGAGTTGTAGGTGCAATTCTAGGAATACCTGTTTATTCAATATTAAAAGTATTAATTTCAAAATTATTACATTCAATTAAAGAAAGATATGATAAATTTTACGGATAAAATAAAGGCTTTAGAGTATAAAACTCTAAGGCTTTTTGATTTGTAAACTTCGTAGAAATAGAGACTTAGTATTGAAAAGAATTGACTATGAAATACAATTACTATATTTTGAAATATTATTAATATTTTTAAAATAAAAAACAAATACTTAGTAAATCATTTTCAAAAACGCTAGAAATATGCTATAATAATATAGTTAAATATAAGTAAGTTGAGGTTTGAGAATATGAGTATGATGAAAAAATTCAATAATTTATTCGTTAATGAAGATGATTTTGAGGATGAAGTAGTAGAAAGAGAAGAAGTAAGACAGGAACAACCCAAACCAAGAGTTGTTAAAAAGGAGAATCAAGTGCAAAGTAAACCAAGCGTTCAAAATCAACCAACTGGAAGAACAAATAATGTAATACTGACAGAACCTTTAGTTTTTGCAGATAGTAAAGATATCGTAGATGATATAAAACGTAACAAAGTAGTTATTATTAATTTAAGTAAATTAGATGTAGAAACATCTGATAGATTATTAGATTTTATATCTGGAGGAATCTATGCTCTTGGTGCAAGATTAAAAACTATAGGTGAAGATATCTACCTTTGCGTTCCTAATGGAGTTGAAGTATCAGGAGACTTTTATGAAGGAGAGTATTAATTTTGTTAAATATAACAGAGTATTTTTGGGTATATAAATTCATTACATATCTATTTAATTTTTATGAATATAGTATGCTAGCGTATATTTTAACTTCATGGGTACCACAATTAAAAAATAATTTCATTGTAGAATTTTTAGAGACAATCTGTGAGCCATATCTAAAAGTTTTTAGGAAAATAATTCCACCATTAGGTATGTTAGATATTTCACCTGTAGCAGCACTTATTGTATTAGGTGTCATAGAAAACTTAATAAAAGTATTATTATTTAAAGTAGTTTAGTGCTATGAAAAAATTAAGTTTTTTACAACATGCGTCTACTGAAGAAAAAGAAGTAGCTGAAAAGCTTTTACAAACTATAAGTTTTGTAGAAAATAGGAATACTGTTACGAAATTTCTTACAAATTTCGAACAGGTTATTTTAGATCGTATAGTTGCATATAATTATAGTGATTTTAAAATTGAATTTTTTGGTGGTTTTAATGGTGCAGAGAGAAAAAAAGCAAAAATCATTTCTAATGAATATTATGATGTAGATTATGATATTGTTTGTCTTAAAGCTAAACTTAATAACAAATTCAATAAGGTTGAACATAGAAATATACTAGGAGCAATTCATAATCTGGGGATTAATTTTAATAGGTTTGGAGATATTATTGTTCTTGAAAATGAAGTTTATATTTTTGTTGATGAGGAAATTGCCGATGTTATCGCAATGGAATTCACAAAAGCAGGAAGAGTAAACTTAAACTTTGAAAGAGTTGATCTTACAGATGTTTCTATAGAAAAGAAATATGAGGATTTTGAAATCGTTAGTTCATCATTCAGACTAGATTCAATAGTAGCTAAAATTACTAATAAATCTCGTAGCAAGGTTAAAGAATTTTTAGAACAAGATTTCATAAAGTTAAACTATGTAATTATGAAAAATGGAGAAAAAAACTGTGCTTTAGAAGATGTAATATCTATTAGAAAGTATGGAAGATTTGTAGTAAAAGAGTATAAACAAAATAAAAAGAGCTTAAAATTTAGAATAACAATCTCAAAATTAGTTTAAAATTAATGTTGACTCAATAGATTCGGTTTAAACGTAAGCTATTGAGTCATCTTTTTTTATTACAAAACTTGAGCGTTTTCATTTTGTTAATAAAAATATTGTGGTATACTCAATGATATAAATTAAATTTACACATATATTAAGAGGTAAGTAAAATGAAAAAAATATTATTAACTATTTTTTCTGTTCTATTGGTGTTTTCTTTAATTGGTTGTTCTCAGAAAAGTTCAACAAAAGAAGAAAAAGTGTTAAAACTTGGTGTAGTACCTAGTAGTAATAGTGAAAAGCTCGTAGATGATTTGACGCCATTTGCAAAAGCCTTAGGAAATAAACTAGGAATGAAGGTAGAGGTATTTACAGCAAGCAGTTATATAGGGGTGATAGAAGGTATCGGTAGTGGTAGTGTTGACTTCGGACTAGTACCACCATTTTCAGCTGTTTTATCTAATAAACAAAGTAATACAAAAAATTTACTTGTAGGAAGAAGTACGAGTGGAAAACCTGGATACTTTGCTGAAGTTTTCGTAAGAAAAGATTCTAATATTAAAAACTTATCTGATTTAAAAGGTAAAAAAATTGCCTTTGTTGATCCATCTTCTGCATCTGGTTACATTTATGCTGGTGCAATGTTAAAAGAAGCTGGCATAGACTTAGATAAAGACATCAAATATCAATTTAGTGGGGGGCATGATAAAAGTTTACAATTGTTACTGAATAAAGATGTTGATGCAGTAGCCAGTTATGAAAATGTAATTAGAAAATATACAAAAGAGTTTCCTACGCTAAAAGAAGATGTAACACCAATCGCAAAAAGTGAATTAATACCAGGGGTAACAGTGGTAGCTTCTAATAACTTAGATGAAGAAACACAGAAAAAAATAAAACAGGCATTATTAGATATTCAAAATGATAAAGAAACAATACAAATTTTAACAAATTTATTTAGTATTACAGGATTTGAAGAACCAAATAATGATGCATATAAAGCGATAGTAAGAATCTCTGAAAAAATGAATATTGATTTAAATAAAGTAAAATAAAGTTAATATTTTGGAGATTATTAATGCTCAGTAAAGAAAGTGTTGGATATACTAAAAGCTGTAATAATAAGTGATTCTAAAGTTGAAAAACGAAAAGATAAAAAAAGTTATACAAAAGTATTGACATTATGTTAATACTTTTGTATAATAAATATTGTTCGTTAGGAACACAAATATTTATCCACAGTAGCTCAGTTGGTAGTAGCATCTGACTGTTAATCAGAGGGTCGCAGGTTCGAGTCCTGCCTGTGGAGTTGGAGTAGTACTCAAGAGGCTGAAGAGGCGCCCCTGCTAAGGGTGTAGGTCGGGAAACCGGCGCGAGGGTTCAAATCCCTCCTGCTCCGTTTTTTTTATTGGCCCGTTGGTCAAGTGGTTAAGACACCGCCCTTTCACGGCGGTAACACGGGTTCGAATCCCGTACGGGTCACCATTTGAATTAAATACATTGAGAATAAGAGTTAGGTCCCGTGGTGTAGCGGTTATCACGCCTGCCTGTCACGCAGGAGATCGCGGGTTCGATTCCCGTCGGGACCGCCATTTTTGCCTTGATAGCTCAGTTGGTAGAGCAATGGATTGAAGCTCCATGTGTCGGCAGTTCGACTCTGTCTCAAGGCATTTTTTTATTTAAACTTAATATTTTGGCGGCTGTGGCGAAGTGGTTAACGCATCGGATTGTGGTTCCGACATTCGGGGGTTCGATTCCCCTCAGCCGCCCCATTTTTTGAATTTAGCAAAGGAGTAGTGTAGAAATACATTACTTCTTTTTTCTATATAATATTGAATTTTAAAGTTTGTAAGCAAAAAAATAGAAATTTTTAAAAAATAAGAGTAAAATTAAACCTATAAACTCAAGGAGATAAAACAACATGGAAAAAACATTCGAACAAGATTTAGAAAACTTTAAAGTAACTGATTCAAAAACTGCATTTGAAAAAATTGAATCAAAAGAAAAATTTGTACTATTTATTGGTAGATCATCATGCCCATTCTGTAGAAGATTTATGCCAAAAATTAGTGAAGTAGTTGTTTCTAATAACGTAGAAGCATTCTTCATTAACTCTGAAGATTTTTCTGATGCATTAGGAATAGAGTCATTACGTGAAAAATATTCAGTTAGAACAGTACCAGGTTTATTAGTTGCTGAAGCTGGTGAAGTTAAAGTTGTATGTGATTCTAGTTTATCTGTAGAAGAAATTACATCATTTATTAAATAATAATTCAACTCGTCTATTTAAGGTAGGCGAGTTTATTATTTTATAAGCTACAATAATCAATTATTATAAAAATTCATGGTAAATATATTGTATAAATTTTAAATGTAAAATACTGAAAAAAAACGTTTTAAATGATATAATAGTAGTTATAAAATTTTGCTAAAGTATTTATTAGTTTATTTTAAAATTCATTATATGATAATGAGGTGATTGAGTGAAAAGTGAAAAGTTAGAAGTTAAAAACTTAGTTTTTAATTATGGAGTAAAAAATATTTTGAATGATATTTCGTTCAACGTTGAAAAAGGGGAATTTGTAGCTGTAGTAGGAAAGAGTGGTGCAGGTAAATCAACTTTACTGCGTTGCTTGAATCTATTGAATAAACCTAAATCTGGAGAAATTAATATTGCAGGTGAGAATATAATAAATTTTAATAAAAAGAAATTGAAACTTATTAGAAGAAAAATTGCTTTTATCTTCCAAGATTACAATGTTCTTGATAATCTTTATACAGTTGAAAATGTCTTAACTCCTTATTTAGTAAATAAGTCAGCTCTTGGTTTATTACTTGGATATACAAAAAAAGAGTATATTGAAGGTGTAGGATATTTAAAACAGGTTGGATTAGAAGAAGAAGCGTTTAAAAAATCTAAGTACTTATCTGGAGGGCAAAAACAGCGTGTTGCAATAGCTAAAGCTCTCGCTCAAAATCCAACAATATTGTTAGCTGACGAGCCTGTAAGTAGTTTAGATGAAAAAAATACTACATTAATTATGGATACATTTAAAAAGTTGAATGAAAAAAATGGAATTACTGTTTTAATTAACTTACATGATGTAAATCTTGCAAAAAAATATAGTACAAAAATTTTAGGATTGAAAGACGGAAAAGTTTTATTTTATAAAGATTCTGCTATGGTGACTGAAGATGAATTTGAAGAACTTTATAATTAAAAAACATATAAATAAAATATTAGCGGGGATATTTGTAATATGTATATTTCTGATTGCTAATATGCAATATGATGCTAAGACTTTTTCAGTAGGATTTAAAAGAATACAAAATTTATTAGGTCGTATGTATCCTATTGATTTTACTATTTTAGGAGAACTAAAACAACCTATAATTGAAACTATAAATATTGCTTTGTTTTCATCAATATTATCTTTATTTACAGCGTTATTATTTTTACCGATATTGACAAATGTACTTTTTAAATTGAAAATAATACCTAAATTATTTAGTGCTGTATTTTCTATTTTTAGAATAATACCTTTTCTAATTATTGCGGCTATTCTTGTTAGTTTATTTAGTACAGGTGTGTTTAGTGGATTTGTAAGTATTTATTTAATTAATTTCCTTACAGCTTCTAAATTGCTTAAGGAGTATGCAGAAGAAGTAGAGATTAAACAGCTAGAGGCAATGGAATCACTAGGAAGTTCAAAATTTATTATATATAAAAATGCAATTCTTTCTAATTTGAAACCTCAAGTAATTTCGGTTTATTTCCTAACATTAGAGTCTAGTATTCGTGGAGCGAGTGTTCTAGGATTAGTAGGAGCAGGTGGAATAGGTCAAAGATTGTGGCAAGAGCTGAATCATTTGAGATATGATAGAGTCTCAATAATTATACTTACTCTAGTAATTCTAATATTTTTTATCGATTTAGTGAGTTACTTTTTTAGGAATTATAGTAACTCTTCACAATTAACTTTTGATAAATTCATCTTTAGAAAAAATATTATTAAAGTTGTTACGCCTATAGTTCTAGTTGGTAGTATTCTGTATGTCACTAAATATATTACTATTACTCAAGAAAGATTTTTAATAGGACTAAAACAGTTAAGAGTACTGGGAAATGGAATTATAAATCCTGATCTAGCATATGTACCAAAGATGTTCGCCGAGTTAATGATAAGTATAGAAATAGCTTTTAGTGCTACGATTTTTGCTGCGGTAACGGCAATATTTACTTCATATTTATCATCGGTTAATTTATTTGGTAAATATAAGGCGTTAAGCATGAAAATTTTTATAAATATACTAAGAACATTCCCTCCAATAATAGTAGCCTTAATATTCTTTAGAGGATTTGGACCAGGGGCAATCAGTAGCTTTTTCGCATTATACATTTATACAGTTGGTGTAATGACAAAAATGTATAATGAGGTTCTAGAAGGGATAAATACTAATGTGCTTTTAATGACGAAGAGTCTAGGTCTTGGAAGTTTCATTAGTTATATAAAAATAATATTTAATGGATATTTCCCTGAATTTGTTACTATAGTGTTGTATAGATTTGAATCGAATATTAAAAATTCTACGATACTAGGTATGGTTGGAGCAGGTGGAATTGGACATTTACTTGTAAATAATATAGAATATAGGAATTGGAATAGAATTTCAACATTATTAATTGGGTTATCACTTTCGATAATCATTATAGAAAATATATCATATTTAATTAGAATGAAAGTTAAAAAATAGTATAAAAGCACATAGGAGGATTAAATGCGTTTAAAAGTAGGAAAAATTGTAAATACGCACTCATTGAAAGGAGAAGTAAAAGTAATTTCATCTACAGATTTTGAAGAGCAACGCTTTGAAAAAGGCACTGAATTATTAATAACACGTGGTAATCAAGTTGTAAAAGAAGTGACTGTGGAAAGCTATAGAACTCATAAAAACAACCTTTTAGTGAAGTTTGTTGGAATTGACTCGATTGAAGAAGCTGAAAAACTTAAAAATCTGCAAATTAAAATTGACTCAGAAAATATTGGAGAGTTGGAAGAAAATGAGTTTTACTTCCATGAAATTATTGGATGTGAAGTGTTTGACGAAAATGGAAAATTATTGGGTGAAATTATTGAAATTTTAACACCGGGGGCTAATGATGTTTGGGTGATTAAAGGTCAAAAAGGTAAAGAAATCTTGATTCCATATATTGAGGACGTAGTTAAGAAAATAGATATCGAAAATAAAAAAATAGATATCGAAGTTATGGAAGGATTAATTGACTAATGAAAATTGATATACTGACTTTATTCCCAGATATGTTTGACTCATTAAATCATTCAATTTTAGGAAAAGCAAAAGATAATAAGTTATTAGACATAAATATAGTCGATTATCGTAAATTCTCTGGTAATAAGCATAATCAGGTAGATGATTATCCATTTGGTGGAGGTCAAGGTATGGTCTTAAAACCAGAGCCGATATTTAATGCTGTTGAAAGTTTGGATAAAACGGATAAAACTCGTATAATTTTATTATGCCCTCAAGGGGAGCGATTCAGTCAGAAAAAAGCCGAAGAACTTTCAGAAGAGGAACATTTAATTTTTATATGTGGACACTATGAAGGTTATGATGAAAGAATTAGAGAATACCTTGTAACCGATGAACTTTCGATTGGAGATTTTATCTTAACTGGTGGAGAATTTGCTGCGATGACTATGGTTGATAGTATTGCTCGACTTGTACCAGATGTATTAGGGAAAGAAGAATCTCATAAAGATGATTCATTTTCAACTGGTCTTTTAGAATATCCACAATATACAAGACCAAAAGACTACAAAGGGATGGTAGTTCCTGATGTGTTAACAAGTGGACATCATAAGAATATAGAAACTTACAGAAAAAAAGAAAGTCTACGAAGAACATATCTAAGACGTCCAGATTTACTAGATAACTATGAATTGAGTAAAGAGGAATCAAAATTACTCGATGAAATAAAAAAAGAATTAAAAAATTAACATAAAATAAATGACATAACTGTATTTTTGATGTATAATATTAATATAGTATGTATTGTAAGCACAGGAGGATTAGAAGTAATGACAACTTCATTTGAGGAATTATTAAATAGCTCAGAAATGCTGAAAAAAGGAGACAAAGTAACTGGTACAGTATCTAAAATCGATAACGATAAAGTATACGTTGATGTAGCAGGAGCTCAATATGACTGCGTAATTTTACGTAATCAAATTACAAGAAAACCATTCGAAAATATTGAAGAAGTATTATCAGTTGGCGATGAAGTAGAAGCTCAAGTAACAGGAATCAGAGCTGACCGTGAAAAAAAATCAGAAGACGTACCTGGTGTAATTTATTTATCACACAAAATTTTAGAAAATGCTGAATATAAAAAATTAATGGAATTATCTTGGACAGGAATCATTGAAAAATTCGAAAATGGTGAATTAATTCAAGCAACAGTTTCAGGACAAACTAAAGGTGGATTATTAGCAGACGTAGAAGGATTACGTGCGTTTATCCCAGGTTCATATATCGACACTAAATTTAGAAAAGACCTATCTAAATTTGTAGGAAATGAGTACACATTCAAAATTGAAGAAGTGGATAAATCTAAAAATAAAATTATCTTAAACAGACGTGTAATTTTAGAAGAAGAAAAAGCTAAAAAATTAGCAGAAGTTTATGGTAACATTAATGAAGGTGATGTTATTGAAGGTAAAGTTAGTCGTATTACTGACTTCGGTGCTTTTGTAAACATTGGTGAAGTTGACGGATTACTTCACATCTCAGAAATTTCTCACGCTCGTGTAGAAAAAGTTTCTGACGTACTTTCAGTTGGGGATACAGTTAAAGTTGCTGTTATCGCTGTAGATAAAGAAAATGAAAAAATTTCACTTTCAGCAAAAACATTATTACCAACTCAATGGGAAGTAGCTCGTGCTACAATCAAAGCTGGTGATGTATTGGAAGGAGTTGTTCGTAACACAACTGCATTCGGTGCTTTCGTAGAAGTTTTACCAGAAGTTGAAGGATTAGTTCACATTTCTCAAATTTCTCATGATAGAGTAACAAACGTAGAAGACGTTCTTAAAAAAGGTGACAAAGTTACTGTAAAAGTATTAGAATTTGATTTCGAAAGCGAAAGATTATCTCTATCAATCAAAGAACTTTTAGAAAAACCAGTTAAAGAAGAAGTTAAAGAAGAAGCAGAATACGATACTTCTTACTTAAAAGATGAAGATACTTCATTTAGTTTAGGTGACAAATTTAAAGACATCGAACTTTAATTTGAAAAAATAGAGAAATAAAGGCAGTAGATAGCTTGTCTATTGCTTTTATTTTTTAGGTATAAAGATAAAGTAATAAAATATAGATATGGAGGTAAAAAAATGGCAAAACCAACAGTTGCGATAATAGGTAGACCTAATGTAGGTAAATCTACAATTTTCAATAAGATTATTGGTGATAGACTTTCTATCGTAGAAGATGTAGCAGGTGTTACACGTGATAGAATTTATTCAAAAGCAGAATGGTTAAACTATTCATTCTTCATGATTGATACAGGAGGAATTGAGTTAGAAGATACTCCATTCCAAAAACAAATCAGAGCACAAGCAGAACTAGCTATCGATGAAGCCGATGTAATTATATTCTTAACAAATGGTCGTGATGGTGTTACAAGTGATGATGAGGAAGTTGCAAAATTATTATATAAAACTGATAAACCAGTAGTATTAGCAGTTAATAAAATTGATAATTTTGATATGAATCATATGATTTATGATTTCTATTCATTAGGATTTGGAGATCCATTCCCAATTTCAGGATCACACGGATTAGGTATTGGTGACTTACTAGATGAAGTATGTAAAAACTTTAAAGTTCTAGAAGAAGAGGAAGAAGATGAGAAAATTAGATTCTCTCTAATTGGACGTCCTAATGTAGGTAAATCAAGTTTAATCAACACTATCTTAGGAGAAGAACGTGTAATTGCTTCTGATATCGCTGGAACAACACGAGATGCAATAGATACTGATTTTAAACATAATGGAGATGAGTATGTCGTAATCGATACAGCTGGTATTAGAAAACGTGGTAAAGTATATGAAAGTTGTGAAAAATATTCAGTTCTTCGTTCTCTTAAAGCTATTGAACGTTCAGATGTCGTCTTAGTTGTTCTTAATGCCGAAGAAGGTATTATTGAACAAGATAAGAAAGTAGCCGGATATGCTCACGAATCTGGAAAAGGTGTAATCATCGTTGTTAACAAATGGGATGCGATTGAAAAAGACGATAAAACTATGAAAGAATTTGAAGAAAAAATTCGTGATAGTTTTGCATATCTAGACTATGCTAAAATCGTTTATGTTTCTGCAAAAACAAAACAACGTGTATTTAACATCTTCCCATTAATTAAAGAATCATATGAAAATAGACAACGTCGTATTCAAAGTTCAACACTTAATGAAATTGTTGTTGATGCAGTTTCTATGAATCCAACTCCACAAGATAAAGGTAAGAGACTTAATATTTTCTATGCATCACAAGTTGCTATTAATCCACCAACATTCGTGTTCTTCGTGAATTATCCAGAACTTATGCACTTCTCATATGAGAGATTTTTAGAAAATAGAATTCGTGATTCATTTAACTTTGAAGGAACTCCTATTAAACTATTAGCAAGACAAAGAAACTAGTGGAATAGATTAGTTATTCAAATTTTAAAATATTAACTTAATAAAACAATAAGAGAGTGGTTCTAAAATGATTTTAGAACTGCTCTTTTATGTTAATAATTTCATGAAAGGAAACATGAAAACAATCCACATTATTTTCATTTAAATTAAATGGTAAAATTTAGTCAAAATACTAGAAAATATACTTAGAACATGGTATAATTCAACTTATATAATTTACTAATTAGGAGGTAATCTATATGCCATTAGGATATTATGGAATGTCAGGAAGTTATATACTTTACTTTTTACTAATTATGTTAATCCCTTTATGGGCTCAATTCAAAGTAAAAAGAACATACGAAAGATATAAAAAAGTAAGAACAAAATCAGGATTAACTGGAAAAGAAGTTGCAGAAATAATAATGCAAGCAAATGGAATTACAGGTGTTAGAGTAGTTAGAGGTGAGGTTGAATTGTCAGACCACTATGATCCAACTAATAACGTTGTAGTTTTATCACCAATCGTACATGATCAACCAACAGTTGCATCAGTTGCAATTGCTGCACATGAAATCGGTCACGTTATTCAAGATAAAGTAGCAGACTACAAACCAATGAGATGGAGACACTCACTAGTACCATTAGCAAATCTTGGAGGAAACTTATCAACTATTCTTATTATGGTAGGATTCTTATTAACAGGATTAATCGGACAATTTGGTTATACTATTGCTTGGGTTGGAGTAGGATTTATGCTATTTGCAGTACTATTCCAAGTAGTAACACTACCAGTAGAGTTCGATGCTTCAAAACGTGCTTTAGAGCAAGTAGTTGATTTGAATATCGTAGATGATCAAGAACACAGACACTGTCGTAAAGTTCTAACTGCAGCAGCATTAACATATGTAGCAGCAGCGATGGTTGCTTTAATGGAACTATTGAGATTCATATTTATTTTATTAAACAGTAGTAATAGAGACTAATAATTAATTTTGACCAATGTGGTCAGACTAATAAAAAACGGCTAGTAGTCAAGATTTTTATAAAATCACGATTTACTAGTCGTTTATTTTTTTATATTAGAGTTGAACAAAAAATCCTAAATTTTAAATTAGTTTATATTAAGACTCATAAACATTCTAGCGAATTGATACCAAAATTCGCTTTATAAAAACTTTTCAGATATCTCATAAACTTTGTGGGATAGACTCGCCAAAATAGATTTCTCTAAAATTACGATTCTTGTTTCACCCACAGTTAAGTAAATAACAAAGCTAAATAACAAGTTAATATAGCTTTCATAATATCCATATTAGTGTTATAATATTGTAAGACTATATAATGAAGAGGTAAAAAATGATTTACGGAATAGGTTGTGATATCGTCGATATTCATCGCTTCGAAAAATATGTTGATGATAAAAAACGACTTGAAAAATTATATACAGAAAATGAATTAAATGAATTTTATAAAATAACAAATAAAAGAAGAAAAATGGAATTCCTTGCGGGACGCTTTGCGGTAAAAGAAGCAGCCTCTAAAGCACTTGGAGTTGGAATTTCTAAGGAGTTTTCTTTTCATGATGTTGAGGTGAAAAAAGATGAGCATGGGAAACCATATATAGAATATGGCGACTTTAGGACACATCTGACTATAAGCCATACTGATACAACAGTAGTGGCGTTTGTTGTTTTAGAGAAAGGGGATTAGATTAATGATTAATGATAGACCAACACAATTAAGAGTAAATTTAGATGCATTGCTTAATAATTATAATAAGTTAAATGGTCTTAATAATGAAAAAATTGGATTAGCTATTGTTAAAGCTGATTCCTATGGATTGGGTTCGAAAGTAATCGCAGATCATTTATATCAAAATGGAGTCAGACATTTCGCAACAGCAACATTAGAAGAAGCTTTAGAACTTAAAGATGTTATTAAAGATAGCATGGTCCTTGTATTAGGAGTTATAAATCCCCAAAATGTTAAATATGCAGTAGAAAATAATGTCTCTTTAACTTGTCCTTCTAAAGAGTGGTTAGAAGAATCTTTAGTACACTTGCAAAAAATTGAAGGAAAATTAAAAATACATGTTAAGCTAGACACGGGAATGGGAAGAATTGGAACTTCTGATTTAGAAGAACTAAAAGAAATTGACAACTTATTAGATTCGGAAAAAACTGATTTTGAAGGAATTTTCTCGCATTACTCAAATGCTGATGGAGAGGATGATAATTATGATAATTATCAGACAGAAAACTTCGAAAGAAGTCTTAAAGTTTTCACACATAAACCAAAATACATTCATATAGAAAATTCGGCTGGTACAGTTAAGTATAGCAATAGAGATGATCAGTATAATCTTAAAAGAATTGGTATTGCTATGTATGGATGTTATCCAAGTGGAAATATTGAGAAATTAGATAAGGTGCAACTAGAACCTGTAGCTAGTTTAGTTAGCAAAGTAACACATGTGAAAAAATTTCAGGCAGGACAAAAGCTTGGGTATGGTATTAGTTATGAAGCTAAACAAGATGAATATATCGCGACAGTACCAATAGGATATGCTGATGGTTTACTAAGGAGAACTCAAGGGTTTAAAATTAAAGTCGGATCTGAAGAGTGTGAAATTGTTGGACGTGTATGTATGGATCAACTTATGGTTCGTTGTAGTGAAAATGTAAAAGTGGGAGACGACGTACTATTCTTTGGAGAATATAACGGACAAAAAGTTTCAGTAGATGCTTTTGCAGAATATCAAAATACAATAAGTTATGAAATATTTTGTTGTATAAATAAACGTGTTCCAAGAGTTTATTATAAAAATAAGATGGAGTTATAGAATGTACGAGAAAATTACAAAAAATTTGGCAACTAAGCTAAAGATACAAGATAAGTATATAGTAAATGTATTAAATCTATTAGAAGAGGGAAATACAATTGCTTTTATCGCTAGGTATAGAAAAGAATTAACAAATTCATTAGACGAAGTTGCTATAAAACAAATACAAGATGAATTTAATTATTTAAAATCTCTTGAAGAAAGAAAAGAAGAAGTAATTAGATTAATTTCAGAAAAAGGTCTACTTACTGATGAGTTGAAAAAAGATATTTTAGCTCAAGAAAAACTACAAAGGGTAGAAGATTTGTATCGACCGTTTAAAGAGAAAAAACGTACAAAAGCAACGATAGCTAAAGAAAAAGGATTAGAGAAACTAGCTAACTATATTCTGAAACTTCCAAAATCTTTAGAAGATTTGAATAAAGAAGCTACTAAGTATATAAATGCTGAAAAAGAGGTTAATACCACTGAAGAAGCAATTAACTATGCACTAGATATTATTGCAGAAAATATTTCTGATAGTGCAAAATATCGTGAGTATGTACTTGAAAACACTAGAAAATTCGGTCAAATTACTTCAGTGCTTAAAAAAGGTGGAGAAGAGAAAGACGAAAATTCTACATACAAAAACTACTATGAATTTGGTGAACAAATATCAAAAATAGCTTCACATAGAATTCTTGCTTTAAATAGAGCAGAAAAAGAAGGAATAATTCGAGTAAGTATAGAAAATGATAAAGATAGATTACATAATTATATTCTTAGAGGATTAACAAAAAATCGTCAAACAGTAATAAATGAATTACTATTAGAATGTATTGCTGATAGTATGAAACGTTTAATCTATCCATCTATCGAAAGAGAAATTCGAAGTGACTTAACGAAAAAAGCTGAGGAAGACTCTGTTGTTATTTTCTCAGAAAACTTAAAACAACTATTAATGCAAAGTCCACTAAAAAATAAAAAAGTTTTAGGAATAGACCCAGCGTTTAGAACAGGTTGTAAGATGGCAATTGTTGATGAATATGGTAATTTTATAGATAAAATGGTAATCTATCCTCATAAACCAGCATCAGCAGATAAACAAGAAAAGTCTAAAAAAGATTTAATTAAATTTATTAATAAACATAATATTAATCTGATTGCTATCGGTAATGGGACAGCATCTCGTGAAACTGAAAAATTTGTTGTAGATAATTTAAAAGAAGCGGGATTAAAAATTGACTATGTTATTGTAAATGAAGCGGGAGCAAGTGTTTACTCAGCGAGTGAAGTAGCTCGTGAAGAATTTCCTGATTTTAACGTAGAAGAGAGAAGTGCAGTATCAATTGCACGTCGTATTCAAGATCCGCTAAGTGAACTAGTAAAAATTGATCCTAAGTCAATCGGTGTTGGACAATATCAACATGATATAACACCTAAATTTTTAGAAAAAGAACTAACTTTCGTAGTTGAAACAGCGGTAAATAAAGTAGGGGTAAATGTTAATACAGCCTCAGTATCTTTATTATCATATGTTTCAGGTGTTAATAAGCAAATAGCTAAAAATATTGTGGCTTATCGTCAAGAAAATGGAAAAATAGAAACTATTAAAGAAATTGCTAAAGTACCAAGATTAGGTAAGAAAACATATGAGCAATGTGTAGGATTCTTTAGAATACCAGATAGTAAAAATATTTTTGATGCTACAGGTATTCACCCTGAGAGTTATAAGGCGGCAGAAAACTTATTAAAAGAATTGAAATTATCTACTAAGGAAGTTGGAACTGAAGAGTTTGCAACTACTGTGGAAGCTGTAGATAAGAAAGAACTTGCAGAAAAAATCGGTGTGGGAATAGAAACACTTGAAGATATAATTAAAGATTTAAAACAGCCATTACGTGATGAACGTGAATCATTTGCTAAACCATTGTTAAAATCAGATATTCTGACAATAGATGACCTGAAAATTGGTGTGAAATTAGCTGGAACTGTTAGAAATATTACACAGTTTGGAGCTTTTATAGATATAGGTCTTAAGCAAGATGCAATGGTTCATATTTCAAAAATCAGTAAAAATTATATTAAAAACCCATTAGACGTTCTTAGTGTAGGACAAATCGTTGATGTGTATGTTATTGATGTAGACAAAGAACGAGGTCGTGTCGCACTAGCAATGTTCAAAGATTAAAGGAGGTAGAAATGAGTAATAACAAATCAAAATACCTTCCAAGTATAGATAGCTTGAGGGCATTGGCGGTATTAGCCGTTATTATTTATCACGTCGATGTAAATTACCTACCAGGTGGTTTCTTAGGTGTTGATTTATTCTTTGTTTTATCAGGTTATTTAATTAGTTCATTGATTATTAAAGAATATAAAAAGACAGGCTCTCTTAATTTATATAATTTTTATTTAAGAAGAGCTAGACGTTTATTACCAGCAGTTTATTTTATGATAACTGTAGGATTGATAGTGATGGTGCTATTCAATGATGTATTACTACGTAAAAGTCATCTTGATGCCTTATTTGGTTACATATATTCAAGTAACTGGTGGTATATATTCCATAAATTAGATTACTTTGATAGTTTTGGTTCGCAAAGTCCATTTAAACATTTATGGTCATTAGCTATTGAAGAACAATTTTACATGGTTTTCCCATTGTTATTTTTAATATTTAATGGGAAAAAGAAAGCCAAAGATGGAACATATAAATTAAATAAGAATTTTTTATATGTTGTAATTGGAATAATATTCGCTTCATTATTAACTCACATATTACTATTTGATATTAATAATATTAGTCGAATTTATTTTGGAACTGATACAAGAGCATTTTCATTACTTGTAGGAGTAGTAGGTGCGATTTTATATCCTATGGATAAACTTAATACAAAAGTAACACCTAAAGAAAATATGCGCTATAGTTTAGTATCATTAATTTCGATTGCTATCTTAATAACTATTATGATTTATACTTCAGAGTATAATACCTGGCTATACCGTGGAGGATTCTTACTTGTAGCTATTTTAGGTCTAGTAATTATTATAAGTAGTGGGAAACAACATACAATAATGTCGAGACTATTATCATTTAAACCAATTGTATTTATTGGTAAAATTTCTTATAGTTTATACTTATGGCATTTTCCAATTTTAGTTTTAACTACACCAGTGTCAGAAATTGGTAATCCTAATATTTTATATGTAATATTACGAATTATACTTACATTTGTTGTAGCTATTATAAGTTACGTATTTGTTGAGACACCAATTCGAAAACTAGGATTTATAAACTACGTTAACTTGGTTTATAAAAAAATAGTAAAACGTCCTAAAAAAACAAGAAAAGTATACGCTAGTATTATAGGTGTAGTATCATTACTATTTGTGATGGGGATATTTGGAAAAGGTGTTCCATTCCTTTCAACAGCATTTGTAAAAGAAATGGAAAACAATAAAGAAACTCAATTTGTAAATAATCAAAATAATAAAAGTGATAATAATCAAAATAAATCTACTGACGAGAATAAAGATAACAAAGAAAATAAAGATGATAAAAATAATTCAGACAAGAAATATAGTTCTGTAGTTGTTATGGGAGATTCTCTGACAGTTGATATCGGAGAGAAATTTAAAGAGTTGTATCCAGGAGCTGTTATCGATGGTAAAATTGGTCGACAATTATATATGGCAGTGGATGAAGCTAAAAATTACGCTCAATATAACAATGAGAATTCAGCGATAATATTCCAACTAGGAACTAATGGACCATTTACTGAAAGCCAACTTGATGAATTAGTGAAGATTTTTGATAAAGCTGATATTTACTTCGTTAATGTTAAAGTACCAAGAGCTTGGGAAAAAACTGTAAATTCAGAGTTAACAAAAGCAAAAGAAAAATACTCTAATGTAACTATAATCGATTGGTATTCTGTAGCAAATGGTAATACTACTTTATTCGAACCAGATAAGGTGCATTTAAAACCAGTAGGTGCTGAAAGAATGGTTGATTTAATAGTGAAAAATCTTAAACGACCAGTAGAAATTAAAGAGGGAATGACTCAAAAATCGTGATTTCTTAAGAAACAAGATTTTGTCGTGTCATCCCCGCACAGTTTATTAGATATCTAAAAAGCTTTTATAAAGTGAATTTAGATATCAATAAACCACTGCGGCTATGAGTTCTCATATACACTTTGTTAAAATTTAGGGCTTTTGGACCAGCTCTTTAAATTTAAATGAAAAACTAAGTAGTTTTAAAAGACTGCTTAGTTTTTTTGTATTAAAAAATAATAACAATATAAAAACGAAGAAGTCTTATTTAATTAGAATTAAGTTTAGTTTCTCATGAATTTTTGAATATCATAAATTTAAATAATTTTTGTGATTGAAACATAAAGATAACAATTGATAAGGCTTTTCTTGGTGAATTGTTGAACTTTCATTGAAATATGAATATAGTTTGTGATATAATGATTTAGTATTATAAATTTATTTAATAGTAAAAAAAAGGAGATAACTATGACAAAAGTAAGAGTAAGATATGCACCATCTCCAACAGGAAATTTACATATCGGAAATGCAAGAACAGCATTATTTAATTACCTTTTTGCAAAACATTACGGTGGAGACTTCGTACTAAGAATTGAAGATACTGACTTCAAACGTAATAAAGAAGAAGGTGAAAGAAGCCAACTTAAATATATGGATTGGCTAGGTCTTGACTATGATGAAGGTATTGGAAAAGAAAAAGAATTCGGTCCTTACCGTCAATCAGAAAGAATCGATATCTATCAAAAATACGCAGATCAACTTATTGCTGAAGATAAAGCATACAAATGTTACATGACTGCTGAAGAATTAGAAGCGGAAAGAGAAGAGCAAATTGCTAATGGATTACCACCACGCTATAGTGGAAAACATGCTCATCTTACTAAAGAAGAACAAGAAGCATTTGAAAAAGAAGGTAGAAAACCATCTATCCGTATTCGTGTTCTACAAGACAGAACATATAAATTCGATGATATGGTTAAAGGTGAATTATCATTTGAAGGACATGACTTCGGTGATTTCGTAATTATTAAAAATGATGGAGTAGCTACATATAACTTTGCGGTGGCAATCGATGATCATTTAATGCAAATTTCTCACGTTCTACGTGGAGATGATCACGTTTCAAATACACCAAAACAACTTGTTGTATATGAAGCATTAGGATTTGAACCACCAAGATTTGGTCACATGACCCTAATCGTAAATGAAAACAAGAAAAAATTATCTAAACGTGATGAAACAATCATTCAATTCATCGAACAATATGATGAATTAGGATACCTTCCAGAAGCATTATTTAACTTCATTACATTATTAGGATGGTCTCCAGAAGGTGAACAAGAAATTTTCACTAAAGAAGAATTTGTTGAAATTTTCGATGAAAAACGTTTAAGTAAATCACCGGCGTTCTTCGATAATAACAAACTAACTTGGATTAATAACCAATATATTAAAGCACAACCGTTAGAAAGAATCGTAGACTTATCATTACCATTCTTCGTAAAAGAAGGTGTTGCAACTTCTGAAGAAGTTGAAGCAAATAAAGCTTGGTTTGAAAAATTAATTTCTTTATACCAACCACAAATGAGTTATGGTGCTGAAATCGTAGAATTAACAAAACAATTCTTCGTAGAAGAAGTAAAATTTGATGAAGAAGAGTTAGAAATTCTAAAACAAGAAACAACAGCAACAGTATTCGAAGATTTCTTAACAAAAGTTGAAGAAGTAGAAGAATTTACTGCTGATAACATCAAAGTTTTAATCAAAGCTATTCAAAAAGATACTGGAGTAAAAGGTAAAAACTTATTCATGCCAATTCGTATAGCTTCTACAGGATCAATGCACGGTCCAGAATTAAACACAAGCTTAGAATTACTAGGTAAAGAAAGAGTAGCATCTAGAGTAAAAGCTGCATTAGAAACAATTAAATAAAAAGTTTTAAATTTTTATAAATTAAGGGTGAAATAAATTGAGAATATCTAATTTTAGATTAGCCCTTAATTTTAATTTTCCAGCTGGGAAAAATAAGAGAAGAAATATAAATAAATGTAAAGAAAATATCTTGACATTTATCAGTAAATAAGGTATTATTACTTATGATATTGTTTATATATCTTCACGAGTAAGCCCCGGAAAACTTAGTCGTTATGACAGATTAAAAACAACATCTAGGAGGAAAAAAGACATGCGTCAAACATATATGGCAAAGCCATCAACTGTAGAAAAAAAATGGTATGTAATCGATGCTGAAGGACAAACTTTAGGTCGCTTATCATCAGAGGTAGCTTCAATTTTAAGAGGGAAACACAAACCTACTTATACACCACACATCGATACTGGGGATAATGTAATCATTATCAACGCTGAGAAAATTGTGTTAACTGGTAAAAAATTAACTGATAAAATTTACCGTCGTCACACAATGCACCCAGGTGGGTTAAAAGAAAGAACTGCTGGATTAATGGTAGAAAAATATCCAGAAGAACTTTTAGAACTATCTATCAAAGGTATGTTACCAAAAAATACTTTAGGTAGAGCTCAAGGAATGAAACTTCACGTTTACCGTGGAGCTGAACACCCACACGCAGCACAAAAACCAGAAAAATACGAATTACGTGGATAATATAGGAGGAAATAATTAAATGGCACAAGTAGAATATCGCGGTACAGGACGCCGTAAAAGCTCAGTAGCACGTGTAAGATTAGTACCTGGAACAGGGAAAGTTGTTATCAACAACAGAGAAATGCGTGAATACTTACCATTAGAATCATTAGTATTAGACTTAATGCAACCTTTAGAAGTTACATCTACTACAGGTAACTATGACGTTTTAGTTAACGTTAACGGTGGAGGATACACAGGACAAGCTCAAGCAATCCGTCACGGAATTGCACGTGCTTTACTAGAAGTAAACCCAGAATACCGTAAAGACTTAAAACCAGCAGGATTACTAACTCGTGACCCTCGTATGAAAGAACGTAAAAAATACGGTCTTCGTGGTGCGAGACGTGCTCCTCAATTCTCAAAACGTTAATATTGGTCTTATACCAAAGTACGTCAAGGCAACAGAGAACTTTCTCTGTTGTCTTTTTTCTTAGTATTATGTTATTAACTCAGAAAATAGTTAGTAACATAAAAAACTGAGTTACCTATAATTTAGTAGTAATCTCAGTTTTCTAATTTAACACATTTTATTCATAAATTTCAGAATCTTTTAGTGTGAAAATAACTTCAGTTCCTGCTGGATAATTATCTAAAGATAATAATAATATTTTTTCTTCGATTTTCTTAGGTTTAATTTCTGCAATAACTTGAGCTATTTCATTTAATTCATCATATAAGTTTTTAAATAGTTTAGCATCTTTAACATTTATTTTTGGGTTGATTTGATATACTGGTGTTTCTCCAAACCATGTATCTTCGTTTTTAAAGTCAATTTCAGATTTCTCATTAATCTTAAGTTTTATTGATATATCATAATCAAATGTGTATCTATCGAAAAGTTTAGCTAGACTACTAATATAATCGTGAGAGCCTTTGTTAGAGCGATTGATAAATTTTAGTTTAGCACTATAATCAATTGCATTAAGATCTAAAATTTCAGCCATTTTAAATACATCGAATTCATCATATACATCTGAAACAACAAAATTAACTTTGACATCATATCCTACACGTTGAAATTCCTGATATTTTTCTAATAATTCTTCTACTGTTACATCTTCTAGATTTTCTCTAACATTAGTAACAGACTCTTTACCATCTTCTATAACTTCCTGTTTGGGATACTTTACAGTCAATAAATAATTCATTCAATTATTCCTCCTTCATAATTAACACATTACTATTATACCTATCTTTCCATATATTTACAATAGTATGAACAAAGTTTAAGCTTATATTAGCAATATGATTTTAATATAAGGAAATAATCGTAAATTTAAAAGTTAGAGTATAATAATCAAATTATTAAAGTGGAAATTTAAATATTAATATTATGATAGATAATTATATAAAAACATGTATCATAAAATTAGTTAAATACTTTTATTGTAATTAATATTTAAACTTATTAATAATATTAAAGTTTTTAGAAAAAGACTTAGGTAAGCGAATCTTGACAATTTTATCGAATATTTATATAATAAGAAACATAAATTTAAAAAGGAGGTCATTGCATATGAAAATAATTGCAATTTCAACACGAAGTGTCGATTATCAATCAGATGCTGGTATAACGAAGAGACGTCTATACATTAATGGTTATTTTTCAGAAGTAGCAGAAGAAGCTGGATTTATATTATTCCCGGTTTGTTCACAAAACGGAATTGAGGAAATTGTAGCCATGTGTAGTGGCCTTATAATTGCTGGAAGAGATCGGGATATTAATCCTAGATTTTATGGAGAAGAACCTTTAGAAGGATTAGAGTATCCTGAAGATTCTTATGAGGATGAATTAGACTTTAAACTTATAGAACTTTTCGAGAAAAATAATAAACCTATTTTAGGGATTTGTAGTGGATTACAAAGTTTAAATATTTATCATGGTGGTTCATTAAAACAACATATAGATGAGCATACTAGTAAAGAAAAATTAGTTCGTCATACTATTGATATAGAAGAAAATTCATTTGTTCATAGTTTATATGGAAATAAAGCAGAAGTAAATTCAATTCATCATCAAGCGATAAATAAAGTTGCAGAAGGCTTTAAAGTTACAGCAGTTTCAGAAGACGGTACAATAGAAGCTATAGAAAAAGGAAATTTAATAGGAGTACAATGGCATCCTGAAGTGGACTTTGAAGTTGATACTTTTAAGAAGTTTCTTAGTTTGTGTAACAAATAATTTATAAAGTTGCGAATATAAAATTAATAAAAATGAAGATTATAACATCAAAATAGTTGACTATTAAGTAAAATAATGGTAAACTAGTCTTTGTGTAAAATAATAGCAGTGGATTAATTGTTATTGCCTCTATGTTATACATTATTTAATGTGGCAACTCGTAGCCTATGCTGCTAGGCGAAGTTCCAGTTTTATAACATATACAACAACGATAATCGTGCTTTTTGTTTTCACAAAAATAAAAACAAAAAGATATAAGGAGGAGCACATAATGGCTCGTTTTACAGGTTCAACTTGGAAAAAATCTCGTCGTTTAGGAATTTCACTAAGCGGTACTGGTAAGGAGTTAGCTAAACGCCCTTACGCACCAGGACAACACGGTCCTAACTTAAGAAAAAAACTATCTGAGTATGGTTTACAATTACAAGAAAAACAAAAACTTCGTTACCTACACGGAATGAACGAAAAACAATTCCGTAAATTATTCGATAAAGCTGGTAAATTACAAGGTCTTCACGGTGCTAACTTTATGGCATTACTTGCTACACGTTTAGATTCTGTAGTATACAGCTTAGGATTAGCTAGAACTAACCGTCAAGCTAGACAATTAGTTAACCACGGTCACGTTCTTGTAGATGGTAAAAAAGTAGATATCGCTTCTTACGCTGTTAAACCAGGTCAAGTAGTTTCAGTAAGAGAAAAATCTAGAAACCTTGATATCATTAAAGAAGCTGTTGAAATCACTAACTTCGTACCTGAATACTTAACTTTTGATGCTGATAAATTAGAAGGATCATTAGTAAGACTTCCAGAAAGAAGTGAATTACACCCAGAAATCAACGAACAACTTATCGTTGAGTACTACAGCCGTTAATAAGACAAAGCCCTTTAAACTAGCGTTTAAGGGGCTTGTTTTTATTTATGTGCAAAATAAAAAGTCAAAACTAGTTTGTTTTTAGCTATAAAATAATTTTAAAATATTAGAATCAAGAGAGTACCTCTTGTCACTTGGATTATTTCATCATAAATTGAAGAAAATTAGTAGCAGGAAGAACTGAAATTGTATTTTTTAATTTCAAATTATCAACAAAAACATAATAGTTTAGTTATATTACATCAAAAAATATTGTATTATCGATTATCTATAATTTTCATTAAAATAGTATAAATTTAGAAAATAAATTAAATAAATTAATTTTGTATAAAATTTTTATCTTTTAATAAAATTATATACTATTAGCGAATAATTTTGTAAATAATTTTGTAGATATCTTAAAATAGAACGCTAAAAATAATTGAAGTATAGTTATGAAACAGTTTTGTTGTAAAAATACAACAGCTGTTTTTCAAATTTCTTTTCTTAAAATAATTGATACTTATTTTCATAAAAATAGTATTAATTTAAAATTAATAATACTCATTTAATAGGGTTTCTTTCTTTATTTCCTATATTTAAATAGAGAAAATATTTTCACTATTACTTTCATAAAAAAACGCTTTCATTTTGTGGGCATCTATGCTATAATACAAGTACAGAGAAAAAATAAGGAGGTAAGGGAAATGATTATCGGAGTACCAACAGAAATTAAAAATAATGAAAGTAGAGTGTCTGCAATTCCGGGAGTAGTACATGAATTAGTGCTAGATGGACACACTGTGTATGTAGAAAAAGGAGCAGGTTTAGCTTCAGGTATTTCAGATGCTGAGTATGAAAAAGTGGGTGCTGTTTTATTAGATAAAGCAGAAGATGTATGGAATAAATCTGATTTGATTTATAAAGTTAAAGAACCAATCCCATCAGAATATAAATATTTTAGAAAAGGTTTAATTATTTATACATACTTACATTTAGCAGCAGATCCAGAATTAACTAAAGCAATGGTGGAATCAGGCACTATAGGTATTGCTTTTGAAACAGTAAAAGTAGGTCGTACATTACCTTTATTAAGACCTATGAGTGAAATTGCAGGAAGAATGGCTGTCCAAGAGGGAACAAGATTCTTATCAAAAGTACAGGGAGGTAAAGGTAAATTATTACAAGGTGTACCAGGGGTTCAACCAGGGCATGTTGTAGTTATTGGTGCAGGGGTAGCAGGAACTGCAGCAGCTACAGCAGCTTCAGGATTAGGAGCTCGTGTTACAATGTTAGATGTTAACTTAGATCGTTTAACTGAATTATCACATATTTTCGGTGGTAAAGTAGAAACAGTTTACTCTAATAAATTAAATATTGCAAATGCAATTAAAACTGCTGACTTAGTAGTAAGTACAGTATTAATTCCAGGAGCTAAAGCACCAAAACTTGTTACTAAAGAAATGATTAAAGATATGCCAGATGGTGGTGTTATCGTAGACGTTGCTATTGACCAAGGTGGAACAACAGAGTTTACAGAAGGTCGTCCTACAAGTCATGATAAACCAATATTTGTAGAAGAAGGTGTATTGCACTATTCAGTTGCTAATATTCCAGGTGCAGTAGCTGAAACGGCAACATATGCATTATGTAATGCTACAGCTAAATATGTAAAACTAATAGCTAAATTAGGAGTTAAAGAAGCAGTGGCTAAATTCCCTGAATTAGTACCAGGTGTTAACGTAGCTAACGGAAAAGTAACATTCAAAGCAGTTGCAGATGATTTAGGATATGAATATACTCCAGTAGAGCAAGCTTTGTAATATAATATTTAAAAATAAAATATAGAATAGTTATATTGTAGAGGAAGTGGTATGTATATTTATAATATGTTATCCACTTCCTTTTATTAGATGGTAGGAAAATTTAATATAAGAAAAAATATATTATTTTATTAGGTTATTTATTATTTGATTTTTTCTTTACTTACATAAGTAAATCAATTAGTAGCGAATAATCTATAACTGTGATATAATTAATAAATATTATTAATAGGGGAGAATATTTACTTTAAATTAGGAGGAAATTATGAGCGTTTTTAGAAAAAAATCAATTGATTCAATTTTAGCTGAATCAAGAAATAAAACGTTGAATCCCACGATGAAAACTATGGATTTAGTTCTATTCGGAATTGGGGCGATTATTGGTTCAGGTATTTTAGTATTAACAGGTAAAGCATCAGCAGAAGCTGGACCTGCAGTAGTATTTTCATTTTTAATTGCAGGATTAGCATGTTGTTTAGCAGCGCTATGTTATGCAGAACTAGCATCGACAATTCCATCAAGTGGTAGTACATATACTTACTTATATGTATCTGTTGGTGAAATTGTAGCGTATGCGATCGGATGGGTTTTAATAGGAGGATATGTTCTTACAGCCGCAACAGTAGCCAATGGGTGGTCTAGTTACTTCTCTCGACTATTAGCAGGGCTAGGTGTAGATCTTCCAAAAGAAATTTATACATTACCTTCAGCAGGTGGATATGGAAATATCCCAGCGATTATTATCGTACTGTTAATTACTTTTATTCTATCAAAAGGAACTTCAAGTAGTAAAATGGTAAATAACCTTATGGTAGCTGCAAAAGTAGGTATTGTAATTTTATTCATTGTTGTTGGTGCATTTTACGTTGAACCAACTCACTGGACAAATAATTTTGCTCCAACAGGATTTTCTGGAGTAATGTTAGCTGCTACTACAGTATTCTTTGCTTATTTAGGGTTTGATGCTATTTCAACTTCAGCAGAAGAAACAATTAACCCTGAAAAAGCATTACCGAAAGCAATTATTATCACAATGATCGTTTGTACAGCTTTCTATATTCTAGTATGTTTAGTATTAACAGGAGTTGTGGAATACAATAGACTTGGAACTGGGGATGCGTTAGCATTCGTATTAGAAGAAGTTGGGCAAAATAAAGTTGCTGGTATCGTATCTCTTGGTGCGGTAATCGGACTTATGGCTGGTATTTTATCATTCATGTATGCAGGTATTCGTATTACTTATACAATTGCTCGTGATGGATTATTACCAAAAGGTTTAACAAAAGTTAATGCAAATAAAGTACCAAGTACTGTAACTTGGGGATTAGGAGTTTTAACAGCCGTTCTAGCTGGTTTCTTACCATTAGGTAACCTAGCAGACTTAGCAAACGTAGCTTCAATTATAGCATTTGCGTTAGTAAGTTATACTACTATAGTATTCTACAAAAAATTCCCAGATTTAAAACGTGGATTTAGAGTACCAGGTATGCCGATATTACCAATTATCTCTATCGTTTTATTCGGAGCACTATTATACAGTGTTAAATTAACAACATGGATTATCTTCATTGTTTGGGTAATCGTAGGTATGATAATTTACTTTACGTTCTCATACAAAAACAGTAAGTTAAAATAATAAAACAGAAGTAACTCAGCAAAAGAGATTTCTAAGAGAGGTAATAGCCCTCCAAAATTTGGACAAATTTTGGGGGCTATTACCAGATCTTAATTGTTGAGTTGCTTTTTTGTAATTATTTAATTTATACACCAGACCATAGGTTACGCTTGTTACTTTTTGCTTTATTTTGTGCCTTTTTATATTTTTCTAAGTACCTAGTATCGGGTGGTTTTACGTATTTTACTTCAGCCAAACCAGACACTAGTAATTCTTCTTGAACATTTTTGCCATCAGCATAAACATAACATAGAGCTCTATGATACTTATCCTCTTTTTGATAAACATCAAATTCAATTTCAACATTTTCAGCGTTAGACAGAAGTTTTCCGTTTAAATCACTAGCTTCAGGTCCATATTTTTGAACTTCGACTCCTGGTTTAACTGTTTCAGGAGTATCGATAAGTAAATATCTCACTTTTAATTCTTTATGGTTAAATTGAACTAGAATTGTATCGCCATCAATTTTTTTAAGGAATTTAACCTTATATTTAGTTTTATCACCTTTAATTAATATACCATTAATATTTGCTTCCTTATAGTCATCTCCATGAGTATTTATAATTGAAATAATAATCATAAAGATACTTAGGAAGATAATAAAGAAGATTATAAAAACTTTCTTATTCATAATTATTCCCCCTTATAATTAATTCTATCACTTTTACTGAAAGTTATAAAGTGATAATTTAACACGAAAATTTTAAACTTTTAATGTTAAATTTTACTAATAATTATAAACTTAATATTGATTTATATAATAAAATATTAACTCTAAAGAGTTTACTATAAGTTTAAAGAAGAGCTTATAAAATAACGGTTTCAACTTGTATATATATGATTAATTATTGTTTCAATGTTTCCAAATAATACTTTATTTAAACAGTGTTAAATTAAGTATAAACAGATACTTTGTAAACGTACTCTTTCGGTGGTAGTATAATATTACAATAAAAAACAAAGGAGAAAAGAATATGACTAAATTAAAAAAAGAAAATTTTAAGATGTTTATCAATGGGGAGTGGGTAGATGCTGAAGACAAATTAGTATTAAAATCATATAATCCAGCTAATTCTGAATACTTAGCAAACTTCCCAGATGCAACAGAAGGAGATGTAAATAGAGCAGTAGAAGCTGCACAAGAAGCGTTTAAAACTTGGAAATATACAACAGTATCTGAACGTGCAGCTTTACTAAACAAAATTGCAGATATAATTGATGCTAATACAGAATTATTAGCTACCGTAGAATCTTTAGATAATGGAAAACCAATTCGTGAAACACTAAACGTAGATGTTCCATTCAGTGCTAGACATTTTAGATACTTCGCAGGATGTATTTTAGCTGATGAAGGGCAAGCAACAGTTTTAGATGAAAAATTCCTAAGTTTAGTTCTAAGAGAGCCTATTGGGGTAGTAGGGCAGATTATTCCTTGGAACTTTCCATTCTTAATGGCAGCTTGGAAAATAGCACCAGCACTAGCTGCAGGTAATACAATTGTCCTAAAACCATCAAGTATTACATCTCTTAGCTTACTAACATTCGTAGAATTAATTCAAGATGTGTTACCGAAAGGTGTATTAAATGTAATCACAGGACGAGGAAGTAAATCAGGGGAATTCCTAAAAAATCATCAAGGATTAAATAAACTTGCATTCACAGGATCTACAGAAATTGGTAAGAAAATTGCTGTAGCAGCTGCAGAAAAACTAATTCCAGCTACATTAGAATTAGGAGGTAAATCTGCTAACATTATCTTAGATGATGCTAATATTGAAAAAGCACTTGATGGGGTACAATTAGGTATTTTATTCAATCAAGGTCAAGTATGTTGTGCAGGTTCAAGAATTTTCGTACAAGAAGGAATCTACGATGATTTTGTAGCAAAAGTAAAAGAAAAATTTGCAAAAATTAAAATCGGTGATCCACTAGATCCAAATACACAAATGGGTAGCCAAATAGATGAAAAACAAGCAGAAAAAATTGTTAATTATATCGAAATAGCTAAAAAAGAAGGTGGAGAAGTAATCGTTGGTGGTGAGCGTTATACAGAAAATGGATGTGATAAAGGGGCATTCGTTAAACCAACATTAATCGCTGGAGTAAACAACGGTTGCCGTATCTCTCAAGAAGAAGTATTCGGACCAGTTTCAGTAATTATTAAATTCAAAACTGATGAAGAAGTAATCGCTCAAGCTAATGATAGTGAATACGGACTTGCAGGAGCAGTATTCTCTACAAATATTACACGTGCATTAAACATCGCACGTAAAGTAGAAACAGGAAGAATGTGGGTTAATACTTATAACCAAATCCCAGAACATGCGCCATTTGGAGGATACAAAAAATCAGGAATTGGACGTGAAACTCACAAAGTAATACTAGAACATTATTCACAAATGAAAAATATCTTAATTGACTTAAGTGATGATGTATCAGGATTCTACAACTAGTATAATAACATAAAACTATGATCATGAAGCAACTTAGAATTAGTATAGTTTTGAGTTGCTTCTTTTGTTTTTTATTCTTATAAAATGAATTTATCTCTTAAAATAACAAAGTAATTATTAATTTTTTGATGTAAATTAATTTTGAAAATAATATTAATTTTTTTTTTGGATATTTAGTATAAATATGATAAAATAAAAGATGAAAATGTTTTTATAATATATTTATTTGAATTTTGAGGAGGTATAGAAAATATGACTAATAAAACATGGTATCTTGGTTTGGATATTGGAACAGCAAGTGTGGGTTGGGCTGCCACTGATACTGAATATAAAATTATTAGAAAAAATAAAAAAAGATTATGGGGAGTTAGACTATTTGAAGAAGCTAAGACTGCAGAAGAACGCCGAGGATATCGTTCTAGTAGAAGAAGATTAGCTAGAAGAAAATGGCGTTTAAACTTATTAGAAGAATTATTTACTCAAGAAATAGCCAAAATAGATTCTAATTTTTTCTTAAGGTTAAAGGAAAGTCAATATCATTATGAGGATAAAACCCATCAAGTACCGTATGCGATTTTTAATGATAAAGATTATACAGATAAAGATTATTATAAAGAATATCCAACAATCTATCATTTAAGAACAAAACTTATGACTGAGGAAAATCCTGATATAAGAAAAGTATTTTTAGCAATACATCATATCTTAAAAAATAGAGGACATTTCTTACTACAAGGTCAAAGTTTTAAAGCTGGTAATTTAAACAATTTAATTAAAGAATTATTAGAACTTGATATACTTCATGTAGGATTTGAAGTAACAGAAAAAGTTGTTGATAAAATTGCGGATATTTCATTAGAGAAAAAAACTTCAAAAGATAAGTTGAATGATATTAAAGAACTATATCCAAAAGAAAAACAATTATTAGAAGTGTTTAGACTTATTTTTGGAGGGAAAACATCATTAGATAAAATATTTGCTATTGATGAGTATAAAGAATTAGATGCATCCGTAAAATCAGTTTCTTTCAAAGAAAAAATCTATGAAGAAGTTCGACATGATTATGAACAAGTTCTATCAAACTATATTGAATTACTAGATTTAGCTAAGAAGATTTATGATAGTATTATTCTTTCCGATATTAAAAAAGAAGGAAAAACATTATCAGAATCAAAAGTTAAACTTTATGAGAAACATAAAGATGATTTGTTGAGATTAAAAAAACTTGTGAAAAGTGATTCTAAATTATCCGCGGAGAAAAAAATAGAATTGTATTCAGCTATTTTTAAAGAGGATAAAGATAAAGGAACTAACTATGTAAATTACATTCGTAATAGCGAAGAAGGTAAAGGTTGTAATTACGAAGACTTTAAAAAATTCTTAGATAAAGAACTAGCTAAACTAGAAGAAAGTGCAGCTAAAGATGAAATATTAAGAGATTTAGAATTAGAACTATTCTTACCACTTCAAAGAACAAAAGATAATTCTGTAGTACCGTATCAAATTCACAAAGAAGAATTAGTAAAAATTTTAGATAATGCGGCTAAATACTATAGCTTCTTAGATGAAAAAGATGAGAGTGGATATAGTGTAAGAGAAAAAGTAATTCAATTATTAGAATTTAGAATACCGTACTATGTTGGTCCACTAAATTCTAGTAAAAAAGCTAAAGAAGATGGATTTGCTTGGTCTGTAAGAAATAAAGGGTATGAGAATACACCAGTAACTCCTTGGAATTATGAGAAAGTAATTGATGAAAGTGCTAGTGCAGAGAAATTCATTACGAATTTGACTAATAAATGTACATATCTTAAAGGTGAAGATGTTCTTCCGAAGAATTCATTATTATATTCTGAGTTTGCATTATTAAATGAGCTGAATGCATTAAAATATGATGGAAATAGAATAAGTCTAGAAGCTAGAAATGTTATTATTGAAAAACTTTTCAAACAACAAGGTAAGAAAGTTACAAAAACAAGTATTAAAAATTTATTGAAAGCAGAAGGATATATAGATGGTAAGGGCGAAATCACAGGTATTGATATTACTGTGAAGAATGATCTTAAATCTTATAGAGATTTCAAGAAAATCTTAGGGAACAAGTTTAACTCTGAATATGTAGAAAATATAATTCTTTGGATTACGTTATATGGAGAAGAAAAACTAATAAAAGCTAAAATAGAATCTGTTTATGGAGATATTTATTCAATAGATGAAATAGATAAGATTTCGAAATTAGAATTTAAAGGCTGGGGAAGATTCTCTAGAAAACTATTAACAGAATTAGTTAGTAAAAAACTTTATAATGAGGAAACTGGAGAATGCTTAAATATAATAGGAGCTATGCGCCAAAATAACATACTATTCATGGAGTTATTAGCAGATAGATTCGATTATGCACAACAGATAACTGATTACAATAAAGAGTTACAAAAAGAAGTAACAGAAATTACACCAGAAATCCTAGATGATTTATATGTATCCCCAGCTGTCAAACGTTCAATTTGGCAAACTGTTAGAATAGTAGAAGAACTTAAGAAGATTATAGGGTGTGCACCTGAAAAAATTTTTGTAGAGACAACAAGATCTAACCAAGGGGAGAAAGAACCAACATCTTCACGTGAAAAACAATTAAAACTTGCTTATAAAGCTGTTAAGAAAGATGTAAAAGAGCTAGAAAAAGAAATTGGTGCAATTAATTTTGATGTACTGAATGATAGACTAAGCTCTGAAGAACAGTCCAAGCTAAAAGCGAAAAAACTATATCTATATTATATGCAATTAGGACGATGTATGTATAGTGGTAAGCAAATAGAGCTAGAAAATTTGTATACTCCGGAATATGATATAGATCACATCTACCCTCAATCAAAAATAAAAGATGACAGTTTTACGAATACGGTATTAGTAGAACGAGGATATAATGCAGCTAAGTCTGATAGATATCCGTTAGGTTCTGATATTCAAACACCTAGCAATAGAAAATTTTGGAAATTTTTAAAAGAAAAAAAATTAATTACTGATGAAAAATATAATAGATTAGTTAGAACAGAAGAGTTTTCTGATGAAGAGCTGAGTGGTTTTATAGCACGTCAATTAGTAGAAACATCGCAATCAGTAAAAGCAGTAGCTAGTATCTTAGGAGAATTAAATCCAGAAACATCAATATGTTACTCTAAAGCGGAAAATGTATCTAGTTTTAGACAAAACTTCGGGAAAATTAAAGAAGGTAATAGGGATTCAAAAAACGGTGATCAGTTAATAAAAGTACGTGAAATAAACGATTTACATCATGCCAAGGTGTTCATCAGCATACAAAAAGCATTGTTAAACTAGGAAGTTAACAACGCTATTTTTATTTTAGGGGCAGTTTAGGGGCAATTAGAATTGAATATTTCTAAAACTTTCAAATTCTAATTCTTGTTGTTTGTTTGTCTTATGGATATAAATTTCTCTAGTTACTCTTGAATTTTTGTGACCTAATCTTTTTGAAATTAACTCAACATCTATTCCTTTATCAATGCACAAACTAGCGTGAGTATGTCTTAACATATGCAATGTAAATTTAATAGTCGTATGTTCTCTTAAATATCTACTTACATTTTCTTTTATCCAGTACGAGCCAACAGTATTAAAGAATATAATATTATTCTTATTGTGAAAATCTGATAGAGTAATTGAAAAGTTATTACTGATTGTTCGTTGTGATTCTATTATCTCTAAACATCTTTTATTTAATGATATTCTTCTATTTGAAGTATCAGTTTTTGTTAAGTCTATTTCTCTATTTCTATTTAAACTTTTATCTATTGTAAGTATATCTCCCTCAACATCATCAAATGTTAAGGCCAGACATTCACTTATTCGTAATCCAGTGTTGATAAGGAATTCTACAAGATTTCTATATCTAATATTATGATCTAATTCATCTAAAATTATATCTATTTCATCTTGTTCTAGGTATCTATTATCTTTTTTAGCTTCAACTTTCTTTAAGTCCATTTTATCAAGAAAATTTATATCTTTCAAATAATCAAATTTATATAGCAAACGAATATATACTCTTACTCTTTTTAGCACCTCATTATAGTATTTGTCTGAAGTTGTACTTTGTTCTATTACATCTTTTAAATATCTTGCATTAATTAAATTCAATTTAATGTCATAACCTTTTTTCTTAATTAAATTTATAATAGATTTATTATTGTGTCTTGTATTTGCTCTGGCATGTTTATAATGTTTTTCGTATATTATATCTAATCCCTCAAAAAATGTAATATTGTTATCTACTACGTATTTTAAATCTTGAGCTTTGGTTCTCAATATCTCTCTTGCGATATCTTCATTTTTCTTGCTTTTTTTATCCATTGTGACAGTTATTTTTCTTAGTTTCCCAGAAATATCTTTAACTCGATCACAATATTTTACTTTTCCGTTTTTTTGTTCTTCTATCCACATAGAAATACACATCCTTTCTTTTAAATTATTAAGATGTGTGTTATAATTAACTAAATGAGCGAGGTTCGCTCCACATCTTAAGTAGTTTTGAGAATCCTATTAATATATGACGATATAATAATACTCGAAACGGACTTACGATTGACAAAAACTCTCTAACTCTTGGCGGGGTGCAGGGAGTTTTTTTATTTATTTTTGTTTAATTGGTTTTAATTATCAATTATTTTTGGTATAATAATACTATAAAATTAAAGGAGATAAAACAATGAAAAAGTTACAAGTTATTAGTGGTTATTTATTCATTTTATCAATAATATACAGTTTATTTTATTTTTTATTGCCTTTTAAGTGGGTAGTTTTTATTTCTTTAATTACTTTAACAGTATTTAAAGTATCTCCTCATAATGAAATTAGTAATAATATTTTTTCTTTTGTTATTGATTTTCGATTTCATTATAAATAGATGGCAATTCTAATTCAGAATCAATTGATTCTATTCGTACGCTATCTTGTTCAGATGATTGATTTCTTAAATCTGATATTTTCTTTTCAATTTCTAATAAGTCTAATTCTCGTTTTTTATCTTCTAAAATTTGGTCTTTTTGTAGTTTTTTTAGTTCAATTTTATCTTTTTCATTTTTAATTTCTAGATTTTTATTTTCTAATTTTTCTTTTTTCTCTTCATTAAGAGAACGTTTTATACCTTGAAACTTTACACCTAAAACACTTATTTCTTTAGAAAAATATAAAACACAACATATGAAGCCTGATACTCCTATAAAAATAGCTCCTATACCCATTGAAAGTAAGAGTGAACCAGGACTTTCTACATTACTTTTTATGTCAATTACATCATCTTTATTTTTTAATTTATTAATAGTTTTATATAGAGTTTCCCAAACTTCAGAATTTATATTATCTTTTGTACGTACAGATATTTTGCCATATATTACATTATCTTTAATATAAACAGGCGATAATAAACCGTCTATATATTTTCCATAATCAGTTATATCAATAATCGACTGGTGCATATTAATGGTATATAAAAGTTTAGGATTTATCCATTCTCTATTAACTTCATTTACCCAAGTAATTTTTCTTCTTTTCTTACATACAGATATTTTTTGCCCTATTGAATTTAATTCAACTTTGTTTTTTAACTCTAAATATTCATCATCAGTTAATTCATACATTTCACTTGAAATAATACCTATTAAAAATTTTCTAGAACTTCTATAAGGAACTATAACAATATCACCGATATTCATTTTGTTATAAAAATTTTGTAATCTAGATCCTATTTGAGATGCACCATTTTTTGACGGTTTGGGTCTTATATTTCTTAAAACTAAACTAGTATATAAATCCTTTTTCTTTTTATTATATTCTTTTTCTATAGTTTCTGATTTTCGTTTACGTCCTGATGGTGTAAGTTCAGGTACATTAATAGAAATTTTTTCTAATTGAATTAAATTTTCAAGTGATATTTGATTGTATTGAATCCCTATGCTACTAGACTGTTTAAAATCTTCATATTCTTCTCCACGTCCAGCACGAACTAACCAATATTTAGTTTCTTTTGGTATTTCTAGTATTTTTAAAATATTTGCACTTTCTGTATCCATAGTATTCACAGAAGCACCTCCTTCATGTTATAATAAAAGAGAGTTTTATTTTATTAAAATTCTTGTTGTATCTCTACACTATCTAGTTTGGTCGCTTGTTAGTGTAGAGTTTTTTTATTTGTCTAAACTGGTCGAATTCGACTAGTTTAAAAAGAAAAAGAAGCCTTTATCTAATGATAAAAGACTTCTTCACGGTGGGCATTGCCCTATCTGATATCATTATAACATATATTTTATTATAAATCTAATTTAATGTTTTATTATTCTACATTTGATATTTTATCGAAAAATTCTAATATTTCTTTTGCTTGAACAGTAGTGCCTCTATATGTAATACTATCTTTTTTAACAGGTTTATCAATTAAATTTATTTTGTATGTACCTTCATTTAAACCAGTAACCGTAAATTCAATTGTTAACTCAGTAACTTGATCTTCTAGTTTTTTCTTACCAGTTAATCCTCCGATTATCATTCCAGTACCACCTAAAAGTAATCCCCCAGCAGCTACACGTCCTATTGAAACACCACCTTGAGTAACCTTTGCTCCGTCTTCAATAACTTTATAGTCTACTAATTCATTAAATTTAAAAACTTTGAAATAATCAGTATTTATTTTAAATGTTTCTGTTATTTCATCTATTATCAGACCTCTTAAGGTTAACGTTTTCTTAAATTCTGTTCTTCTAATTTTGTTTTCTTCTGATTTTTCTTTTGATTTAACTTTTAGCTCTTCCTTTTCTTTTTTCTTTTGTTCTTTTAACTCTAATTCTTTTTGTTTACGTTCTTGTTTTAAACGTTCTTTTTCTGGATTCTTTTTAAAAAACATAATGCATCTCTCCTTAAATTATATATTCTAACCTTTTCTCACATATTCTATAATCTAGTTTATAAGCCTCAGAAATATATGTGAGATTATTTATTTCTTTTATCTCTTCATCTGATACCATGAAATAACTAGCGAATAAATCCGCTTCTATTTCTTGTCTTGATAGAGGTGTGCTTGTTACACGTCTTAAGAAATGCAAATTAGAGCCTTGATGTAGAATATAATGTCCTAATTCATGTGCTAACGTGTACCTTTGTTCATTTGAAGATAAATTGTTATTAATGTGTATGCAGTGGTAAATGTTATCTTCTATTTCCAACGTATGATATAGACCTTTGTTTTCTCCAAGGTCGGCAAATTGTACAATTATTCCTAATTCTTTAATTATTCTCAATGGATCGTTTGTTCCGTATTTATTTGTAAGAGAAGTATAAATCTCTTTAATCGTCAATTTTAGATTCTTTGTGTCGTGCCATAGCAATTCGGGCCGCTTGCTCGATAGAAGCACGCACTAACTCCTTTGTTGTTTCGTCCATTGGTTCGCCCTTAAACATTAGGGTTTGTTTACTGTTGAGATTATTCATTAAATCATCTACCATCGTTGAAATGTCTTGATTTTCAGAAACTATATTACTTTTTTCTTCAATCAAATCGGATTTTTCTATAGCGAAGAAATCAGCTAATAATTGAATTTTAGACATTCTAGGAATTGCTATCCCTTGCATCCAAGTGTTAAATGTTTGTGGAGATACCTTAATTCGTTTAGCTATTTCTCGTTGAGGTAAGTTACTATTAGCTACTAATCTTTTTAAGTTGTTAGAAAAAATAATTTTTTCTTTTTGATTGTTGCTCATGTTATTCAACTCCTTTCTTATATTATATCAAATTTATTTTGAATTTCAATACAAAAAGTAAAATTTTTTTTGATTAATGTATTGACATCAAATTTAATTTGATATATAATAAAATCGTGAGGTTGAGAAAAAAAAATCTCAGAATATAAAAAATATGGTGGTGATACAGTGACTAAATTAGAAATCTCAATTAGTGCTGCTAGAGAAAACGCACAGTTAACACAGCAAGATGTTGCTAAAAAACTAGGTGTTACTAAGCAAACTATAGTAAATTGGGAAAAGTACAGACAAACACCTTCTGTTAAACAAGCCAAGGAATTAAGCCTAATTTTTGGGATTCCTCTTGATAACATTAGGTTTTAAATTTTGATTATTATATCAAATTAAATTTGATATAAACTTATAAGGAGGTGAAATTAATGTCAGAAATTCAATTAAATTTAGTGGAATTAAAAAAACTTGATCTTTCTTTTCCGTACATCTCTAAAGATGAAATAATGAATTGTTTTAACATAAAATCTACAACTTATGATAAGTATAGAAATAAATTCAAAGAAAAAATTGACGAAAAATTCTACCCATCGGGATGTTATTTAAAAGTAGGTCAAGAACAATTCAATGTTTATGCCTGGTTACACTTTGCTTCTAACTATGATTATTTCAAAGATAAAAGACTAGAGAAGTATGTGTTACCTTTCACTAAGAAAACAGTACAAGAATTTAAAAATATAGGAGTTGGTTAAAATGGATAAACTAAGAAAAAGAAAATTCAATACATATTATTGGACGTGCGTGGTTGTTGCAGCATGTATGCTAATATTTAGCAACATTGAGTGGGAAAGGATTTTAGCAGGGCTTATGGGCTCAATATTTATTCCGTTTTACGGATTAGATGAAAGAGGAGCTTACGCTTTCCCAGATGGTGAAGAAGATGTTGAAGATTAGCAAAGAAAATAGTAGTGAAGCTATTGCGGCATTTAAATATTTGTTGAAAACAAGACAAGAGGAAACTAGTATGTCTTGTGAACGGATATCTAAATTAACTGGCATACCACATAGCACTGTAGGTAGAATCAGATACAGTAGTGTGAAAAATATAAAACTAGAACATATCGTTAAAATAGCTAAAGTATTAGATATAGATTTAAATGAATTGAAAGGAGTATAGGATATGTTGATTATTAAAGGTGAACGTTTGAATGCTGAAAATAATATTCAAGAACACATAAAAATTTCAAGTGAGGCACTGGCAGTAACTTTATACGGATTATATGAAGAGAATGATTGTGAGGATCTTAACGATTTTTTAGATTGTTTAGGAAATGAAAGTATTTTAGTTTATATAGAGAAGAAAGGAGTATAGGATATGAGAGGATTTGAACTTGTAAAAGGGTATGATGGAAAATTACCAGTAATTGCAAATGTTGGTGATGGTGGTGCTGATTTCTACACTGCAGAAAGAATAATATTAAGACCAGGAACTATTAACAATTTAATTCCTACTGGAGTTAAAGCTTATATGAATGATGGTGAAGTGCTACTGTTATTTGCTAGATCTAGTATGGCAAAGAAATATGGACTGAGAATGAGTAATAGTGTTGCTGTTATTGATAAAGGATTTTACAACAATAAAAGTAACGAAGGACACATCACTTTTCTGTACGACAACATTACTGATAAAGAAGTAATTATTGAAAAACACACAAGAATAGGCCAAGGAATATTCATGAAGTTTTTACCTATAGACAATATTGAAATTCTGTCACAAGAAAGAACTGGTGGATATGGCAGCAGCGGTAACAAATAAAGGAGGTGATTTAATTTGAAAAGAAACCAAGATGAAAATATTAACAAAAAACAAGTTGGGAGACGCATTTTATCTATTAGGAAGCGTAGAAACTTAACGTTAATCGATTTCGCTAAAAAGATTGGAGCTGGTAAAAGTAGTGTGTCTGACTGGGAGAAAGGGTTTAGACTTCCTCCAGAACCAGTTTTATTTAAAATAGCTATCATGGGAAATACTAGTGTTGATAAATTGCTATATGGTGATGGTAAAAACGATGTTGAAGAAATATATCAAAAACTTATTAAGCTGCCTGAAGCGGATATATTAGGAATTCTTAGAAGAGTACATAATAAATTTAAATTCAAAGGAGGTTATATGATTTGAAACAATACAGAATCAAACTATGGGAATTAATGGCGGAAAGAAGCTTAAAAATAACGCAAGTATCAAAAGATACTGGATTGAGTAGACCGACATTAAATAGCATAAAATTCGATAGAATTAAAGCTATTCAAATGAATACTATTGATATATTGTGTAATTATTTCAAGATTACACCTGGTGAATTATTTGAAGAAGTCAAACCTATTAAGGAAGTTTACCCCATAAAAAAATAGTCGTTTAAAACAACGACTACTTACAAAAATTTACAACTTAAAAATAACACATTTAGGAGGAAATTGCAAGTGACAAAAGATATTATTAATCCGAACCACTATAAAGCAGGTGGAATTGAAACAATAGATTTAATTCAAGATGTAGTTAAGGACTTTGGCAGTGTGTGTCAAGCTAACATTTTGAAATATGGAATTAGAGCAAATAAGAAACATGACGAACCGCAAGACGATATCAAGAAGATAATCAGATACTGTGAATTTTGGTTGAATGATTTGGACGGTTTAAAAGCTAGTGAAAAGCGTTCTGAAGAAATAGCAGTATTTGATAAGTTAAATGATTTATTAAACGAACAAGAGAAAGAGTTTTTAAAAGGTAGAAATATAAGCTGTGTCATGGTAGATGGTGCTAAAGTACTAGAAGGTATGGTAAAAGAAATACAAAGGAGATTAGGAGATGAAAAAAATGGAGAATAAAAAATACTCAGAACAAATAGAGGAATTAAGATTCACAAGTAATAAAATATCTGATATTCTTGATTGCAACAATTTCGATTCCTTAGAACGAAGAAGATTAAGAGAGGCTCGAGATATTTTAGATAACAAAGTTTACATATTGGAGGATTTTAAGAATGAGGAAGAATACTGGAGTTAATTTAACTCAAGCGATTAGAAATTACATATATACTAATCCTGGATGCAGTAAATATGATTTAGTTAATGATTTAGGTTTTCCTTACTCAAAAATGAGAATGCCTATAAGTAAACTAAAAAATAATGGTGAAATTTTAATTGAAGATGGTAAATATACCGCTTTGGAAAGCATAGCGTTTTTAAAAGATTATAACCATTCATCAGAGGAGTTTTCAAGAAGAGGATATTTAAAGAAATTAGTTGATGTTGTTATAGAAAATATTCAAGAATGTACAGATCATAATATAAAAATTCAGTATATCCAAGAAGGTAGAAGATTATTAAAAGATTTAAAATAGGAGATTAAAAAATGAAATTAATAGTAAATGCAAATGTGTTAATCACAAATAAGGAGGGTATCCTTTTATTAGATGAAATTATAGCTAAATATGGAAATAATGTTGAGAATGTGGCGGTTAATGTGGAGCCAATTAAAGATTCTCCTGTGCAACAAACTCAGTTACCAACTCAACAACCTGTTCAATCAGTGCCAGTACAAACTCAACCTGTTCAATCAGTGCAAGTACAAACTGCACCAACACAAACTGTTCAGCAAACAGTACCAGTACAACCAGTTCAACAGCCTGTGCAAACTCAACCAGTACAAACCGCAGTACCTGTTGCAGAGAAAACTTATACTTTAGAAGACTTACAACGTGCATCAAGTACTTTAGTTCAAGCAGGTAAAATTCAACTTTTACAAGGCTTATTACAGGAGTTTAACTCATTAGCGCTTACAACATTACCTGCTGAACAATACGGAGCTTTTGCACTGAGATTAAGAGAATTAGGAGCGGCTATCTAATGACTGAAATTAATCACAAAGAAAGGGCTCATGCAAAGCTTAGTGCTAGTGGTGCCAGTAGGTGGGCCACCTGTCCTGGTAGCGTGCAAATGGAGGAAGGTATTCCAGATACTGAGTCTGTATATGCAAAGGAAGGAACATTGGCTCATGAATTAAGCGAACTTAAATTAAAGCATTATTTAGATTCAAAAGGCTTTGGTAAAAGAAAACTTAATGCATCAGTTAAAAAGATAAAAGAAGATGAATTATATCAAGCTGAAATGGATGGGTTCACAGACAATTATGTTGATTTTATAAAAGAAAAAGCTTTAAGCTTTCCATCTAAGCCATATATAGAGATTGAAAAAAGAGTAGATTTTTCTAGCTGGGTTCCTGGTGGATTTGGGACGTGTGACTGTATTTTAATTCACGGATCTACGCTTTCTATAATCGACTTGAAATATGGAAAAGGTGTTCCTGTATCAGCTGAGAAAAATGAACAATTAATATTATATGCACTTGGTGCTTACAACGCTTTTAGTTTAATCTACGATATCAAAAGAATTGAAATGAATATTGTACAGCCACGATTAAATAATTATTCTAGTTGGGAAGTTGATCTAACAGAATTGTTATTATGGGGAGATTACTTCAACGTTCAATCAAGTAAGGCTCTAAGTGGTGATGGTGAATTAGTTCCATCAGCTAAGGCTTGTAAATTCTGTAAAGCCCGTGATATTTGTTCGGCCAGGGCGGAGAATAATTTATCTCTTGAATCAGAAATACACTTAAATCCTAATGAAATTCCTAGAGATAAATTATTCGAATATATCTCAAGAGGTGAGGACATAGCGAAGTGGGTTAATGATTTAAAAGCCTATGCCTTGAATCTATGCTTAACTGGTGAAGATGTAAAGGGACTAAAAGCAGTAGCTGGAAGAACCTCACGCTCTTGGACTAATCAAGATGAGGCACTTAAGAAGCTAATTGATGGCGGTATTGATGAAGCAATAATCTTTGATAAAGTACCGTTGACTTTGGCTAAACTAGAAAAAGCCCTTGGAAAAGAACAATTTAACAATTTGGTAGGTGATATGGTAGTAATCAGCGAAGGGAAACCTACTTTAGTGTTTGAAAATGACAAACGACCTTCAATAACAAATACAGTAAAAGCAACTAGTATTTTTAAACCAATAAATTAAAACAGAAATTAAGGAGATTTTAAAATTATGACAAACGAAACAACAGCAGTAGTACAAAACGTGAGATTAAGTTATGTAAATGTATTTAAACCATACTCAAATAATCCAGATTTACCACCAAAATATAGCACTACAATTTTATTACCGAAAAGTGATTTAAATAGTAAACAAAGATTAGATGCAGCAATTCAAGCTGCAGCTCAAAAGGGATTAAATGAGAAATGGAACGGAGTAATGCCTCCTGTAGTTGCTAATCCTATTCATGATGGTGATGGTGTGAAGCAAGATGGAACACCTTTCGGAGATGAATGTAAAGGTTGTTGGGTATTTACAGCCAGTGCAAATGCTGATAGACAACCTCAAATTGTAGATCAAAATGTTCAACCTATCTTAAATCAATCTGAAATTTATTCTGGAGTTTATGCGAACGTAGCTATTAATGTATTTCCATATATGCACACAGGGAAAAAAGGTGTAGGATTTGGACTAACACATATTCAAAAAGTTAGAGATGGTGAAGTTTTAGGTGGTGCTCCAGTATCTGCAGATAAATTATTCACATCGTTAGGTGGTGCATCAAATCCTAATCCTTTCCCTAATCCGCAACAAGCACAACCTGTACAGCAGTATCAACAAACTACACCTCAATACCAACAACCAACTCAACAAGGTTCATTTGGTGTAGATCCGTTAACTGGACTTCCACTTTAATATTAATAAATTACTAAGGGGGGTTAGCCCCCCTAAATGTTTAGGAGGACTATATGCAACATTTAAGTATCGATATTGAAACTCGAAGCAGTGAGAATATATCTAAATGTGGGGCTTACAAATATGCTCAATCTGAAGACTTTGAAATTTTGCTATTCTCTTACAAACTTAATGATTCGGAAGTTAAATTGGTAGATATAAAACAAGGTGAGAAAATTCCTGATGATATCGTTGCTCTATTAAATAATCCAGATTGTATTAAGCATGCATATAATGCTGCTTTTGAGTGGTACTGCTTAAATAGGGCTGGATTTGAGACTAATATATCTCAGTGGAGGTGTACTATGATGCACGCTACTTATTTAGGATTGCCTGCTGGATTAGGAATGACTGGTAAGGCAATAGGTATTGCAGAAGATAAGAAAAAGCTGACAACTGGAAGTAGATTAATTCAATATTTCTCTGTTCCTTGTAAACCTACTAAGACTAACGGTGGTAGGACTTGGAATGATCCGCATCATGATTTAGAGAAGTGGAAACTATACTGTGAATATAATATGCAGGACGTAGAAGCAGAATATGAAATATATCAATATATAAAAGCTTTTGAAGTTCCATCAAAGGAACAAAAACTTTGGGAAATGGATATTTTAATGAATGCTAACGGAGTAATGGTGGATAGAGCATTAGTAAACGGTGTGCTTTCTATTGACTTTGAAAGTACTAATAATTTAACAGAAGAAGCTTTTAAAATTACTGAACTTGAAAATCCTAATAGCGTTAGTCAACTTAAAACCTGGGTTGAAAGTCAATTAAGAGAAGAACTTGACGGATTAACAAAAGATGTTATTTCTGATTTATTATCGAGAGATAATTTACCGTTAAAAGTTAAAAGAGTATTAGAGATAAGGCAGCAGTTAGGAAAAACTAGTGTAAGTAAATATTCAGCTATGGAAAATGCGATGTGTAAGGATAACAGAGTTCGAGGGTTGTTACAGTTTTACGGAGCTAACAGGACTGGTCGTTGGGCAGGTCGACTTGTGCAAGTTCAAAACTTACCTAGAAACTACATTGATACGCTAGACACAGCTAGAAATTTTGCAAAAGATGGTAATTACGAGGCCTTAAAACTTCTTTATGGTAATGTGCCTGACACTCTAAGCCAATTAGTAAGAACAGCATTTATTGCTAGTAAAGATAAGTTTATAATAAGTGATTTTAGTGCTATTGAAGCACGTGTAATTGCTTGGTTAGCTGGTGAAGAGTGGGTCAACGAAGTATTCGCAACGCATGGTAAAATCTACGAAGCAACAGCAAGTCAGATGTTTAATGTACCAATTGATAAAATCTCAAAAGGTAATCCTGAGTATAGCTTAAGGCAACGTGGTAAAGTTGCAACATTAGCATTAGGATATCAAGGCGGAGAGTCAGCTTTAATAGCAATGGGGGCTGATAGAATGGGGCTTACTAGTGAAGAACTTACGGATATTAAAGTTCGTTGGAGAGAAGCTAATAAAAACATTGTCCGCTTGTGGTATGCCGTTGGAGATGCTGTAATTCAAGCCATGAATGGCAACGGAACTCAATATGTACGAGGTCTTGAGATTAAACGTGAATGGGATATGATGTATGGGCTTGATTTTATATCAATTAAATTACCTAGTGGGCGTTCACTATATTATCCTAAGCCTTTTCTAAAACTGAATCAATTTGAAAAAGATGCACTTCATTATTACGGGGTTAACCAAACCACTAAAAAATGGGAAGTTAACTCAACTTATGGAGGCAAGCTAGTCGAGAATATTGTGCAAGCAATAGCAAGAGATTGCCTAGCGGAAACATTATTAAGACTATACGAAAAAAATTATGACGTTGTAATGCATATTCACGATGAAGTGGTAATAGATGCTTATGATGATGAAAAACTAGAAGATGTAAATAATATTTTGGCCGAGCCTATTCCTTGGGCTCCTGGATTAGTGCTAAAAGGTGCTGGATTTGAAACTAAATATTATATGAAAGATTAGAATGGAGGTTAAAAAGTGCAAGCAAATAGATTATTAGGAATTGCTAAGGCAAATCACAGAAAAGCAACTATTTGGCAAAATACAGATATTAGTTGGCTTGACTTTGTAGAAACTTTAAAATCTCCAGTTAGAACTCAAGAGAAATATGATGAATTTCTCAAGATGAAAAAATCAGATCAAGATAATTTAAAAGATGTTGGGGGCTTCACAGGCGCTAAGCTTTTAGATGGCCGTAGAAAAGCAACGAACATAATCAGTCGTGATGTTGTCTGTTTAGACTTAGATAACATACAACCAAATATGACGGACGATATTTTAAAGAGAGTAGGTTCGCTTGGGTGTACCTCTGTTGTTTATTCAACTAGAAAACACAGTAATTATACACCTAGACTTAGGGTGCTTATTCCTCTTGATGAAAGTTGTACTCCAGATGAATACGAGCCAATAGCTAGAAAATTAGGTAGCTTGTTAGGGATTGAGAATTGTGATCCAACTACTTTTGAAGTTAACAGATTTATGTACTATCCATCATGTTCGGTTGATAGTGAGTACATATTCCAGTTTTATCCAGGGCAATTTTGTAGCCGTGTTGGTGTGCTTAATATGTATGCTGACTGGACTGACATTTCAACTTGGCCACACGTCCCTGGTCAAGACACTAAACAAAAACAACTTTTGGCCAGACAACAAGATCCATTAACTAAAAACGGCTTAGTTGGTTCGTTTTGTAAAGTTTATGATATCACATCGGCCATTCAAACTTTTATCCCTGCTTTATATGAAGCAACGGCCACTCCTGATAGATATACTTTCACTGGTGGTAGTACTTCTGGAGGGGCTGTACTTTATGATAATAAATTCTTATATTCACATCATGCAACTGATCCATGTTGTGGCCAACTTGTTAATGCTTTTGACTTAATAAGAATACACAAGTTTAGCAACCTTGATGAAAATGTGAAAGACGGAACACCTGTAAGTAAATATCCATCTTATACAGCTATGAAAAAACTAGCTCTTGAAGATGCTAATGTAGCAGCTTTGATGAATAGTGAAATGGTGGCCAACGCTAAGGATGTTTTTAATATCGTAGGTAGTGATGAAAATACTCAAGCTGAAGATGAATTAAACTGGCTTTCACAGCTTGAAAGAAGTGAAGAAGGTAAAATTCAAAAGACTATTAATAATATAGTTTTAATTCTGGAAAATGATCCGAATTTAAAAGATAAAATTGCGATTGATATTTTTAGTAATCGAGGATTAGTCTTTGGCCAACTTCCTTGGGATAAACATTATGATCCAAATAAAGATCATAGAGATTGGTCTGAGGTAGACGATGCTTCCTTTTCTAGGTATCTTGAAACAGTTTATAAAATAACTGGCCAGGACAAGCAAGACAAAGCCTTATTAATTGTAAGTGATGGTAATAGAATTAATTATGTTGAAAGATATCTAACATCATTACAATGGGACGGAGTACCTAGGATAGATAATCTACTTATTGATTATTTCGGTGCAGCAGATAATGTATTTTCTAGAGAAGCAATTCGTAAAAGTTTAGTAGCTGCAGTGGCCAGGGCCATTATTGGCGGAGTTAAATTCGATGTAATGACAATTTTAGCTGGGCCACAAGGAGTTGGTAAGAGTACTTTCTTTTCTATCTTAGGTAAAGAATGGTTTAACGATAGTTTACAAACTTTTGAAGGTAAAGAGGCTTCTGAACTTATCCAGGGAAGCTGGATTGTAGAGGTAGGAGAACTTACCGCTATGAATAGGCACGATACTAATGCAATCAAGCAATTCTTGAGTAAAAGAGAAGATATTTACAGGGAAGCTTATGGAAGAAGAACAAGTAAATATCCTAGAAGATGTGTTTTCTATGGAACATCAAATGATGATGAATTTTTAAAAGATCCAACTGGAAATAGACGTTTTTGGCCTATTGATATTTGTGTAGGTGAGATTAAAAAAAGCGTATGGGACGATTTACCAAAAGAGGTGGACCAGGTGTGGGCTGAGGCTTACGCATTATTTCTAATGGGTGAAAGCTTGCAACTTAGTAAGGAGGCCGAAGAGTTGGCCAATGTGGCACGGGAACACCATAAAGAATCAAATGCAAAAGAAGGTTTAATCCGTGATTATCTTGATAAACCTATTACTGAAAACTGGTATTCACTTGATTCTAGTATGCGGAAAAATATCTTAAATGGTGAGTTTGATAAAGGAGCTAAAATGGTATTTAGGCAAAAAGTGTGTGCTGTAGAAGTATATGTGGAGTGCTTAAAAGGTGATTTACGATTTATGAAGAGAAGTGATGCAAAAGAAATAAATCAAATAATTAGTAATATTGTTGGGTGGGTTAAGGATGAAAAAACAACACGTTTTGGAAATTACGGCCCACAAAAAGGATTTAAAAGGGTGTAACTTTGAGTGTAACTTTGGAGAAAGAAAGTTACAAATCAAAAATCACATTGTAACTTTGGTGTAACTTTGAAAAAATATAAAACCTTATTATATCAACGGTTTAACCAACCTAATGTAACTTTAAAAGTGGAAAGTTACACCTAAAGTTACACCTTATAAACGTTGATATAATAACTCTAATAAGTATTTTATATATTAATTTGTAACTTTAAAACCTATATATAATATAAAAATAAAGGAATTATAGAAAATATAGGATTATATAAATCTATAAATTCTATAATATCTATGTTTTATATACTATATAGGGAAAATAAAGTTACAAGTTACAAATTAAAAATTTTAAAATTGAGAGATGATTTTGACAAATGGAAATATCAGAAAAGCAAATTGAAAAATATTTAGTAAAAAAAATTAAAGATAAAAAGGGCCTATGTTTAAAATTTGAATCTCCTGGATATACAGGTGTGCCTGATAGAATTATTATTTTAAAAAATAAACCAGTTGCTTTTGTAGAATTAAAAAGGCCTAAGGGTGGAAGATATTCAGCAAGGCAAAAATTAGTAGTGAGAGATTTTAATAGATTAGGCCAAAAAGTTTACAAGGTAAAAAATAAAGAAGAGGTAGATAAGTTAGTAGAGGAGTTGATAACGTGAGAGAGTTTATTCCACATAACTATCAATTAACAGCAATCAATCATGTGATCAATGTTCCAAAATGTGGATTGTTCCTTGATATGGGATTAGGTAAAACAGTATCAACATTAACAGCAATTAAGGAATTAAAATACAATAGATTTCAAATTAATAAAGTGTTGATTATTGCACCGAAGAAAGTGGCAGAGGGAACATGGTCGAAAGAAAAGGATAAGTGGAATCACACAAAAGATTTTAGAGTAAGTCTAGTATTAGGAAGTCAGCAAAAGCGAATTAAAGCTTTAAGTGTAAATGCAGATTTATATATTATTAATCGGGAAAATATTCCTTGGTTAGTTGATTATCTTAGAAATGATTGGTATTTCGATACGGTTGTAATTGATGAAAGCAGTAGTTTTAAAAATAGTCAAAGTAAGAGATTTAAAGCTTTGAAAATGGTACTACCTAAAATTAATAGGTTGATTGAGTTAACAGGAACTCCTAGTCCAAATGGAGTGGAAGACTTGTGGGCACAAATATATTTACTAGATCAAGGTGAAAGATTAGAGAAATTTATCACTCATTTTAGAAATAGATATATGGAACCTAATAAGAGAAATAGAAGTCAAATTTTTGATTATAAAGTTAAAGAAGGAGTTTATGATCATATCATAAATAAAATATCTGATATTTGTATAAGCATGAAATCTGAGGACTATTTAGAACTTCCCGATTTATCATACAATGAAATACCCGTAGTTTTAAATGATAAAGCTAGAAAAGACTATGACAAAATGGAACGTGATTTTGTCCTGGAGCTTGAGGAAGCAGAAGAGGATATAACAGCAGTAAATGCAGCTGCATTATCAAATAAATTATTACAAATAAGTAATGGGGCTGTATATGATAATTCAGGAATTTACACAGAAGTGCATAATGCAAAAATAGATTCATTTCTTGAGTTGGTAGAAAGTTTACAAGGGCGAAGTCTTTTGGTATTTTACAATTTTCAACATGACAAGGAACGAATTAAGAAAGCTTTGGAAAAAAGCAATTTAGTAGTTAGAGAATTGAAAACTACACAAGATGAAGATGATTGGAACGATAGAAAAATAGATATCCTATTGACACATCCAGCAAGTGCTGCATATGGACTTAATTTGCAAGAAGGTGGAAATCATGTGTGTTGGTTCGGTTTAACTTGGAATTTAGAACATTACCAACAAGCTAACAAGCGACTGCACAGACAAGGCCAAAAAGAAAAAGTAATTATTCATCACTTAGTAACGCAAGATACGAGGGATGAAGATGTAATGCGAGCATTAGACAGTAAAGCGGATGTTCAAGAAGAAATCTTACAAAGCTTGAAAGCTAGAATTAGAAAAGTTAAAGAAGGTAAGTAGAAATGTTAGATAAGATATTAGAAATTGTGAATTTAATTGTCGTAGGTGCTTTATTAGGAGTAATTGTTAGCAATGTTAAATTAGATAATCTTAGGAAAGAAAACATTGAACTAAGGTTAGAGAAAGTTAAGTTAGAAAATAAAATTAATGAGTTAGATTACAAACAAGCAGAATTAACTAAAAGAATAGCTGAATTGAATGGAATTGGAGGATAAGAAATGAAAGAGAAATATGACAGATTAAAGGATATAGCAGCAACTTATGGATACGACAAAGTAGAAGAAGAGACTGAGAAAAAATTGATAATAAGTAACGGATATTTTCATGAATTAAGAATACTGTGTGATGACGTTGAGCGTAAATTTGGTATGAGAATAGTGAATAGAGTCTATGATTCAACAATTTTTACAGTTATAACTTATCATTACGGTGATTTTTTAATGGAATTTGAAAAAACTTTAAAAATAAATATAAACCGAGTTTTCAAAGAATCAATGAGAATGATTAATTTAGATGTGTAGGAGAGTAAGAGATGCTGAAAAAAATATGGGATAACATAGAAATAATACTAATCACATTATTAATGTTGTTAGCGATGTTTACATCAGGATTGATATTAGGTGTTTATGTTTCAAGTAACACGATTGAGGAGTTATCTAACGATAATATCGTTAAAGAAAGGACTATACAGCAACAAAAGGAAAGAATAAGACAATTACAATTGCTTAAACAATATAAGGAGATTTATGGATAATGAATCCAGTTAGAGTAAGATTTTGATTAAAAAGCGGTGAATTTTTAGAAACTTCAATTGATTTTGATGATGTTATGGCTATAAATAAAGCGTATGGTAAATTGAAAGCTGGAGTAATAAGAAATGAAAATTTAAAAATCACTATTTCAAATATAACATTTCATTTTGATGATATAGAAAAAACAATGTGTAGTTATGATTATCCATATACAGAACACTCAATATCAACTGTAACGATTGAAGAAAGAGATGTAATAAAAGAAGAACTTAATAAAGTATATTGTAAAGTTGATAATTTTATAGAACGTATAGGAGAAAGAAATTTAATTATTTTATTAGTGATCATATTGATATTTGTAACGATATTTACAGCATATCAAATATACAGTTTATTTAGTATGTAGGAGGAGATAGAAGTTGAAACAACCGAAGGTATATATTAAAGAAATAGGAATAATAGCAGAAGCAACAATGATAGATTATTTTGATGAAGAAGTTGAGGTTTACGACGAAGATGAATCTAGATATCATTACTGTGATTTTGATGAAGTTGAATTCATTTACGGGACTGGTTTTAAAGATAAAAACGGAAAAGAAATTGAATCTGGAGATATTTTGAAAATAGATTTCGCAGATATCATTTCTATAAAATTTCACAGTGTTTATGGTTTTTATGCGATCGATAAAGATGATAAATATTGGTTTGCAGAAGAACTAGAGGATGAATTTAGAGAAACATTCTCAAAAAGTGAAGTTATTGGCAATATTTACGAAAACAAAGATTTATTGGAGGGCTAAAAATGGCATTAGAAAATATGTACAAATTGAGAGAGTTATTGCTTTATAAAAAAATTAAAAAAGCAGAAAATAACACGTTGGAATTGACTGATGGAACAAAGATTGAATTTTATTTATCTGATTACGATTGTTGTGCAGGTGCATACGGTGAGTGGATATTATCAGATAATTTTGAAGGTTGTATAACTGATGTAACTTACAAACATAGTAAAACAGGGGATTATGGTGAAGTTGAAGAAAGAGTAAAATTAACTATTTTCCACAATCAAAATACGATAGCACAAGCGAACTGTTACGGGGATAACGGGAATGGTGGATATTACTTCTCTGTTTTATCAGTGAATGTGAGAAGTATAAATGGTGAAAAATTAGACGATTTTACTCTGTTGTCAGTATATTAGGAGGTGCGGTTATGAAATGGCATAAAGTATATTTGCGAAAAATGACTGAAGAAGAAAAAGAATTTTATCAAGGAGATTATGATGAAATATGGGATGGAACGTTACCTGATATTGACGAAGAAGTACTGGTCACTTACCCTTTGTCTCCTGGAGAATTTGTTGATACTTATAAAGATACTTGGTTAGATTTTGAAATTGGATTAGGTTTTGAAAATACTGATAGTGATGTTATATATTGGATGGAAATACCAAAATATAACGGAGAATTAGACAATTAGAAGGAAGAAAATATGGATGAACAAAAATGGTTGAATGTTGAATTTAGAGTTATGTTTAATATGCCAGTAGATGAAGATTTTGATATAGATGAACTATCTGAAGAAGAATTAGAACAAAAAGTTAAACGACTAGAAGAACAACTAACAGAAGTAAGAATTGAATTGTTAGAAAGAAAGGCTGAGAAAAAGTCTTATGAGGTGGAAGTGCCAGAGGATATTGGCGATTATGTTTATATCAACAATATTGGCAATATATATGATTTGAATACATTTACTATTGTTGAATATGAAAAAATTTACAAACGTGGTTTAGCCTTTAAAAGTAAAGAAGAAGCTGAACAGTTCGACAAAGAACGTATATTACTATTTAAACTTCACAAGTGGACTGAAGAACATAATGGAGGTTGGACACCGAATTGGGAAGATAATGGAGTAAAGTGGTATGTTACTTACGAAACAGACCGAAATATATTAAAAATAAATTGGTGTGTTTGTTGTCAACAATTTATTAAACTACCTTATTTCAAGAGCGAGGAACTAGCGCGAGAATTCATCGAAGAGTTCGGAGATGAAATAAAAGAGGTGCTTTGCTAATGGAATTAAAATCAATGTTTATAATCGACATTCTACTTTACATTATAGGAATATTCTTCTGTGTATCGCTAATATCTGTGATGGTGTTTATGGTTGTTGCGTTAAAGAGATATATTAATTGGAGGAAGTAAGATGTACAATCTAAAGGCTTATACTCCAACTCAAGGGGTTAAATCAGTGACACGTTATAATTTTAGAACACAAGAAGTTGAGCTAGAAGTTGCACCTTATATGCCTGTTAAAACTAAGAATTTTAAGTTGTTACGTTGTAGTGAATTAAAAGATATATGGGGTAATTTAATATACGAAGATTATATTGTAAAATATAAAGATGATTTAATTGGTGTAGTTAAATTTATAAAAGGTAAGTTTGTTGTTGAGTTTAAACAAATAACAGTTGATTTATGTAATATCTATGATAGATTATTAATAATAGGAGATGTGTATGCAAAGAAAATTGAGTAACGAAGAGTATTATAAGCGAAAAAATTTTTTAAATAAAATAAACTCGATTAGAAGCCATATAAAAAGAAATATGGATGAGTTAAAAGAATTAGCAGAGATGAAAAAATCTATAAAAATTACTGATTATAGCAAAGAAGATTTTAAAACAAGCAGTAGTAATGTAAGTCAACAAGAAATAATAGTGTGTAAAATTATTGAGTTGGAAAAAGAAATTTATGACAATACTTCTGAATTAATGAATGTGAAAATTATCACTAGAGGTGTTCTGAATAAAATAAAAGATGATAAATGCAGACTTTACATGTTTTACAGATACTACGACTGCTTAGATGAAGAGACTATAAAATATAAAATGAATATCTCAACGAGAACATGTCAAAGACTAAATTCTCAAGGTATTTTTTCAATAAAAATCTAATTGGCGATAATTGGCGGAGAAACACTATTGAATGGCGGTGATAAAAGCCTTATAATGGTATTATAAGATTTTAGGTAGAGGACTCCTGGATGTTAGATATTAATTTTAAATTTTTTACAAGCTGATGTGAATGCCAAACTTTTTTTCATAGTATTATATCTCTACCTAAAATCACCTATCATAAAAACTTCCTAGACAGTGTAAAAGCTGTCTTTTTATTTTGTCAAGAAAGGATGGTGGAAAATTGGCAAAACTAACATTAAAACAGAAAAAATTCGCTGATGAGTACATCATTAGTGGGAATGCGACAGAATCATATAAAAAAGCTGGATATAAAGCTGTTAATGATAATATAGCTGCAGTTGAAGGAAAAAAATTACTAAGAAATCCTAAGATAAAACCTTACATCGATGAACGGCTTTCTGAATTAAGTTCAAAAAAAATAGCTGATCAAGATGAAGTGTTGCAATTTTTCACATCTGTAATGCGTGGTGAAATATTAGAGCCTTATGCATTAGGGATAGGAAATGGAGCACAGCGAATTATAGAGGTTAAACCTAATGCAGCAACAAGGAAAAGTGCTGCGGTTGAATTAGCGAAAAGATACGGACTAACCTCTGAAAAAATTGAAATGAACGTTACTACAAATAGTAAACTTGAAAGCATCCTAACTCAACTAGAGGAAAAAGACGATGAATAACATTGTGTTATCTCCGAAGTATAAGTATTTTTTAAAGCATAAAGCTGAAGCGGAAGCGTTAGAGGGAACAACAGCGGCAGGAAAAACTACTGTAGGTGTTGTTAAATTCATGTTGAAAGTTGCACAGAGTAAACAAAAATTACATTTCATTAGTGCGAAGTCTGTCGGAGATGCTGAAAAAAATATAATTCAATCAGATTTAGGCATTACCGATATATTCGATGAATACATAGTATATCGTGGTAATGGTGATGCTAACTATAAAATACCTCATATCAAATACGACACTCCTAGCGGTGAGAAAATTATATTTATTTTAGGTTATTCATCAAGAGATAAGTGGGAAAAAGCGTTAGGTTCACAGTTTGGTTGCGGTTTTATTGATGAAATAAACACAGCTGATATTGATTTCGTGCAAGAAGCAACTATGCGATGTGATTATTGGATGTGTACAATGAATCCAGACGATCCTACACTCCCTATCTATTCAAGGTATATAAACAGGTTTAGAGCATTACCTAAATATGAATATGATACACCGCAAGAAATAAGAGAAATGTTAATTGAACCAGAACAAGCTAATTGGACTTACTGGTTTTTTTCTTTTGATCATAATTATGGTTTATCGGAAGAAAAGAAAGAAAAGATTAAAAATACAGTTGCAGTTGGCACAAAACTTTATAAGAACAAAATTCAAGGATTAAGAGGACGTGCAGAAGGTTTAGTATTCAGTATGTTTGATAGAAAATTAAACGTTATAACTGAAGATATAGCAAAGGCTAAAACATTTATCCGTTATTCTTGCGGTGTCGATACATCTTACTCAGATAAGACTGAAGATACAATATCGTTTATTTTTCAAGGTATCACAACAGACGGAGAACTTATTGCACTTGAAGAGAAAACTTATAACAACAAAGATTTTAACAACAGTAAAATAGCACCTTCAGACGTTGCAGTAAAATTACATAACTTTTTAGATTACTGTAAAGATAAGTGGGGCTTCTGTCGTAAGGTCTATGTTGATAACGCTGACCAGGCAACAATGATGGAATTAAGAAAGTATAAACAACAAAAAGGCTTGATATATGAGTTTTATAATGCAGATAAGCGTGTAAGAATCATAGATAGGATTAATATTTCAAGTGGTTGGATGAAGAATTTAAAATACTTAGTGTTAAACCACTGTGAAGAACATATCAGAGAGTTAAATATATATTCGTGGAAAGAAGATAAAGACGAACCAGAAGATAGAAATGACCATACTATCAACGCTAGTCAATATGGATATATACCTTACATTAATATTATTGGTCAACAAAATAAACAAGATAATCAATACAGCACACTTGTTGCTGGATTTGGGAAAGGATAATAAATGGCATACAATGAAACATTCGTTGATAGTACAGGTAAAAGTAAAACTTTAACACTTAGATTTCATAGAGAATCTAGAATGCGTTACAGAATTAATAACGTTGAAGAACTATTTGAAAATGAATATAAAGTCTTAAGAGAATTCCTGGAGCATCACAAAAGTACACAACGTCCTAGAATTCAAGAATTATACGATTATGCAGAAGGTAACAACCATACTATTAGCATTCAACAAAGACGTAGTGAGCAAGATATGGCGGATACTAGAATCATTCATAATTTTGGTAAGAGTATATCTGTGTTTAAGCAAGGATATTTAGTTGGTAAACCTATTCAAGTTGAATATGAAGACGGAGAAGAAAATAGTGCAACAGATGAAGTACTGAAAGAAATAGCTAAAGTCAACAGCTTTCATGATTTAAACAGAATGCTTGTACTAGATTTATCAAAAGTAGGTAGAGCATACGATTTAGTATATCGTTCTATGGAAGATGTAACAAAAGTTAAGAGACTAGATCCGTTAAATACATTTGTGATTTATGACAATACCTTAGAAGATAAAATGTTAGCTGGTGTAAGATATTACTCTGTAGGACTATCAGATAACAAACAGCATTTTATCGATGTGTATTTAAATGATGTTATTCACAAGTGTAAAGTTGAAGATAGTGGAATTACACGTTTAGCAATTGAACCTCATATGTTTAACGATGTACCTATCACAGAATATCTCAACACGGCTGAAGGTATGGGAGATTATGAAAGTGAGCTATCATTAATTGACTCATACGATGCAGTTCAATCTGACACAGCAAACTATATGACTGATACTTCTGATGCAATACTTGCTATATTCGGACAAGTAGCTTTCCCAGATGATGTGTTAGGTGATAATAAAAAGCAAATTGAATACATGCGTAAAATGAGACGTGCAAGGCTACTTCAGTTAAAACCACCTGTAGATATTAACGGGACTGAAGGTAAAGTAGATGCTAAATATTTATACAAACAGTATGATGTGAATGGTGTTGAGTCTTACAAAAAACGTATTGTAAATGATATTCATAAATATACAAATACTCCAGATATGACAGATACTAATTTTAGTGGTGTTCAAAGCGGTGAAGCTATGAAGTATAAATTGTTCGGACTGGAGCAAGCAAGAGTAGACACTCAATCGTTGTTTGAAAAAAGTTTAAAACGTAGATATCAACTTATAGCTAATATCGGTGACTACGTAAAAGAACTTACTGATTTTGATATTTCAAAACTAAAAATCACATTTAATCCTAACTTACCTAAAGCACTTGAAGAAACTATTAATGCTTTCAAATCGTTAGGAGGAATGGTCACTAATGAAACAGCAATGAGACTAACTGGAATTGTTGAAGATCCGAAAAAAGAACAAGAATTACTTGATACTCCAGCAGTACCAGAAGAAAATACTGGATATGATGTTGACAAAGGAAAACTACTTTATAAAATTACGAGTATTCTTAAAAAATTCAAAGCTGGAGATTATAGTGAAGCATTAGCAAGAAAATTCTTAAAAGACTTAGGACTTAATGAAATGGATATAGAAAGCTACTTACACGACGGTGAAGAGGTGATAGTAGATGAAACAATCGTTTAATTACTGGAAGAAAAGAGAATTAGCGAACCAACTTAATCAAATTAAAGATGAAAAAGAGACAATGACTCAGATTGAAAAAAACTTTGTTATTACCTTAGCAGATGTAGAACATCAAATTAAAGTGTTCTATGAACGTTATGCGAAGACAGAAGGTATTTCTATAGAGGAAGCACAAAAGAGAGTCTCTGAACATGATGTAAAAGCCTTTCAGAAGAAAGCAAAAGAGTATGTTAAGAACAAAGATTTTAGCCCAGAAGCTAATGCAGAATTGAAGCTTTACAATGCTACTATGAGAATTAATAGGTTAGAGTTGTTAAAAGCGGAAATAAACTTACACTTAACAAACTTAACTGAAGAGAATAGCAAAGAAATAACTGATCACTTAGAAAAGTTAGGTAAGACTGAATATGCTAGACAGGCTGGAATACTTGATACTGAATTAAGGTATAGTAAAGAAGGCATTAAAGCTATTGTGAATAGTGATTATAAATATGGTAACTTTAGTAAAACATTGTGGACTAATCAAAAAGCTTTAATGAATACTATTGAGGTTATGTTAAGACGTTCTATTATTCAAGGTGGAAACTCAACTGAATTAGTAGGACGGCTTAGAAAACAGTTTGATGTAGGTGTTTATGAAGCTAAAAGACTGTTAGTAACCGAAGCGGCAAGAGTTCAAGGAGATGTACAAATAGACAGCATGGAGCAAGCGGGATATGATGAATATGTGTATATCTCTGAACCAACAGCATGTGATATATGCAAGCATCTTGATGGACAACATTTTAAGATTAAAGATAGAGAAGTAGGTGTAAATTACTATCCTATGCATCCGTTTTGTAAATGTTCAAGTGCAGCTTACTATGATAGCGAAAAACTAGACAAAGAAATAGCTGAATATCGTAAAGCAAGAGGGCTGGATAATAATTTACAAGATGATAATAAAGGTGATATAATTAAAGAAGAAAGTGCATTTGATAAAATGTCAAATGGTTTACAATTCCAAAATAGACAACGTTTAAGTATTGCTAGAGACTTACTAGATAGATTAGGTTTAGAAAAAATACCAGTAGGCTATCATACTGGAAAAAGTGCAAGAGGTTATTGCAGTTTTGAAGCTGATGGAGATAAATTAATCATTACAGGTTATAGTTTAGAAGAAAACGATGATAGAAGTAAAAATTATCAATTAAAAACTATATTACATGAAGCATACCATGCTAAAGGACACGGACGTAAATTTGATTATTTTTCTAATGGTTCAATGAATGAGCCATCGTTAGCGATAGAAGAAACGTTCGCAGAAAGTTCTTCTCATTATGCTATAAGTAGATTAGGTATTAAGGAACAATTAAGCCCAGCTTATGCAGAATATCTACTTGATACTGTACCTAGATTGAAAAAACTAGAAAAATATAGTTCGATAAACAATATAATTGATTTAGGTGAGATAGCATGGAATGACAGGTTAAACGGCCAAAACTCACAATGGAATGAACTTGCAAGTCAAATAGGTAAAATTGAACATAATTGGCAACAATATGGTTTACAATATAAAGATTACATCTTAGAAAATAAAGAAAGACTAGTAGATAAGTTTTTAGAAAATGCACCTAATCAGAGAAAATATAAAGACTATATGATTAAAGATATAGACAGTATATTCAGTAAACTTAATAAGAATGAACAATTAACACATCCAGAGAATTTTGTTTATCAGAATGTGTTAGTTAATGCTATGAATGAAGAGGGGATTAAATAATGTATTTACCAGATGAATTATTTAGAAATAAAGACAATGAAGAAGAAGTATTACAAATAATATCAGACTTAGAATCAGATTTAAAAACAGATAAATCTTTGACTTTAAATGAAGCTATTTCAAGGCTAGAAGAATTAGGAGAAGATTTAATCATTAAAGAATTAAAATAAACACTTAACATTTTTTGTTAGGTGTTTTTATTATATCAAAATGGAAATAAACCGCTTACTTTCCATTTTCAATTAAATAACTGATATCAAAATGGAAAAATACATCCTTTTTTCCATTTTCGTCCTAGACATGACGTTAAAAGGTCTTTTTATTATGTCAAATTAAACTAGCGTGGCTTATTTCTAAAGATAAGTGGTGCACAACTGATCAATAAAAAATAAGACTAGCGTGGATAAGGAGAAACAATGAACAAACAATTTTTATTAAAACTAAACTTACAACACTTTGCAGATGAAGGAACAACGGAAACAAACAATACTGAACCTGAGTTTAAAGCACCTGCTACCCAATCTGAATTAGATAGCTATGTGAATAAAGCAGTACAAACAGCTTTAAAAAATCAACAAGCGAAACATGAGGCTAACATTAATTCGAGAGTAGAAGAAGAAATAAAAAAACGTGAAGACTATTCAAAATTAAGCGAAAGTCAAAAACGTGATAAAGATTTCGAAGATAAAAAAGCAGAATTTGAGAAACAAGTAGCTGAGTTTAGACACTCTCAACTAATTGTGGAAGTTCAGAAGGATTTAGTTAGTAAAGGTTTACCTACTGAATTAGCTGAAACATTCGCTTTACATGGTACAGCAGAAGATGCTTTAAAAGCGGTGAATACACTTGAGAAAGTATTCAATGAAGCGGTAAATAAAGCCGTGAAAGAATCCGCTAGACAAACGACACCTAATGTAGGTGCTACTGGAGCAGAAAAACCGTTGAACTTAGGAGCAAGACTGGCACAAGGTGTAAGTTATAAAAAACCATTTTAGGAGGATAAGAGATGAAAACAACAACAATTTTTAATAAAACTGAAATCTTACATAACTTAGAGTTTGAAGCTATTTCAGTAACAGTAGATAAAACAACTACAGGAACAGTAACAGAAAACGGACGTAAATTATTAAAAGCTGGAACATTACTAGCTGGAGATGGTAAGTCTATTTTCGAAGATAGAACAAAAAAAGTTAAGAAATTGACTAACGATGCAACAGCACAATACGTTGATGGAGTAGCGTTACATGATGTTGATTTAACCGATGGAGACTCAGTAGTAGCGTGTGTGTTTAAAGGTACTTTACGTGAAGACAAATGTAACGGTGGTACTGTTGATGCAAACGTAAAATCAAAATTAAACTTAATCAAATTTGTAAAAGGTGTATAAGGAGGATTATAGAATATGGTATTAATTTACGATACAATTACAGCAGAAAATGTAAGTGGATATTGGAACGCTTCACAAGAAAACGTTGATACTACTTTAGGAGATAAATTATTCCCTGCTAGAAAACAATTAGGAATTAAATTAGCATTTGTAAAAGGCGGAAGTGGTAAAGCAGTAGCTTTAAAACCTGCTGCGTTCGATACTAAAGCTCCACTACGTGAAAGAATGAACTTAAGCGTAACTGAAGAACAAATGCCATTCTTCAAAGAGGCTGTTGTAGTCAAAGAAGAAGAAAGACAACAATTAAATATGATTGAAGCTACTGGTAATCAAGCACTTATTGACAGCGTGGTTACTGGTATTTTTGATGACCAAACACACTTATTAAATGGTGCTAAGGCTCGATTAGAAGCTATGAGAATGCAAGTGTTAGCAACTGGTAAAATATCATTTAACAACAACGGAGTAGCTCAAGAGTTTGATTATGGAGTTAAAGACTCTATGAAAGGGACTGTTGAAAAAGCGTGGACTGATGCAGCAGCAACTCCACTAGCGGATATTGAAAAAGCAATTGAAGCTATGGAAAATCAAGGTAAGAAAGCGGAAATTCTTATCATGACTCAAAAAACTTTTGGTTTAATCAGAAAAGCAGACTCAACTATTAAAATTGTTAAACCATTAGCACCTAAAGGGGCAACAGTAACAAATACTGAATTAACTGAATACCTTTTAGATGCACATGGTGTAAAAGTTGAGATTAAAAATGATACATTCACAGATGATGATGGAGTTGCTAAAAAATTCTATCCAGAAGGTTATGTATCATTCATTCCTAATGCTACCTTAGGTAAAACAGTATTCGGTACTACTCCAGAAGAATCTGATTTATTAGGAGGTAACGTTGCTGGGGTTGAAGTGAAAGTTGTAAATACTGGTATTGCTATTACAACTCAAGAACTAGTTGATCCTGTCAATGTTCAAACTAAAGTAACAATGATTGCTTTACCATCATTTGAAAGATTAGATGATGTGTATATGTTAGATATCGAACCTTAGGAGATAATTTATGGATAGAGATTTAGTATTAGATAACGTGAAAGAAGATTTAGATATTCGAGATACTCTACAAGATACTATCCTATGCAGACTTATCGATAAGGTTATTGACCATTTCAAATTCACTTATAAACAAGATGAAATTGAAAATAAATACAGGTTCATTATTGAAGATTGTGTTATTAAAAGATTTAACAGACGTGGTGCTGAAGGTGCTACATCTGAATCTGTTGAAGGTCACTCTGTTAACTATGAGACTTTTTTAAATGAGTTCGCCCCCTGGGATGAAATGTTAAGAGAAGACTTCAAGAAAGAAAAATCAAAGAAAGGTCAATTATTAATATTCTAATGAGATATTCAGATAGAGCAATTTTAAAGCAAGTAGATAAAAACGAGTATGATTATGAAACAGGAGAACATGTCTATAAAGAACTCTATTCAGATATCGTTGCATGCTTCACAATGGATTTAGGACTTGGTAAGTCAGTTCAGATTTTTGGAGATTATAACAAACAAAGAAAAGTTATATTCTTAAAAAATGCTTATAATAAACCTTTTAATGTTGTTGAATATCGTGGGAAACGATATATACCAACGGCAGATAAGCAACTTAGTAAAGCTTTTTATCTTGAAAGGGATGATAGCGATGGGACTTAAAATATACGGCATTAAGAAATTACAGATAAGTTTAAAAGATAAAGCACAAATGACTTTAGTAAAAGAAATTGTGAAGAAACACGGAGCAAACTTAAATCAACAAATGGTTAAAAAGGCAGTATTTAAAGGTGGATATTCAACTGGTGCTACTAGAAGAAGTATCAATATCTTAATAGAAAAAGGTGGTTTAATGGCAAGAGTTAAACCAACGACTAAATACTCTCCGTACGTTGAATATGGTACACGTTTTATGGATAAACAACCATTTGTTAAACCTGCTTTCCAACAGGTTAAGAAAGAGTTCGTTAATGACTTGAAAAAATTAACATGATTAAAACTAGAGAACAAAGTATTTTCGATGAAGTATTTAAGATATGTAAGAATTTAGGTTATAAAGTCTACGATTATAAACCGATGAATGAAGTACCTTATCCATTTGTAGAAATGGAAGATACATCAGTTAGTTATGCTATTAATAAAACAGATGCAAAAGGAAATGTCACTCTCTCATTATCTGTGTGGGGGTTACAAACAAAACGAAAAGAAGTATCTAGTATGGCAAATGCTATATTAGAAAAATGCTTGAGAATAGAGCATACAGATGGTTATTCTTGGAGTTTAAATATTAATTCAAGCAATATTAGAATACTTGATGATAAAACAACGGTAACACCTCTTAAAAGGGCGGTTATTGAATTAGAATTTAATTTAAGATAAGGAGATAAAAATGTCAGAAGTAAAAAAAACTTATGAAGCTAAAAAGGGTATAGATATTATTCTTTTATATCGATTTTTAAAGAATGCTAAAACAGAAGCGGCTTTTAAATTAGCTTTTCAGACTGAACACAGTAATGAAATCAGCAGAGATGCTGACGCACAAAAAACTAAAGATGGAAATATCCAAAATTTAGGAGCAGTAGAGTATGAATTTTCTGCTAAATCAATAGTTGCTAAAGGTGATAAGCATATCGAGGAATTAAGAGAAGCTTTAATCAATGGTGATATTATTGAAATCTGGGAAATTGATAAAGCTGAAAAAAATCAAGATAATAAATATAAAGCTACTTACTATCAAGGATATGTAACTAAATTTGGTACTAATCCTAACTCAGAAGATAGTGTAGAGTTAGAGCTTGAATTTTCAATCAATGGAGTTGGGAAAACAGGTTATGCAACATTAACTGATGAGCAAGCTAAAGTAGTGCAGTATGTGTTTAAAGACACTACTGTTGACACAACAGAAGAATAATTAAACAAAGCTAACTGGTAGGAATACTGGTTAGCTATTTTTTTGGAGGAAAATAATATGCAATTAAGATTAAACGAAAATAAAACAGTAGAAGTAAAATTTGGAGTTGGTTTTGTACGTGAATTAGATAAAAACCATCCACTAGAAGCTAAAGGGATAAAGCTTGGTATGTCTTTAAGTATGAAAATACCAGAAATTCTAGGAGGAGATGTGGCAAGTCTGTCTGATGTTCTATATGCAGGAACATTTCTAGAAAAAGAAAGACCAACACAAACTGAAGTTGATAATTTTATCGATGAACATGAAGATATCGAAGCTTTATTCGATGAAGTAATCAAAGCATTAGAAGAAAGTAATGCGGGAAAGAGAATTCTGAAACAGAACAGAGAGACTCTGAAAGAAGCGTAGAATTAAAAAACTCCAAAGAAGCATACGAAGAAATAATAGTAAATTGTGTTAGGTATCTGGGTATCACAAGTATGTATGAAATCAATATACTTACTCTTAATCAATATAACTTACTGATGAAAGGTGCTCAATTAAGGTTGTTAGATGAAGAACATTTAATTTACAAGCAAGCATGGTTGAATCGTGTAGTTAAACGAACAGAGACGAAAGGTAAGCAAGAAGTATATGTGTACGGAAGTTTTAAAGACTTTTTCGACTACGAAAAAGAATATAGAGAAATAACTGGTGAAATAGTGCCTACTATCAAAGATGAAGAATTAAGCAATTTACTATTAAAAGCAAATATGTAGAAAGGAGAATAAAATATGGCAGAACAATATTCAGTAGAAGCGATATTATCTGCGGTGGATAAAGGTTTTACTCATACGTTAGATGCTATTAACGAAAAGCTAGATAAGTTTGATGCTAAAGCTAGTAAGAGTGAACAAAGCGGACAGAAAATCGGCGGTACATTCAAAGCTATGGCATTAGCAAATTTAGCGGCAGGAGCTATTACTAAAGTAACTGGTGATATAGGTAGTTTGATTAGTGAATCATTCAAAGCATCTGATGCGATGGATAAGTTCAGAAGTACAATGCAGTTTGCTGGATTAGATAATAGTGCGATAGAAAAAAGTGCAGCAAGTGTAAGGAAATATGCAGATGACACTGTGTATGATTTAGACACAATAGCAAATACTACAGCACAGTTAGCAGCCAATGGAATTAAAGATTATGACGGACTAACGCAAGCAGCAGGAAACTTAAATGCAGTCGCTGGGGGTAATGCAGATACGTTTAAATCAGTAGCAATGGTAATGACTCAGACCGCTTCTGCTGGCAAATTAACTGGTGAAAACTGGAGACAGTTATCTGATGCAATTCCTGGGGCTAGTGGTAAAATTCAAGAAGCTTTAAGGCAAAATGGAGCTTATACTGGAGATTTTAGAAAAGCACTAGAGCAAGGTAAAATCAGTGCTGATGAATTTAATAAAGCTATTATGGATTTAGGTATGACAGACGTTGCAAGAGAAGCGGCAACTTCTACTAAAACTATCGAAGGTGCAGTAGGGAATATGCAAGCGGGTATTGTCACGAAAATCAATGAAATAATAGATGCCATTGGTAAAGATAAAATCACAGGGATTATATCTGGAATAGGTGAGTTAGTAACTGGTGGATTAGATGTTTTGAAAACAGTAGTACCGCCTGTAGCAAGTGCTATTAGTGGTTTGGTATCCGTAATATCAACCTTAGCACCTGTTTTAATTGGAGCTGGTGCTGCGTTAGCAACATTACATTTTGCAAGTGTAATTTCTGGTGCTGGAGGTTTTGTTGCCTGGATAACTAAAATTGTTACTGGGACAAAATTATGGACGATGGCTCAAGCTGCTTTAAATTTAGTTATGAAAGCTAATCCAATAGCTTTAATAATTGCTGGAGTGGTAGCTTTAGTAGCTATAGTTTTATATTTATGGAAAACAAACGAAGGTTTTAGAAATGCAGTTATAGCTATATGGAATGCTATCAAACAAGTATTTATTACAGCTTGGGAAGCGATAAAAACAGCGTGGAGTGCTTGCGGTACATTCTTTAGCACATTGTGGGAAGGATTAAAAACTGGAGTACAAACTGTGGTTCAGTGGATAGTCGATAAATGGAATAGTGCAGTAGCTTTATTACAAGCAGTATGGAATATAATTTCTTTTGCAGCAACGTTTGCATGGAATTATATTGTCGGTGCTATTTCCGCAGTAGTTCAACCATTTATAGATACTTTCATTTCATCATGGGAAACTTTAAAAGCTGGACTTACAGCTGTTTGGGAAGGTGTCAAAATGGTAATTCAAGGTGCTTGGGAATTCATCAAAGCAATTGTAATGGGAGCTGCGCTGATTGTAATTGATATAGTGACAGGGAACTTTACAAAATTGAAAGAAGACCTACAAATGATTTGGGACGCTATTAAATCAGCGGTTCAAATGGTTTGGGAGGGTATCAAGTTTGTTATTACAGCAATAGTCGGAGTAACAGTAGCATTGATTAAAAATGCTTGGGAAGGACTAAAAACAGCGTTAGAAGCTATTTGGAATTTCTTAAAAACTACAGCTTCAACTATATGGAATGCTATTAAAACGACTGTAACTACATTAGTAACTGGACTAGTTAATGGAATAAAAGCATTGTGGGAGGGATTTAAATCTTTCTTTACAACTTTAATAAATACTGTGAAAAGTGTTGCAGTAAACACATGGAATTCTATTAAGTCGAGTGTGACTAGTATTATTCAAAGCTTGGTTAATGCTGCTCAAAACGCTTGGAATAATTTCAAAAATGGTGTTCAAAGTTTAGTTAATAGCGTAAAAAATATCTTTAATACATTAAGGAACATCAACTTGTGGGATATAGGTAGAGCTATCATGAATGGACTTTTAAATGGATTAAAATCTGCTTGGGAAAGCGTAAAAGGTTTTGTTAGCGGTATTGCTGGATGGATTAGAGACCATAAAGGCCCGATTGAATACGATAGACGTTTATTAATTCCTGCTGGTAATGCAATTATGGGTGGACTTAACAGAGGTTTAGACAACGGCTTTGATAAAACTATGGCAAAAGTACAAAGTATCACAGGTGCCATTGAGTCAAGATTTAATATCAATCAAAGTAAAGCTTTAAACGTTGAAAATACTATCAGTTCACAACCTATGGTAATTACATTCAAATTAGGTAATAAGGACTTTAGAGCCTTTGTGAGTGATATTAATCAAGTAAACGGTGAAGCGGTACAATTAGAAGAAGTTTATTCAATTTAGGAGGAGTGTAAATGTACAATTTTATTAATACTAATGAAATAGGAGAGCAATTACACTCTTCTATTCAAACTATATTTAATGGTGTAAATATCGATACAGATTTAGAAGGTTTTCGAACGTTAGCGGTAAGTGGTCGAGGTTTGTTAAGCAAGAACATAAACTCAACTGATATACCAGGAACGGACGGGAAATATTTTTTATATGGCAATTTAGAGGTTAGACCTATTGTGGTTAAATTCCAGATGAAAGCAACAACTAACGAAGATTTTAGAAAAAAATTCAATAAGTTAAATATGTTGTTACATTCAGATGAACCGAAGATTTTAAAATTCACAGATGAACCAGATTATTCATTTGATGCTATCTTGCAAAAAACTGGTGACATAGAAGAAACATCAAACAGTGTTGTATCAACATTCACTTTCCTGTGTTTAGATCCATACAAATATAAAGCTGTTGATAAAGATACAGGAGTAAATAACGTGACTATTACTAAACTACCTAACAACAGAAATGAGTTTACACCAGAATTGATTAAGGTAATTGTAGATAGCGTTAGCGATAAAATAATTATTAAAAATCAAACTACTACTAAAAAAATAATAATTAATAATTCATTTGCTGTTGGTGATGTGCTTGAGATTGATTTGAACAAAAATTATCCGTTGAAATTAAATGCAATGGTAAGAAGTGAATTAATTGATTTTTTTGAAAGTAATTTTGATTTTACAGTTAAACAAGGTGACGTTATCACTTGCAGTAACAGTCGAGTGTTAGAAATTTATACGAAAGAGAGGATGTATTAATGAAATTATTTCTGTTTAATAACGATGAAAAGCTAATAGGTACAGTAAGCCCGTTAGAATGTATTCAGAACGAAGAAATAAATAAAATTCAAACGATAGAATGTACAACTGTGTATTCAGAATTGATTGAGAAAGCCTCTTATATAGGTCATAAAGATTATAATGACAATAGAATATTCCATCTTTATAAAATAGACCATGTTACAAAAACCAGCACTACAGATGTAAAAATCGTTGGTGTACATACATTTTTCGATGATATGGAAAGTGATGGATACATTAAGGACTTCAGACCAACCAATAGAGAGTTAGTAGGAGTACTTACAACTATTTTAGATGGTTCACGTTGGCAACTAGGTACAGTAAATATACAGCGAAGATATACAGGTAATTTCTACTATGTGACACGTAAGGAAGCTATAAGCAAGCTAATTGAAGCAACACAGATTGAAATTAAACCACGATTAGAATTTAGTCGTGGGAAAATCATAGGTAGATATTTAGATGTGTTTACTAGACTAGGAGCAAGGAACGGTAAAGTATTTGTTCATGGTAGAGACTTATTAACAGTTAGTGAGAAGAAGTCACAAGGAGCAATTTATACAGCTGTTGTAGGGCGTGGTAAAGGTGAAGAAACTGACACTGGTGGTTATGGTCGTAGGATAACATTTAAAGATGTTGAATGGAGAAGAACAAGCGGTCAACCAGTTGATAAACCAGTAGGTCAAGAGTACGTAGAAATACCAGCTATGACTAGATTATATGGTTTTGAAAAAGGTACTAAACCACGTATTAAAATCGTTGAATTTCAAGACGAAACGGATAAAGAAAAACTATTAAGACTTTCTTATGAGTGGCTTGAAAAAAATAGTAGGATGCAAGTAGAGTATAGTGCTAAAGTTTTAAACGTTGGTAATCTTGAATTAGGTGATACTGTTGGGATATTTAATCCTAATCTAGGTATTAAGTACGAGACAAGAGTATTTAAGGTTAAAAGAAATTTAGTTAACAATAAACTAACTGAATTTGGAATAGGTGATAAGGTGACTACATCTCCGTTCAGTAGAACTATTGAATTAGCTAAAGAGATGAAGAACTTTCAAGACGACACAGTTTATTGGCTGGATAAGATAAGAGAAAGACTATCTGATAAATTAATAAATGAAGATGGTTATAACTATGATTTGAAAGCTGATAATGAGTATAAAGTGCCTGCAGGTTACTATTCATTCGATAAACCTATCGATCAAAATCCAACTAAAGTAGTTTATATGGGAGCTGGTAAGATTGCGATAGCTGACAGTAAGAAACCTACAGGAGAATGGAACTGGAAAACATTCCTTGACGGAAGAGGAGCAACGCTAGATTTAATTAATACAGGTGTGTTAAAAGCTGGTCGTATTCAATCTGCTGACGGTCGAAGTTATTGGGATTTAGACACAGGGGAATTCCATATGGAACAAAATGCCATTAATGAAGCGGTAAAAACTGTAGTTGATGGTAAGGTGCAGGAAATAGTAGGAGATATTAAGAAAAATTTACCTACTAAAGAAGAGCTTAAAGGAAAGAGTTCTTACATCCACAAAAAATACAGCGATAATGCCGATGGACGTGACATGAGTGACAACTCTAATCTTAAATACATAGGAATATATACTGGAGATAAAGAACAAGCACCTACTAACGCTAGCGAGTATAGTTGGACTAAGATTAAAGGTGAAGATGGAGAGCGTGGTAGAGATGGTGTAGATGGTAAGTCTATAAATAGAAACTATATATCTGATAGCGATAAATTAAACAGTAAAGGATTTTACGGTTGGAATAAATGGGATAAATCAGTAGAAGGAGATACTCTAGTTTTAACCAAAGTTGGAGGAAGTGATACTTATGGTTTTTATTTTAATCTAACAGAATTAGTTAAAACTCAATTTCAAAATGAGACGATAACATGGTCAATGGATGTTCGATCTAGTAAAAATTGCACATTCAATCGCATTGGATTTGAAACTAACGGTCAACGGTCATTTAATCTTACAACACAATGGCAACGAATTAGCCACACGTTTGTAAATAAGTTTGTAAATTATTACGCGTTCACATTTTACAATCCTACTAGTAATTTTAATAATGGTGATAAAATCTATATACGTTTTCCAAAACTTGAAACTGGAAATGTTGCAACAGAATGGTCGCCGGCTTACGAAGACCTACAAGGTCACACGCTAACCGCTAATGTAAGATTCGAAGGTACATATATTAACAATGTAACGAACAATGTAAAAATATTCGCTGAAGTTTATTATGACGGAAAAAAAGTAATTAACGGTTACAATCTTAAAATTAAACATAAAGGCGGTAATAATACTCAATGGGGTGCATTCTACACTAGAAATTACACCGAAAATGGTGAAATTTTGCAATACGATTGGGGCAACAAAGAGCAAAACGGTACACCTCTTGAAGTTATTGTTTTGATAGATTACAAAGGTATGAGTGCAGTAGCTACCTCTAGAATGGAAAATATTCCAGATGTTGTAGAGATTAAAGAAATAACTAAAAAATATAAAACGTTTGACAGCACATTAGACCAGTTTAACTCAACAATAGGAGAGGTTAAGCAACAAGTACTAGCAATCGAAGAAAAAAGAAATTTAGTGTTAGGTAGTAGAATGTTGTCAGAAAGCGATTTTAAAAAACTAGGTAATAGCGTTGACCTTACGCTCAATCAAGCTTACGAAGGTTTCCCTTATTTATCTGTATATTCTTACGACCAAACTTCAAAAGTTTGGCAAGGTGTAGGTTTTAAATTATCTATTTCAAAAATCAGTAAAGGTGAAACTTATTCAATAAGAATTCCTGTGTTTTTTGGTAGGACTACAAACACTGATGAGGGGTCTTACCTTGAAATTAAAAATCATAATACGCAACAAGTATTGTGGAGGACTAGATTAGACTTAGATAAGTACAAAAAAGGGGAGTGGAATGTTCTTGAATATAAATTTACTGCTACTCGGGATTTGGATTTAGGCGACAGTTCATTTTGGATTTATCACGTAAAAAATGGATATCTAGCATTTGCTAAGCCTTATATGTGTGAGGGAAATGCATTACCTAAGAATTACAGCCCAGCACCAGAGGATGTATATTTACAAAATAGTAGGATTGAAAGTTCGATTAAGCAAACTAAAGATGAAATTGGATTAAAAGTTTCAAAAGATAATGTGATTAATTCCATTAACATAAGCGGGGAAGGCACTAGAATTACGGGAAATGCAATAGCTGACTATTTATATGGGAAAACTATAGAAGGTGCTACTATTCAAGGTAATAGTAAAATTAAAATAGGTCAATATGGCTTTTTACAGCCTATTGATAAAGGCTTACAAATAAATGCCCCCGAAAACTTTGGAAGTAAGAGAGGTGTGGGACTTCAAATATCCGGGACTGGTGTTAATCCGAAACAAACTGGAATTCCACCTGGACTATTTATATATGAAAACTCAGACTTTACAAAAAGTTCTACTATTCCGAACTCAGTTAACAGAGTATTGTTAACTGTCGCTGGGATGGCTTGTTTCTCATCGAGAGTGTTAGGGTCAGTGGTGAAAGGTCAGCCAGTTTTGACAAATTTAGATTATACTTCTCCGTTTACTAATGTAGCACCAGTAAAATTTATTGGTTATCGTGAAGGTGGATTTATGCATTTTTATGGGACAGATGACTCAGATTCAGATGCGTGGTTGATTAAGGTTGACCAGTGGGGTTCAGATAGGAAGTTGAAAACTGATATTAAAAATTCAGAATTTAACGCTATTGAATTTGTAGATAAATTAAAATTCAAAGAACATGGATGGAATAAGGATGAGGTTGGTTATGATAGACCTCATACTAAATGTGGACTAATAGCACAAGAATTGCAAGAACTGGATGCAAGCTTAGTTGTTGATTATGGTAAGTATTTAGGGCTAGATGGTTTACGACTAATCAACATATCGCTTAAAGCCATTCAAGAACTGTCAGCCGAAAATCAACAACTTAAATTACAACTAAAAGAAATGGATGAAAGATTAAATAAACTGGAGGATAAAATTAATGGCAACATTTAAGAAGAACTATGCACGTGGTACATACGATAGCAACGGAGCAGTACTCACAACCATTGTTAGTATATATAGTGCTGATGGTGGAACTGTAATCGAAATAACGCTGCAAGGTGACCATTTAAGTAAGTCAGAAGATGAAATAGTACAACTGGCGCTGGAACAATTTTATCAAGATACTTACCCTAATCGTGCTGAGAATGAACGATTTACAAAAGTTGATGAAAAACTAAAAGTACTAGACACTAAACTAGCTGAAATGGATAAGATGAAAAAAGAACTTGAAATCACACAAGGTTCACTAATGGATTTAATCACACAAATAAGTGGAAGTTTGGAGGCTGAACACCATGAAGTTAATTCACAACCTAAAAATACAACTGAAGGAGGTGACAGTAATGATGGCAATGTTATTCGCAATTAATATAGCAAAAGGGAAAAGAACATTTTCTCAAGTACCTAAATTCCTTAAAGATAAAGTCAGAGAATGCTTAATCGATATGGATTTAGAACATTTAGCAAAAGAGGGGGCTTAAAGCCCTCTTTTATTTTGCAAAGAAAGGAGTTTAATTAATGGAAATTACATTACCAGAGTTAGCAGAACGCTATTATCACTTAGCAAAAGATGTATATATTCATGCTTTTACGCTAATAATATTTCTTGATATATTGACAGGCATGGCAAAAGCTTGGGTTACAAGAAAACTAAATTCAACAGTAAACAGAAAAGGGTTAATTGAACATGGTATTGTTGCAATAATGTGTATCACAGTTTATCCTTATATGCTGTATTTAGGATTTAATGAATTTGCAACAGCTTTCCTGTTATTCTTCACAGTTGGATATTGTCTATCTTTAATCGAGAATTTAAGTGCATTAGGAGTGCCATTTCCAACTGGTATTAAAAAGCGATTAGAGAAATTAAGAGATGAATTAGATGGAAAGGAGTAAAATTAAATGAAAAAATTAATTAAATTAGATTTTGACAACACTACAAGAGAACGTAAGACTGTGGATAGCTATTCAGAATTATACTCTCACGATAAAAATAACGGATCATTTGAGTTTGAAATATTAAACGACACTCTTACAACAGAACAGGTAATAGCGTTATTCAAATTTACAGAAAGCAATAAAATCTGGAAGACTACTGGGACTGTTGAAGGCAATAAAGTAAAAGTAACGTTTGACACTAGTTTAATTACTCAAAACGAAACGGTTATTTGTTACTTATATTTTGACGAAGAACAACAAACAGCTGACACATTCAGATTTAAATTCAAAGTAAAAGTATCTGAAATAGATAAAATGAGTCGTTACGAAGTCAAAGAACGATTTATCAACAATACAGTAATTGTCGATAGATTAGACGTTGTGACAAAGGATGAATTAAAGGAAGCGTTAAAAAATGTTGGTGGTGTGGCAACAGAAGGACTACTAACAGAAGTTAAGGCTGAAAAAATTTACGTTAAAAAAACAGACCTACCGGCTCCGTACAACAATAATACATTAAGTATACAGGGTGGAAATAGCGTAATATTACCTGCCAGTCAATCTGAAATACGAGGTACTGGAATGCCGAACGGTGTAGTAGAAGCTCCTATTGGTGCTACTTACATAGGCACAGCTAAAACTAACGGTGCTTTGAAGTGGATAAAAACTACAGATAGTGGAAATACTGGTTGGAAAGTTGTTGAAGGTGATACGGGATGGCTATTATGTAAGCAATTTACAGTTGACTATCATACTAATAGTATATATATTCGACGTATCAATGATACAGTACACGTAAAAGCTGAAGCGGACTATATGATGCATATTTATCTAAAAGATGACGTAAACTTACATTTAGCCATTAATCACGAGGTCAATGAACAACTATCAATTGACGGATTTAAACCAACAACCACTATTGCTCATCGTATAACAAGAAGTCTAGATGCTGTGCATTTAGGTGCATCGGGGAGAGATGAATCACATGCCCAATCAATAGGTGCGTTTATACTTGGGTTTGATAGACAACAACAATTAACTCTAAAAATCTTCAGAGCATCAAGTAGTTCCGCCGACCAATGTTATGTCAGACCGTTTTCATATTTAACAGAAGACGAGTGGCCTACTAAATTGCCATAGAAAGGAGGTGAGATTATGGAACAGATACAACAATTACAACAATTTTTAGTGCCGATTATAGTAATTTTACTTAACTTATTAGGCAAATTATTAAAAGAATGGAATGTATTTCCAACTGAATATATACCGCATGTGTTAGGTACTATAGGCGGTATCATAGGAATACTGCTATTTAAAGACGCTAATGCAGTATTAGTGGGAGTTGGAGCAGTCGGACTGCACCAAATTTATAAACAAATAAAAACGGAGGATAAAAACAATGACAGAAATTTATAGTGACTATTTTCAAAACGGAGTGTATTTCACTCCACCTAAAAACGATATACTAGGCGTTGTAATTCACAATGATGGGGGTTCTCTCTCAGCTAGACAATATGACGGATTTTTAGTTGACAGAGTGAACAACGGAACGCTTGATAGAGGTTTCGCAGCCTACTATGTTGACCGTAACGATATTTACGTATTCCAACCTACTAACCATCAAGAATGGCACACAGCGAACTGGTACGGAAATACTAATTTCATAGGATTTGAAGTTTGTCAATCAATGTCCGCTTCTGATACTGATTTTCTAGCTAATGAAGACGCAACGCTACTGTTAGCTGGTCAAGTGCTTCAAAGCTATGGTTTACCTATCAATGAAGATACAGTTAAATTACATCATGAATTTAGTGCGACTTCATGCCCTCATAGAAGTATGGAATTGCACGGAAATGGTGGAGCATATAATGGAGCAGGAACTGAAGCGTGTCGACAATATTTCATCAACAGAATTAAACAACTATTAGCTGGGGACGTAACTGAATCGCCAGTAGTTGAAAAAAGCATATTAGATGAAGACGTAGAACTTGCTAAACGTGATGAACCATACTACGAAGCGACTGTAAGCATTGATTATATTCTAGAAAGTCAACCAACCGAAGATAGCGAGGATAAAGAATTTGTCCCTGCTGGAACAAGAGTACGTGTTTACGAGAAAAAAGGCGGTTGGAGTAGAGTGAACTATAAAGATAGTGATCAATGGATTGAGGATAAATATTTAACGGAAGTTGAAGTATTTTAATGATTTAGCCCTTACTAAATAGTAGGGGCTTATTTTTTTATGCATTTTTTAAAAAAAATTTTAAAATATCTATTGACATTATAAAGTATACGGTATATAATTAAAGTACATTAAAGATAGAGGTAAAAATATCATGGCATACACAATTTATAAAAGAGGTCAAATCACAAAATACGAAGCAGGAGTTGTTTATAGAGCATATAAAAACAATGAAATCAACTGCTTACCAGAGTTTACAAAATGGCTATATAATGAAACGAACGCTTATATTGGAACAGCTATTCAACGTTATAATCAAGATTTCAGAACTTACGACAGAGTATATGAAATAACTAGAAGTATCTTAGATAAAGATTTTGATAAAGCTAATGAATTAATTAAAATGATTCAAGATGATTTTATAAGATTATGCGGTAAAAAATCAATGTTTTACAAATATAAAAAAGAAGAAGATAAATAGGAGAAAATAAAAATGAAAGCACAAGATTTATTAAATTTAATGAAAGAAACAGTAGCAAACGGGGGCGAATTAAACTTCGCCCTTAAACACAAAAGAATAAATAGATATTTAGCTAACTTTGATACTAAAAACTACGCTGGAGTATTTGCTTTTTCAAACGCAGGAATTTACGGTGTATACGGAGATTTTTTAGAAGAAAGTTTTGATTTTGAAAATAATCAAATTGATAATAGAAATCAAAAAGATGAAACAATTTTAGAAGTTTTAGAAGCTATTCTAGTCGATTGGGAATTAGTAGAAGAAGTAAAAGATAATAAACTAGAATATAGTTTTAAACCTTACACAATTAGATATGAACCACAATATATTCAAGATATTGCACAAGATAAAAGAATTTATACCTCTAAACAAGGTAATGAGGTAATTGAATTTACAATTGATGGTTGTAAATGGAATATGAAATTAGAAAAATTTAACGGTGAAAAAATCAGATACAAATTAGACAAAGCAGTAGTAGAGTATCTGTAACTATGTGGAAAACAATTCAATTTAATAAACAAAATATTGAATTTGAGACTGATAGGGCAGTATTAATAAAACTGCCCAACAGTTCATATTATAAAAATTATAAATTTTGGCATCCATCTAAATTAATTAGACCGTTGAGAAAAGGAAATGGATATTTCTTAAGTTTATCCTACACAGATGAATTCAGATTTAAAATTTTTAAAAATGATAAAACAACTAAAGAAATCTGTGGTGAAGAATTAGCGTTATGTTTTAATCAACTTACAGAAGAAGATGACACAAGTTATTTAGAAATAACAGAACCTGTTAAGATTAACAAGAATGTGGAAATAATTTCAGAATTGGAGCGTTAGTATGCTTACAGAAAATCAGAAACAAGCATTTGAGAAGTTTAAAAAATTAAAAGTAGGTGCTTTGTTCATGGAACAAGGGACAGGAAAAACTAAGGTAGCGTTAGAATTAATTAAAACTACAGATTGTGATTTAGTTTTGTTTTTCTGTCCGTTTTCTACAAAAGATAATCTACAAGATGAGATAAATAAATGGACGTTAGATATAGAATATAAAATTATAGGTTACCAAACGTTATCAAATAGTGATAAAACTTACATTGAATTACTTGAAGAAATAGAGAATAAAAAGCTATTCATTGTTGCTGATGAAAGTATATTTATTAAAAACGATGATACAAAACGATATAAAAGACTTATGAGCATTGCTAAAATGAGCGATTATAGATTGATTTTAAATGGCACACCGTTAACAAAAAATGAGTGGGATATTTACAATCAGATAAATTTTCTAAGTGAAAAAATAATAGGGATGAGTAAGCAAGAATTTCTAAATGTATTTTTTAAAAAGATATCCTATAAGAAAGCAGGGAAACGTCCTAAAGAATTTTACAAGCTTTCGGATGTAAATATAGATTATTTACATAAACTGATAGCACCGTATATATTTGAATGTGAGTTTGAATTTGATAAAAATGAAGAGATTAAATATATTAGAATAATTGCTAGTGGAGAGGCACAGGAAAGTTACAATCGTAAAAAGCAACAATTACTCAATTCTATTAGTAAGGGAGAGAGTATAATAGATCAATTCCAAAATCTTGCTTATAGTTGTTTTAACGATGAAAAAAGGCATGTAGAGATAGCTAAATATGTTAAAAATGAAAATCAGATAATTGTGTTTTGTACATTAGTTAGTGAGGCGGTAAACATTGCTAATCAATTGAATTGCTATTTAATCACAGGTGATACTCCATTAAGCGAACGTTCTGAAATAAAAAAGAAATTTAAAAATGATAGTAAAGCTTTAGTAATGACATTAGGGACTGGAGCTTATGGTTTGAATTTGCAATTTTGTAATAAGGTTGCATTTAGCAGCATAACATTTGATTATGCAAAAACAGAACAAGCTATTAGTAGAATTAAAAGAATAGGTCAAGAAAAAGATATTGAGTATATTTATTTTACTTCTAATTTAGGTATATTCAATATGATCTTTGAAAATAACGAAAAGAAAAGAAGTTTAAAAGAGCTATTGATAGATAAGATTAAGGAGGATAATGCATGCGATTATTTTACATCAAAACTTTAAATAAAAAGAAAGAAATAATAAATCAAAAGAAAACTGAATATAATCACATAGTTTATTTACTCCCTAAAAAATTCTATGATGAGTTAAAAGAGAGTCTAGAAGGGGTAGAGGTACATTTCTATGAGGACATCTCAAAGAGTAATGATTTAATTAATTATGCAAGAGATGAAAGTCTGTTGATACTGGATAGTCCAGCGAGATACAAAAATATTAGTAGTGCTAAATTTAGCAGATTAAGTAAAATCAGTAAACAATACACAAATAAAATAATTATTGACAGCGTGCCATTTGCTAGTGAAATAGAATTCTTATATGTTCCTTTATCGTATATAGATAGAAATATATTAGGATATCAACATTATTATTCATTTAGAGAAAATAATAGTGAAATATATCAAGATAAGCAATGGAGAAGTCATGATTTTGAATTGAATGCTAAGAAAATGAGCGGTATTACCTATCAAGAATATCAGTCATTCTTATCTGGAATTGATATAAAAACTCATGAAGTAGTGTTAACTCCAGCTGAAAAAGATGGATATGAAAAGAAAAAAGAAGAATGCTTTAATAAGTTTGATAGATTTAATCCTATTGTTACAGCATTAAGCGATTATTCAAATATGAGAGATAGTGTTTACGAAAAAATAGGAGAGGTATTACAAGGTATAAACGGAGAAGTGATACTATATACTAACATAAAAACTCATAATAAATATTTAAAACAAAGATTTCCTAATGTAAATGTTAGAACATTCTATGATGTGAACGGAGATGAACAAAATTACAAAAATATAATACTATGTGAAGTACCTATAGCTAGAGCGTACTTATTCACAGATGTATTAAGTCGATTAAATAAAGGAACAACAGTACATATTATTAAACCTAATGTTCCTGCTATTAAATTACTATATAATCGCATGGTAAAAGAATATACACAGTTAGATGAATTCACTAGAATTTTAAGAAGGGAGATTGATTGCATTGAAACAAGGAGTTAAGATTTATATTGATAAGGATGTTTTAACGAGTGCTAAAGAGCGTATATCATTAATGTTTGATAAGTTTGAAAATATATGTTGTTCTCTATCTGGAGGAAAAGACAGTACTGTATTATTGCATTTGGCATTAGAAGAAGCTAAAAAAAGAGATAGAAAAGTAAATGTATTTTTTTTAGATCAAGAGGCAGAATACAGTCACACAATAGAAATTATTGATTATTATATGAGATTATCAAATGTAGTCCCATATTGGTATCAAGTACCTATTAAAATGAGAAATGTAACAAGTTATACAGAAGAGTATTTAAACGCTTGGGGTATTGGTGAAAAGTGGATGCGACCGAAAAGCGATATTTCTATTCATGAAGTTAAAGCAGAGTACAATAGCAGATTTTATGATTTTATAGATTGGTTCGAGGAACAATGGGATAAAGAGAAAACTTGCTTTCTAGTAGGATTAAGAGCTGAAGAAAGTCTTAATAGGTTCAGAGCAGTAACTAAATATCCTGGGATTGATGATTTAATGTGGACCACTAATACAAAAGGTAAAATTAAAGTTTATCCATTGTATGATTGGACATTCGAGGATATATGGATTTATATAGCACAAAATAACGTGCCATACAATAAAATATATGATTTCATGTACAAATTAAATTTTGGAATGAATGAAATGAGAGTATCAAATTTAATTCACATTCACGCTTTTAAATGTTTGTCTTCACTTCCAAAATTTGAACCAGATACATACAATGCTTTATTAGAAAGGATAGGTGGTGTTCATATTGCTGCTAGGTACTCAAAAGAAGCGGTTATGTATGATACGAAAAAGTTACCTTCTAAATTTAAAACGTGGAAAGAATATCGTAATTTCTTATTAGAAACTACCCCCCTTGAGCATAAGGACATATTTATAAAAAGATTTGCTAATCAACCTAATCATGAGAGAACCTACAGAGGACAATGTAAGCAGTTATTATTAAATGGTTGGGGAAATGGTATTCCAGTACCTACAGCAAGTGCTATTAAGCAATATGAAGACAAAAAGAAAAAACAAATTGAAGAATGGAGTAAACTATTATGAAGAAACTAGAATTTCCATGCCTGCAACCTAAGTTAGTATCAATTGATAAGGTTGTAGCAAATAATTATAATCCTAATAAAGTAGCTAAGCCAGAAATGGAATTGTTATATAAATCTATTTTAGAGGACGGATTAACAATGCCAGTAGTAACATTTTATGATGATAAAATAGATAAATACGTTATTGTAGATGGATTCCATCGTTACACAATTGTTAAGGATTATTTTAAGTCAGATGTTGTTGCGATTAGTGTAATTGATAAGGATATTAAGCAAAGAATGGCAAGTACAGTAAGACATAATCGAGCAAGAGGAGTCCACAAGGTAGACTTACAAGCAGATATGGTTGTTGATTTACTAAAAAAAGGTTGGAATGATAATGACATTTCAAAAGAATTAGGAATGACATTAGAAGAAGTGCTACGATTAAAACAACAAACTGGAATAGCAGAATTATTTAAAGATAGAACACATTCAAAATCTTGGGTAGTTAATTAAGGAGGTGATCTAAATGTTATTAAGTGGAGATAGATAATTATACTAAAGAGGGAGCTTTCTCCCTCTTTCATTAAATTTATTTTTCTGATATAATTATAGAAAATTATCTAGGAGAAGAAACATGAACAAAGTATCTGAAGCACAAAAAAGAGCAACAAGAAAATATGAAGAACGTAACAGAGAGAAGACAAGAATTAATAACTATAGAAGATCAGCAAGATTATTTGTAAAATCATATGCTACTGAAGAAGATATGAAAGATTTAATTAAAATCTATAGCGAAAATAAAGATAATCGTGTATAATGAAATAGTTAGTAGAATTCAAAATTTACATATTTGAATTAAAAGAGGTGGTTTAACGACTACCCCTTATTTTTATTTAAGGGGCACAGGGGTACAAATTAGGGGCAAATATCCCCGAAAAAGCATTTTTTTACGGGTAAATGCGAGAGTGAGAAGTCAGTAATATGAGGAGTTCTAAGCATATTTGAGGATATATGAGATATACGAAGATGTCTATGCCAAGGATGCTTATTTAAACATAGTGGTAGGAAATGTCTATGATACGAAGTTTACGCGTAATGTATTTAATTTTATTAAAGATAAAAAAGAAGGAAGAAAATATTCACTTAATAAGGTATTCTATGAAAATGTTTCAGATTCAAAAACAGTAGCTTGGGAAATGGATAAAACAATTTATCAAATAGAAAAAGTTATGAATAACAATAATATTTTAGTTACAAAACGCACAGCTGTTAAAAAAGGGAAATTCTATGATATATCTATAATTAAAGCTAAAACAATAAAGAATCAAATTGATAAATCGGTGAAGAATTTTAAAAAATACTACTCAAAAAAAGAAAAAAATTTAGTTATTAATAATGTAGCCAAACATGGAGGGTACACAAGCGGTAATATATCTTATTCTTCAATTGTAAATTTTACAGTTGAAAATAAAGGGAAAAAAAAGACGTTAACGAGAGTAATTCCGATCTCTATTAAAGATTCAATATTAATAAGAGATATAAATACATTAGAGAAATATTTGCTATCAAAAATAGAGAAAGAAAAATATGGAAAATTAATTGAATTTCAGCTTCTTTATGCAAAGTTTAAAGAAAATACATTAATAAAAAAAAATAATTACATATACTTTTCAGGGGGGAGAAGTAATGATACTTTCTATTATAACAACGCCTTGCAATTGTTGTTAGGTAGTGAAAGTGAGAAATATTTAAAAATATTATTTAAATACAAAAATGATAGAGAAATAGAAAAAAATACTACTAGTATAGAAATTCCTAAGAAAATTACTCATGAAAAGTGTAATAAATTGTATCAAATTTTAATCGAAAAAATGAATAGTGATATAGGAAGACTAAAGTATCCAAATAAATATAATGAATTATCTTTAGAAAATACTGTAGAAAAATTTATATCTCTGGAATTAAATAATAAGGTATATGTGTTATTAGATATTTTGGATATGTTAACTAATAAAATTAATAAATATAAATATTGTGGTGACTTACTAGGAGTTAAATACTCAAGAGCTCAACAAAGTTATGATTTAACAAAATTAAATCAATTCTCAATTATAGAACAATCTGTAACAGGATTCTATGAAAAAGAGATAACAATAATAGGGGATAAAGAAAATGACATGGAGAACAATAATTATTAGGGATAGGGCGAAGCTAGATTATAGCTTAAATTTCCTAACGGTAAGAAAAGAAGCGGAAACTAGAAAAGTTAGTCTTAGCGAAATATACATGATCATTATTGAAAGCACAGCGGTATCAATTACCGCCGTGCTTTTAAATGAACTCATGAAAAATAAAATAAAAGTAATATTTTGTGACGAAAAAAGAAATCCTAGTTCGGAACTAATAGCATACTATGGTAGTCATGACACAAGTTTAAAATATAAAAATCAGTTAGAATGGACTAGGGAAAGTAAAGAGCGTATTTGGACTAGAATAGTATATGAAAAAATACAAAATCAGATGTTATTACTAAAAAAACTAGGTAAAGAAGAGTATAAATTATTAGAACAATATCTTACTGAATTAGAGTGGAATGACTACAGTAACAGAGAAGGTCATGCTGCCAAGGTTTACTTTAATGCTATATTTGGTATGGATTTTAGTAGAAATAAAGAATGTTTTATAAATGCTGCATTAGATTATGGTTATTCTATAATTCTTTCTGCATTTAATAGAGAAATTGTATCGTGCGGATATTTCACTCAACTAGGACTATGCCACAGAAATCCATATAATAAATTTAATCTAGCCAGTGATTTTATGGAACCTTTCAGAATATTAGTAGATGAAGTAGTATATAGTTTAGAAGATAATGAATTTATTAAAGAACATAAAAATATACTAGTCAATATTCTAAATACTACCATTAAGATTGATGATAAAGAACAAACTGTAGCTAATGCAATAAAACTATACGTTAGAAGTTTGTTCACAGCATTAAAAGAAAATGATTTAGAGTATATTAAAATGTATAGTTATGAGTTATAGATTTATGAGAGTACTAGTTATGTTTGATCTTCCTACAGAAACATCACTCCAAAGAAAAAACTATAGAAAATTTAGAAAAACTTTAATAAAAAATGGTTTTATTATGATGCAAGAATCTGTTTATGTGAAATTGGCAATGAATCAAGGAAGTACTGATTTAATAGTGAAGAGTATCAGAAAGATTTGTCCTGAAGAAGGTATTGTACAAGTTTTACAAGTCACAGAAAAACAATTTTCTAAAATGGAGTTTTTAGTAGGAGAGAGTCAAACGGAATATGTTGATAACGATGAAAGGTTACTGGAATTATGAAGATAATTAATAAAAACTGGCAAAGGAAAATTGAAATTGAAGAAAACACAATTTATACATTAGTATTTGAAAATAAAAAATATTATAGGGAAAATATAACGGAGTTAATTAGTCAACACAAAGGAAATGAAGGTAATTATATATATTCAAATGATAATAAAGAGATATCGCTTGAAAAGAGTAGCTATATAATTACTGATATTTTCAATATTGAAATTAATAGTAAAAAGGTTTTAACAAAGATTTATAATTCACTTTTAAAACAAATTATAGATGATACTATAGAGTATAATGAATTGACAACACATATAAGAGCATATTTTGAAAAATTAATATTTAACAGTCCATTTGAAGTTGAACAAGGTAAAGAAATAGACATAAATTCACTATTGAAATTAGGTGATTTTCGAATACATGTAGAAGAAGATGATATTTTAGAAAAATTCATTAAATTCTTGAAAGTGCTTGTTCAATTATGCGGAATAACTATTATCTTTATAGTGGGACTTCATAACGTTTTTACAGATGAAGAGGTAAGAGAAATATATAAAGAAGTATGTGTCAATAAAATTAGTATTATAAATATAGAATATCAACAATTTGATAATATATCTGATGAAAATTATATAGAAAAAGTTTATATTTTTGATAGAGACAATTGAGAAATATAGTATTGCATTTTTGCGAAAATAATTGTATAATATAAATAGATTCAAAATTTACATTCAAGTTCAAATAAAGATTTTATCTAAATTGCCTTTTGGCTGGATCGGTGTCGGTCCATTTTTTTATACCCAAATTCAAAATTTTCACTCCAAATCTCGATTTGAGGTTTGAGAGATATGTAAATTTTGAATTCTACTAAACCAGCTTTGAAGATTTATTTGAAGCCTATAGTTTGAGAGATATGTAAATTTTGAATTCTACTAAACTACGATACCATTTAAAATAAACGAAAGAAAGTTTGAGAGATATGTAAATTTTGAATTCTACTAAACCAATGATGAACAATTTGGAATTACTATTCCGTTTGAGAGATATGTAAATTTTGAATTCTACTAAACACTGGATAACGGACTTGTTGTCGAACGTAAGTTTGAGAGATATGTAAATTTTGAATTCTACTAAACACAAATGAGTTATTCAATACAGGAGTTCGGTTTGAGAGATATGTAAATTTTGAATTCTACTAAACCGCTGTTATGTTTTGCGGTATATTTCGACGTTTGAGAGATATGTAAATTTTGAATTCTACTAAACGTAAACAAGTAAGAAATAGTAAAGACCGCGTTTGAGAGATATGTAAATTTTGAATTCTACTAAACCGTGTTAGATCCTAAGACTATTAACGCTAAGTTTGAGAGATATGTAAATTTTGAATTCTACTAAACTGACCTGCCAAAACAAAACTTTATTGAAATGTTTGAGAGATATGTAAATTTTGAATTCTACTAAACAGAAAACAATAAAATTACACTCGATATTAAGTTTGAGAGATATGTAAATTTTGAATTCTACTAAACGATGCCCAGCTGTATAAGTTGTGTCCATTAGTTTGAGAGATATGTAAATTTTGAATTCTACTAAACTAATTGATATTATAAAATATTATGAGGACAGTTTGAGAGATATGTAAATTTTGAATTCTACTAAACTTATCCATGGAAATGATGAAGAACATAGTCGTTTGAGAGATATGTAAATTTTGAATTCTACTAAACGCATCCGTTGAACAAACTAATGGAAAATAGTTTGAGAGATATGTAAATTTTGAATTCTACTAAACTAACTTCTCTTACAAGCTCCCAATCTCCCGTTTGAGAGATATGTAAATTTTGAATTCTACTAAACCACCTATTAAGGAACGTTTAAAAGCGTTAGTTTGAGAGATATGTAAATTTTGAATTCTACTAAACAAACATTTTGCTGAAGAACAACCTTTCTTGTTTGAGAGATATGTAAATTTTGAATTCTACTAAACTTCTTCTACTACTTCGTTATCGTCTACTGGTTTGAGAGATATGTAAATTTTGAATTCTACTAAACGTTTGCTAATAAGGTAAATAAAGGCAATGAGTTTGAGAGATATGTAAATTTTGAATTCTACTAAACTAGGAAGTTTACAGAAAGTGAATACACTAAGTTTGAGAGATATGTAAATTTTGAATTCTACTAAACGAATATAGCTATATAAATGAGTTGCTTTTAGTTTGAGAGATATGTAAATTTTGAATTCTACTAAACCAATATATTTTCAAATGTATTGAACTGAAGTTTGAGAGATATGTAAATTTTGAATTCTACTAAACATCATAGTACTTAAACTGATTAGACACATCGTTTGAGAGATATGTAAATTTTGAATTCTACTAAACTCATAGTAGATGAAGTAAATAAACATATTGTTTGAGAGATATGTAAATTTTGAATTCTACTAAACTTTTCATTAGACGATATTAATCATGTAACGTTTGAGAGATATGTAAATTTTGAATTCTACTAAACGTGGTCTAATTAATTGTCCTACTTGTCATAGTTTGAGAGATATGTAAATTTTGAATTCTACTAAACGATATTTAATGGAGGAATAGCAATGACTAAGTTTGAGAGATATGTAAATTTTGAATTCTATTAAACATATTATGGTGTAAGAATTGAACCTTATGTGTTTGAGAGATATGTAAATTTTGAATTCTACTAAACGAGCAATAAAGTTTAATACCTTATTAGCTGTTTGAGAGATATGTAAATTTTGAATTCTACTAAATTTGGAGCTAGTAAAAGTAGTGTGTCTGATTGTTTGAGAGATATGTAAATTTTGAATTCTACTAAACTCGTGAAAGACTTAATTCAGTCAATGCGAAGTTTGAGAGATATGTAAATTTTGAATTCTACTAAACACTTAAAACTTGGGTTGAAAGTCAATTAGGGTTTGAGAGATATGTAAATTTTGAATTCTACTAAACGTATTGTCAGAAGCTGTTTTAAAGATGTATGTTTGAGAGATATGTAAATTTTGAATTCTACTAAACAAATATGAGAGATTAAGAGAAGAACAATTGTTTGAGAGATATGTAAATTTTGAATTCTACTAAACTATTTACTGGATGCAAATACCACAATATAAGTTTGAGAGATATGTAAATTTTGAATTCTACTAAACCGTTTTGTCTGTAACCCCCACACAGATAATGTTTGAGAGATATGTAAATTTTGAATTCTACTAAACCATGTGGTATGGACCTATGCCAGAACTTGAGTTTGAGAGATATGTAAATTTTGAATTCTACTAAACGATATCCTATAAGAAAGCTGGGGAACGCCCGTTTGAGAGATATGTAAATTTTGAATTCTACTAAACATAAGTTAAGAGACGCTAAGTTATTGATTGTTTGAGAGATATGTAAATTTTGTGATTATTTAATAAGATTATTGATGAGATAACATTGAGTGTTATTTGATCGATAATCTTATTTTTGTTTACATAAACCTAGGTAACTAAAAAAGAAGATTCATAAAAAAAGCGTTCACGTTAATCTCAATAAACGTAAACGCTTGTTAATATTCTGTTTTACTTCGCTATTTCTTCAATAATCGTTTCTAATTTCATTGAACGACTTGCTTTAAATAGGATAACTTCGTTTTTGTGTTTGTTATTTTTTAAATATTCACTAACTTCAGCAGTAGTAGGGAAGTGTAGTGTTTTTATTTTGTCATTTTTAATTTGTTTAGTAATGTTTTCAGCTAGATCTCCAACGCTAATTACTAAATCTATATCGTTAGTATTGTTAGAGATATATTCACCAACTTCACCGTGATAGTTAACTTCATTTGGTCCAAGTTCGAACATGCTTCCTAATACTAATGTTTTATAATCGAAGTCATCGAAACTACTTACGACATCTACTCCAGCTTTCATAGAAGTAGGGCTGGCATTATAAGCATCGTTAATAATTAGTGAGTCTTCTTTGTAAGGAATACTTTGCAGACGCATTCCTGTTATTTCTACAGTATTTTCTATAGCCTTGCGGATTTCCTCGTTAGTTAATCCAATTTTACTTGCGATAGCAGTTGCGAACATAATGTTGAATAGATTATGTTTTCCTTTTAATTTAGTGAAGTATTGCTCATCGCTTATGCTCAGTTTGAAATCAATCCTATCACGAGTAATAGTGTAGTTTTCCAAAATAATATCGTTATAGCTATTTTCACCACATGAAGTAGCATTAATATCTGATGAATCTACTAATGTTTTTAGAAGAATTTCATCTCCGTTATAAACGAAGTATCCGTCTTTTTTCATTCCGTTAGTAATTTCGAATTTAGCCTTAGCTATACCTTCACGTGATTTGAAGAATTCAATATGACTTTCACCGATATTAGTAATTACTGTATAATCTGGTTCAACCATCTTAGATAAGAAATCAAGTTGACCGAATCCATCAGCTCCCATTTCAAGAACAAGTATTTCACTATCTTCTGGTGAAGCAAGAATAGTTAATGGCACACCAAGTTCGTTATTAAAGTTACCTTGTGTTTTGTGAACTTTATATTTTGTTGATAACACACTAGTAATTATATCTTTTGTAGTAGTTTTACCATTACTACCTGTGATTGCGATGGTTTTAGCATTTAGGCTATCTAAGTAATGTTTTGCTAGAGTTTGAATAGCTTCGTAGCTATCATTAACATAGATAATGTTATTATCAGAAATGAAGTCATCTTTTAAAGATAAACTTGCTGCAGCACCTTTTTCAAAAGCACTTTCTATATAGTTGTGACCATCTATATTTTCACCTAAGAAAGGGATGAATAGATCCCCTTGTTTAACTTTTCTACTATCGATTGCTATACCAGTAATTTCTGTATCGTTTATGATATTTACTTTTTTTGCATTTAATATTTTTTCTAAATCTTTAACTAAATATTTCATGTCTTATCCTATTCTTCAGTTAATAAGTTTTTGCGATCTTCGTAACGCTCTATAGCTAACTTGAATAATTCTTCGATAATTTCAGAATAACTTACATTCATGTTTGCCCATAGTGAAGGGAACATTGAGAATGGTGTGAAACCAGGCATTGTGTTTACTTCGTTAATGAAAATTTCTCCTTCTTTAGTGTAGAAGAAGTCAGCACGTACTAAACCAGAACCACTGATTGCACGGAAAGCAGTAGCTGCCATTTCTCTAAATTTAGGATATAGAGTAGTATCTACTGGTGCAGGAATATCCATACGTGATTGTCCATCAGTGTATTTAGTTTCATAATCGTAGAATTCTGTTGAAGAAATATTTACGATTTCACCTGGATCTGTGGTTTTTACTTCATTGTAACCAAGAACTGCAACTTCGATTTCTTTAGCTCCAACAGCACCTTGTTCAACAACGATTTTTTTATCGAATTTAAGGGCTTCTTCGATACCTTTAACTAATTCAGCTTCATCGTTACAACGACTAATACCAACAGATGAACCTAAGTTTGCAGGTTTAACGAAAACAGGGTATTTAAGGTTTTCGCTGATTTCATTGATAATAGCTTCTTTTTTATTTTTCCATGTATACTCGATAAAGTGAACATAAGGTAGTTGCGGTAAGCCGTAAGCAGCGAATAATTGTTTCATAACTACTTTATCCATACCTGCAGCACTTGAAAGTACGTTGTTACCTACATATGCTATATCCATAATTTCTAGTAAACCTTGGATTGTTCCATCTTCACCATTAGGTCCGTGAAGAACAGGGAAGACGATATCAAATTTACGTCCATCTTCAAATAATAATCCACTGATGTCATTATCAAAATTTGAGAAAATAAGATCGTGTTGATCAGCTATTTCTGATGTAATTTGTTCGCCACGTGCCCAGTTTCCTTCTAATGAGATGAAGATAGGGAATACGTTGTATTTTTCTTTGTCAATTGCGTTAATAATTGATTTTGCTGTTAATAGTGAAATTGAGTGTTCAGCACTTTTTCCACCATAAATAATTCCAATATTTTGTTTTGTCATTTTTTAATCTCCTAAGAAATAAAATTGTTTTTGTCTTTAATTGAAATGTATAAATGTCGATTTACACATGTGCTAAATTAGTAATGTTCATTATTTTATGAATACGATACAAAACTAACATACTTTATTATATCATAAAAACTTAAAAGTAGAATAAATTTGTAAGATATATAGAATAAATTTTTAAAAAAATTAAAATGTTTAGGAATAATAAAAAGAAGCTCAAAGATTTTTGATTTTATATTAATCAAATTAATCTTGTTGCTTCTTTAAAATTACTGTCTAAAGCTTATACTTTTCTTTAAGTTCTGCAATCGTATCACGAAGTTTCGCAGCTTGTTCGAACTCAAATTTTTCTGCAGCGGCGAACATTTGTTGTTCTAGTTCTGCTAAGTGCTCTTCAATATTATCATCATTGATATTTGCACTTTCTTCAAGTTCAAGAATTTCATCATCTTTAACGACTTCTTTCTTAGCACTTATAGAATCACGAATATCTTTTATAATTGTTTGAGGAGTGATTCCGTGTTCTTCGTTGTATGCCATTTGAATTTCACGACGACGATTTGTCTCATCAATCGCTTTTCTCATGCTTCGAGTAATATTATCTGCATACATGATTACTCGACCATTTGCATTACGAGCTGCACGACCGATTGTTTGAAGAAGAGCTTTATCTCCACGTAAAAATCCTTCTTTATCAGCATCCAAAATAGCTACAAGCGACACTTCAGGAATATCTAATCCTTCACGTAATAGGTTAATTCCAATAAGAATATCGAATTTACCAAGACGAAGATTTCTAATTATTTCAGTACGTTCTAAAGTTTTTATATCTGAATGAAGATATTCTACTTTTAGACCATTCTCTTTCAGATAAGCAGTAAGAGACTCTGCCATCTTCTTAGTTAGAGTAGTTATTAGAACACGTTCTCCTTTAGCTATAATCTTCTCAGCTTCTTTAGTTATATCGAAGACTTGATCGCTAACTGGACGAATATCGATAATTGGATCTAGTAGACCAGTAGGACGAATAATTTGTTCAGTAATTTTAGTACTATGCTCTAATTCGAAGTCTCCAGGAGTAGCTGATACGAAAATAGCTTGGTTTAATTTCTTCTCGAATTCTTCGAAGTTTAAAGGTCGGTTATCCAGAGCTGTAGGTAATCTAAATCCATAATCAACAAGAACTTGTTTACGAGCTCTATCTCCGTTAAACATACCACGAACTTGAGGAAGAGTAACGTGTGATTCATCAACTACAAGCAACCAATCATCAGGGAAATAGTCTAGTAAAGTATAAGGTGTACTACCAGGTTCACGAAGTGTAAGATGAAGAGAGTAGTTCTCTATCCCTGAACAGAATCCCATTTCTTCCATCATTTCAAGGTCATAGTTAGTACGTTGTTCAAGGCGTTGAGCTTCTAGAAGTTTGTTTTCCATATTAAGAACTTTTAATCTTTCTTCTAATTCTGCTCGAATCCTTTTAATTGCTTCTTTAGTTTTTTCATCACCTGCTACGAAGTGACTGGCAGGGTAAATTGCAATATGTTCAAGTTCGCTTAGTACTTCACCGGTAAGTGGATTAATTTCACGAATACGATCTATTTCATCTCCAAACATTTCTACACGAACCGAATTTTCACTGCGAGATGCCGGGAAAATCTCAATAACATCACCACGAACTCTAAAAGTACCACGAGTAAACTCAATATCATTTCTCACATATTGAATGCTGATTAGTTTTTCCATTATTTTATTACGATTAATTTCATCTCCAACTCGTAATGATAGCACTAGAGAAGAATATTCTTCTGGAGACCCTAAACCATATATACAGCTAACACTTGAAACTATAATTACATCATCACGATCAAATAAAGATGATGTTGCACTGTGTCGAAGTTTATCAATTTCATCGTTCACAGAAGAATCTTTTTCTATATAAGTATCCGTTGATGGAACATATGCTTCTGGTTGGAAGTAATCATAGTATGAAACGAAATACTCAACTCGGTTATTCGGGAAAAACTCTTTAAGCTCATTGTAAAGTTGCCCTGCTAGTGTCTTGTTGTGGGCAAGAACTAGGGTAGGTTTGCCTACATTTTTCACGATGTTAGCTATAGTGAAAGTTTTACCAGTACCTGTAGCTCCAAGTAAAGTTTGATATTTTTCTCCATTATTTAAACCCTCAGTAAGTTCGGCAATTGCATTCACCTGATCACCTTTCGGTTCGTACTTACTCTGAAGATCAAAATCTACATGTAATCTATTAATTTCCAAAAAATCCACTCCTTTTTTAATAGTAGTATTGTGAGTAATATCATAAAAGGTAAAGTAACTCACACAAAAGGTTAATTAATTCTTTCTATAACATTATAATATAGATAGGAGAATAGTGGAAGAAAAAGTAATCAGTATTTAAATGTTAAAATTGTTTATATTTGTAATAATAGTTATTAAGAAATTACTCATAAAACACTTTATATCAATGGAAATAGATGATATTAGTATGATATAATATTGTTATAGGAGATTGTAATTAAACACAATGGGAGGTGTATAATTATGAAAAAAGTTAGACATGAACATGTAAAACCAACTGAAGATTTAGTAGCTAAGAAAATATTCTCTAATACAGAGATAACATCAGCTTTCATTAGTGATATACTAGGACTATCGGTTAAATGTTCAAAAATATTAGATGGAACTCAAATTCATTCTAGTTTCGAAGACGAGATATTACTGTATAATACATCTTTGGATGTTCTTGCTGAATTAGATGATGGTACTCAAGTTATTATAGAAATACAGGTAGCTAAGCAGTTAGAATTTTTAAAAAGATTATGGGTGTATATATGTAATCAAGTATCAAAAAATATGGATACAATAAGATTACAACTAGGTAGAACTAGTCCTATATATTCAGAGTTAATACCAGTTTATTCAGTTTCGATTTTAGAAAAAAATTATTTTGACGATGATAGAGCAATAAGAAGTTTCAGTCTAAGAGATGATGATACAAATAAACAGCTAAAAGTCGATGTAAAAGGAATACAAGAAAAAAGAAATTTAATAACTATGGCATTTCTAGAACTGAGTAAATACAATCCTGATATCAGAGAAAACTATAATAAAAAACGTTGGTTAGAATTATTCTCTAATCAGCCATTCACTCAAAGTCAGGATGAAATAATTGAAAGTGCTGATAGTTTGATGGAATATAAAAATTGGAGTGAGGAGGAGAAAGCTATGTATGATGAAAAAATAAGGAAGTATGATGCATATATAGACGCATTACAATATAAGTTTGTAGAAGGACTAGAGTTAGGACGAAATGAAGGAATAGAAAGAGGACTAGAACAAGGAATAGAAAAAGGCCGTAGTGAAGAGAGAAATAATTCAATAGCGCGATTTATCAAATATGTGAAACTAGGAGTAATCTCAAAAAAAGATGCATGCCAAGATTTGGGGTTAACAGAAAAAGAGTTAGATAAATATCTACAGGCTTAATTAAGATTTCAGGTTTTAAAAAGATGTTCGCTGAAAATGAGGTGAATTAGAGAAGATGTATGATGAAAAGACAAGGAAGTATGATGCATATATAGACGCATTACAATATAAGTTTGTAGAAGGACTAGAGTTAGGACGAAATGAAGGAATAGAAAAAGGAATAGAAAAAGGTCGTAGTGAAGAGAGAAATAATTCAATAGCGCGATTTATCAAATATGTAAAACTAGGAGTAATTTCAAAAAAAGATGCCTGCCAAGATTTAGGCTTAACAGAAAAAGAGTTAGATAAATATCTACAGGCTTAATTAAGATTTGTAATTTAGTATTTCTAAAAATGTATACAACAACTGAGAGTGATATTGAATCATAGTTTGAATAAACGGATTCTAAATTATTGCTCTCATTTTTCTATTTTATGGGAATATAGCTTCTAAATATGAAGAGGGAGATTTCTTATTATTTATATTATAATTGAAACTTTACATTAATAAATCTTGAATAGTGTAATTAATACTATATTTTAAAACATTTCTACTATATTTTATTTTGTTTTTTTGAATGTATATGTTAAGATAGTATAGTATGAAAAAAGGAGGAAGTAATGGATACACAAAAAATTATATATACTTCACCGAAAAGTGAAAGAATCGATAAATTTTTACAACAAGAATTAACAGATGTTTCTAGAACAAATATCCAGAACTTAATTTCTGAAGGTTATATCAAAGTAGATGGAAATAATATTAAAACAAATTTTAAATTAAAAGAAGGTAATATTATTACTATTGAATACAAGGAACCTGAAGAATTAGATGTTGTAAAACAAGATATTCCAATTGATATTGTATATGAAGACGATGATTTAATTATCGTAAATAAAGCTAAAGGTATGGTTGTTCACCCATCAGTAGGACACAAAGATGGAACATTAGTAAATGCCTTATTATTCCACAGTGAACTTTCAAGTATCAATGGTACTATTAGACCTGGTATTGTTCACAGAATTGATAAAGATACTTCAGGTTTATTAATCGTTGCAAAAAATGATAAAGCACACGTCAAATTATCTGAGATGATTGCGAATAAAGATGTTAAGAGAAAATATTATGCTCTTGTTCATGGTAGTATTAAACATGACTACGGAACAATTGATGCTCCAATAGCTCGTAATCCAAAAGAACGTAAAGAAATGGCTGTTATCGATGAAGGGAAACCATCTATTACACACTTTAAAGTAGTAGAGAGATTTGAGAAATATACACTTATCGAATGTGAATTAGAAACTGGACGTACTCACCAAATCAGAGTGCATATGAAATACATCAACCACCCATTAGTAGGCGATCCAGTCTATGGGCCGAGAAAAACATTAAATACTAATGGACAAGCATTACATTCAAAAAGTATCGAATTCAACCATCCAATTACAGGAGAACATTTATATTTTGAAACAAAAATTCCTGAGTATATGGTTGAGACTATGTCTAAATTAGATAAATAGTATAAAGTATAATATATCGCCTCAAATATTAGTTTAAACAGCTAATTTTGGGGTGATTTTTTAAAGATTTATAGGTGTACTAGTATAACAATCTAGTTTAGAGGAAAAAATTAAATAGATTAAATAAATGAAAATCTTTAAGAAATTTGATTATGAAATTTTAATAAGGAATTTATAAAAACTAAGAAGTTAACGATGTATACGTTAACAACAAAAACTTGTAATACCAAAGAATAGAGTAATTAATATGTTAAAATTTAATAAATATTACACTTAATTGAAAATAATGATAGAAAATAGTTTATTTTTTCTAAAAAGTGTAGTATTATAATATATAGTAAGTAGTTATTTAAGGAGGACAAACAACATGGTATTAGTACCAGCAAAAGACATGCTTGTAAAAGCAAGAAAAGAAGGATATGCAGTAGGGCATTTCAACATCAATAACTTAGAATGGACAAAAGCTATTTTAGCTGCTTGTGAAGAAGCAAAAAGTCCAGTAATCTTAGGAGTAAGTGAAGGAGCAGTTAAATACATGACTGGTTTCAGAACTGTAGCAGCTATGGTTGAAGCTATGGTAGAAGAAATGAAAATTACAGTTCCTGTTGCATTACACTTAGACCACGGTTCATACGAAGGAACTCAAAAAGCTATCGAAGCTGGATTTAGTTCAGTAATGTTCGATGGATCTCACTATCCATTCGAAGAAAACATCGCTAAATCTAAAGAAATGATTGCTTTAGCTCACTCTAAAGGTCTTTCTATCGAGTGTGAAGTAGGTTCAATCGGTGGAGAAGAAGATGGAGTTATCGGTAGCGGTGAATTAGCTGATCCAAACGAATGTAAAACAATGGCTGACTTAGGAATTGACTTCCTAGCTGCAGGTATTGGTAACATCCACGGTAAATATCCAGAAAACTGGGCTGGATTAAGCTTTGAAACATTAGAAAAAATTTCTAACATCACTGGTGGAATTCCATTAGTATTACACGGTGGTTCAGGAATCCCAACTGAGCAAATCCAAAAAGCTATCTCTCTAGGAGTATCTAAAGTTAATGTTAACACTGAATGTCAATTAGCATTTGCTGAAGCTACACGTAAATACATTGAAGAAGGTGGAGATCAAAAACCTAAAGGTTTCGACCCTCGTAAATTATTAAATCCTGGATTTGAAGCTATTAAAGCTATGGTTCACGAAAAAATCGATATCTTCGGTTCAAGAAACAAAGCATAATAACTACGAAACATATTTAAGACTCATGCTTTGCATGGGTCTTTTTTTAATAGAAGGGAGAATTCCAATGCAAGAAACAATAAATTATTTAAAAAAACTAACAAGTATAGTATCACCTACGGGATACACTAAAGAAATCTCTAACTACTTAGTAGAAGAACTGGAAAGACTTGGCTACAATCCAATAAGAACTAATAAAGGTGGAGTGAATGTAGTAGTAAAAGGGAAAGACGATTCTAAACATCGTGTAATTACTGCTCACGTTGATACTTTAGGTGCTATGGTTCGTGCTGTAAAACCAGATGGTAGACTTAAATTAGCTAAAGTTGGTGGTTATCCTTGGAATATGATTGAAGGAGAAAACTGTCTTGTCCATGTAGCAAGTACAGGAAAAACTGTAAGTGGTACTATCTTAGTTCACCAAACTAGCACACACGTATATAGAGATGCTGGTACTGTAGAACGCACAGAAGATAATATGGAAGTAAGATTAGATGCCAAAGTAACTAACGAAGAAGAAACACGCGAATTAGGGATTGACGTTGGAGATTTCATTAGTTTTGATCCTAGAACCATCATTACAGATACAGGATTTATTAAGAGTAGATTTTTAGATGATAAAGTTAGTGCAGCTATATTATTAGATTTATTAAGAATATATAAGGAAGAAAATGTTGGACTTCCATATACAACACATTTTATGTTTAGTGTATTTGAAGAAGTAGGGCATGGAGCTAACTCAAGTCTTCCGAAAGAAGCAGTAGAGTACCTTGCGGTAGATATGGGAGCAATGGGTGATGACCAACAAACAGATGAATACACAGTGTCTATCTGTGTAAAAGATGCTAGTGGTCCATATAACTATGAATTCAGAAATCACCTAGTAAATCTAGCTAAAGAAAATAGAATAGAATATAAACTAGATATATATCCATATTATGGAAGTGATGCCTCAGCCGCTATGCGAGCAGGTGCTGAAGTCAAACACGCCCTACTAGGTGCGGGAATAGAGTCAAGCCACTCTTACGAAAGAACGCACGTAGATTCAGTAGAGCAAACTCATAAATTAGTTAATGTTTATTTACGAAGTCCTTTAGTATAGTGACTATAAAGAATAATATATGCTTTAATAGATTTTTAAAAACACTTAGTAATATTGTATGACAAAAGACCTGAAAACTTATATATTCTATAGTTTTTAGGTCTTTTAAATTTTATCTAATTGCTTTTAATCTCGTTGCGACTATTGTTCCTATAGCTGCGATAATTGCTGACGCGTAGAACACATATGAAGTACTAATATCCCATAATGCTCCCATAATATACAATCCTATAGCCATACTTAGTTGGAAACAGATTGCTGTATATAGATTTTGCATATCTATAATCTCTTTGTTGTTGTAATCTCTATTTAGCATTAAGATGAATGCTATATGTGCAACTGCAAATGTTATCGCATGGAATGTTTGCATTACTGTAAATACATATATATTATGGAAAGTTGCTAAGGCTGCCCAACGTATCACGGCACAAACTCCCGCGAATACCAATAGATTTTTTGGTTTAATTTTATCTACCAATCTTTTCGAAAAGATAAAGAAGATAATTTCCGCTACTACTGATATATTTAAGATTACTCCTGATAGCCATTTGGCTGATATGTTCATACTTTCTAAATATATAGCGTTATAGTTGTTATATGCTGTGTGAGAAAGTTGGTATAAGAAAATAGTTACTATCAATAGAATTGCGTTTCTATCTTTTAATACCCAGTCATATAGGCTTTCTTTTTTATCGTTGTTACTGTTATTATCCAAGTTTAAGTTTTTTACTAATTTAGGCTGTGGTAGGAACATAAATACTAAATATAATGCTACTAAAAATATAAGTATGTAATATAGTGCCCCATTACCTACATAACCTAATACTCCTCCGATAAATATACCAACAACTGTATACCCAAGTGATCCGTATGTTCTTGCTTTCCCGTAGTCGATATTTTCTTCGCGTAAAAACAATGAAGCTAGTCCTTCTACTAAAGGATTAATCATATAGTAAACTAAACCGAATAGAAAGGTTATAATCCCTAGTAATATCTTTTCGTTTGTAAAACCGTAACTGACTGCAAGTATTAGACCTGAAGCAACGGATAATTTCATCGTGATATTTAAGTTATATTTTTTTATCAAATAAGGACTTAAAAATATACCACTGATAACTCTAGCAAAATACAGCATTGAGAATATCGAACTGGCCTCTAGAACACTTAAGTTTTTTATAGAAGTCAGATATACCATCCAGAATGGTAAAAAAGTACCCGTTACTAAAAATTGTAAAAAGTAGTTAGACGATAACCAAGTTTTTGATGACATATTTACCTCCTAATTTACGAAAAATTGCACTAGAACTACTAAGCTGTTCATTAGAATATGAGCTACGATAGGTGTAATTATTCTTTTCGTATGTAAATATAGATAAGAAAATACGAATGACATACCGATATAGACGATCATAATTGGTGAAAAACCGTCGTGAGGTAGTGCGAATATTATTCCTGTGACTAATGCAGGAATAGTAAATCTAATCCATTTTTTACTACCTATCATTGCATCGTAAAAATATCCAAATACTGCTTTTCTAAAGAATAATTCTTCCATTATTGGTCCTAGTACAGCTACATATAGTACGAAGTATGGTTTTAATTTTAATACTTCAACGACGTTACTTGTGTTTTTACTTTTAGTAGGAAAGTTGAAAAAGTTTGATAGGTATACTAACAAACCGTTCAAAATACCTTGAAGAAACATCATCGAAATAAATCCAATAATACCAATCGCAAAAAGGGTGATAAGATTATACTTAGTCTTTTGTTTATCTATATCATTAGTTCCTTTTCTTGCTATATAACCAAGAATTAAAGTAGCTGTTATGGATATAAATAGGACAATAGTAACACGCTTATCTACACTAATGTCTCGAGGGAGTTGAAGTGGAATAACAAATACTGCTAATATATAAATAATTCCACTAAGAAGTAGGTGGTTAACATTACCACGAGTTAATGAAAATCTCATAGACCCTCCTTATTAAATTTTAATCATTTTCTATTATAACATCTATAAATACTGAGTACAACCTTATTAATTAAAAGTTGTATATAATGGTGAAAATAATAAGATAAAAATCTAACTTAAATAATCTATCATCAAGAGTTAAACGTATTCATGATATTTTTATAAATTTCACTTGAAAATTTATAAATTTAGTGATAGAATGTAAAGTAAGAAAGCGAGCTGATGATGGTGAAAGTTCAGCAACAATATTGGCATTAAATACAATTTAATATTGTTAAAGTTGAGTTTTTACTAATCAGGGTGGAACCGCGGAAATTATTTCGTCCCTAGATGTGCTTAGGCATATCTAGGGCTTTTTATATTTTTAATTAATAAGGAGGAAACAACAATGGAGAAAATTTTATCTCTAGCAAAAAATAGAGGATTCGTATTTCAAGGATCTGAAATTTATGGTGGATTAGCTAATACTTGGGATTATGGTCCACTAGGTGTAGAATTAAAAAATAACGTAAAAAAAGCATGGTGGAAAAAATTCATTCAAGAATCACCATATAACGTAGGGTTAGATGCTGCTATCTTTATGAACCCTCGTACTTGGGAAGCATCAGGACACGTAGGTAACTTCAGTGACCCTATGATGGATTGTAAAGTTTGTAAATCACGTCTTCGTGCGGATAAATTAATCGAAGAATACTATTTCAACGAAAAAAATGAGGATGTAGTAGTTGATGGTCTTCCATTTGAAGAATTAGAAGCTATTATCGATCGTGAAAACATTAAATGTCCAGAATGTGGTAGCCATGACTACACTAACATTCGTCAATTTAACCTAATGTTTAAAACAAACCAAGGTGTAGTAGAAAATTCTACAAGCCAAATTTACCTACGTCCAGAAACAGCACAAGGTATCTTCGTTAACTTCAAAAACGTTCAACGTAGTATGCGTAAAAAATTGCCATTTGGTATTGGACAAATTGGTAAATCATTCCGTAACGAAATTACACCAGGGAACTTTATCTTCCGTACTCGTGAATTCGAACAAATGGAATTAGAATTCTTCTGTGAACCAGGAACAGAATTAGATTGGCACACAACTTGGAAAAACAGTTGTGAGAAATTCTTATTAGACTTAGGTATGACTAAAGAAAATATCCGTTTACGTGATCATGATCAAGAAGAATTATCTCACTATTCAAATGCAACTACTGACATCGAGTTCAAATTCCCATTTGGTTGGGGAGAACTTTGGGGTATTGCTTCAAGAACAGATTACGACTTAAAACAACATATGGAACACTCTGGTCAAGATTTAACTTATCAAGACTTAAGTACAAATGAAAAATTCATCCCATATTGTATCGAACCATCTGTAGGGGTTGACCGTGTTCTTTTAGCATTCTTATGTGATGCATATAACGAAGAAGTGGTTGGAGAAAATGATACTCGTACAGTTCTTAAATTCCACCCAGCTCTTGCTCCGTTTAAAGCAGCAGTACTACCACTTTCTAAAAAATTAAGTGATAAAGCTGTTGAAGTATATCAACAATTAGCTGCGGACTTTATGGTTGATTTCGATGAAACTGGATCAATTGGTAAGAGATATAGAAGACAAGATGAAGTTGGTACTCCTTTCTGTATCACTTATGACTTCGAGTCTGAAAACGATGGAATGGTAACTGTTCGTGATAGAGATACTATGGAACAAACTCGTATTCCTATCACTGAATTAAAACAATATATCGAAGAAAAAATTAAATTCTAATTAAATGGACACTCAGAACATTTGTTCTGAGTGTTTTTTTACGGTTTGAAGAGTTATTTAAAAGACTCTAATCAAACGTCTGTATTTTCCTATGTGAATAAGTAGTATAAATAAATGAATAGGTTGAAAAGTTCATAAAATCTTAAAAATTGTTTATAAAAAATTAAAAATATCCGATTTTTATTCTATTTATACTTGATAAAAATTTAAACAAGTAGTATAATTTGAAATGTAGACGTACGATAAAAATAAAATATGTAAATTTATGATTAAATAACGTACATTCAAATAAAAAAAGGAGCTTAAAGTATGAAAGTTGCGGTAATTATGGGTTCGAAGTCGGATTATACAACGATGGAAGAAACTTGTAAGTTGTTAGAAGAGTTTGAAATTCCTTTTGATAAAAAAGTAGTAAGTGCACATAGAACGCCTGATCTTTTAGTTGAATTTTCTAAAAATGCGAAGAAAAATGGTTATTCATTAATCATAGCGGCTGCAGGAGGTGCAGCACATCTTCCTGGGATGGTTGCTTCTATGACGACATTACCAGTTATTGGTGTTCCGATTAAATCTAGTGTTCTTAGTGGAGTTGACTCATTGTATTCAATAGTTCAGATGCCTGCAGGTGTACCGGTCTTAACTATGGCAATTGGGTTAGCTGGAGCTAAAAATGCGGCAATTAGTGCCTTATCAATACTAGGAATTTATGATGAGAAGTATGCTGATAAATACGAACAATTTAAAAAAGAACAAGAAAGAATAGTATTGGAAGAGATGAAACTATGATTAAGACAATTTTACCAGGAAAGACTATTGGAATAATCGGTGGTGGTCAACTAGGAAGAATGCTCGCAATGAGTGCCAAGGAGATGGGATACAAAATTGTTGTTTTAGATCCTAGTGACAGCTGTTGTGCAAAAATTTTTAGCGATATTTTTATTCAAGCTGAGTTCGATGATTTCGCAAGTGTTGAAAAGTTATGCTCCGTTAGTGATATCATTACTTTTGAATTCGAGAATATTGATGCCGCTTCTTTAGAAAAACTAGAGAAAAAGTATAATATTGTACAAAATGCAGAAGTACTGAGAACTACTCAACATAGATATTATGAAAAAGAATTTGCTAGAAAACTAGACATTCCAACAGTAGACTATATATATATTGAAGAAGATACTAATGTAGAAATAACTAAGCCTTATTTAATGAAAACTGTACGTTTTGGTTATGATGGAAAAGGTCAGAAAAAAATAAGCTCTAGTGAAGAAGTAGAACCACATACGTTACTAGAAGAGTTCGTTAAACTTGATAAAGAAATCTCAGTCGTCGCTGTTAAAGATAAAGAAGAGGTTAATATCGTTGCAGTAGTAGAGAATGAGCATAGAAATAATATTCTATATCGTTCGAAAGTACCAACTACAGCAACTAGTGAACAAGAAGCTCTTGCAATAGAGTATACGAAAAGAATTCTTAGTAATTTTGACTATTACGGAGTACTTACTGTTGAGTTTTTTATAAGTGAAGGAAAAGTTATTTTTAATGAAATAGCACCACGAGTTCACAATTCAGGACATATAACGATGCAGAGTGCAACTAAGAGTCAATTTAGAGCTCATATTGAAGCTATTTGCGGCTTAAAAGTTGGTAAGATAGAGAATAAAGAAACGACATTATATAATATCCTAGGTCAAGACTTAGATTATTATATAGCTGTGTATAAAAATAATGGTGGTTACTTACACTTATATGAAAAAGAACCACGACAAGATAGAAAAATAGGACATATTAATTTTTACGGTGATGTAATTTTAGGAGGAGAACATGACTAACAAACGAATTTTTGTAAAGAAACGTAATGGATATAATAAAGAAGAATTACAGCTAAGAGATAATCTGAACTTAGAGTTTAATCTAGGTCTTGACTCTGTCGAGTTGTATGTAATTTATGATGTCTTTAATATTGATGAAGAAACTTATGAACTAGCTAAAACTTCTGTGTTTTCTGAGATTGTTGTCGATAAAGTGTTTGAAGATATTGAGCTAAATGATGGGAAGTACTTCGCTTATGAAGTGTTACCTGCTCAATACGATCAAAGAGCTGACAGCGCAAAAGAAAGCATAAGACTGCTTAACTCGAAGAGTAAAGCAACTGTACGAAGTGGTAAGCTAGTTCTTTTTAATAAAGAATTAACAGATGAGCAATTAGAACTTGTTGAAAGTTATTTAGTAAATCCTATTGAAGCTCGTAAAAAAGATTTATCAATTCTTGACTTTACATTAGATTCTACTCCAAAACCACTAAAAGATTTAGCTGGATTTTTAGAGTTTGACAAAGATGCGTTACTTGGTCTTAAAAAAGAATTTTCTCTAGCGATGAATATTGAAGATTTAGTATTTATCCAAGATTACTTCAAAAAAGAAGGTCGCGTACCAACTGAAACTGAAATCTATGTATTAGATTGTTATTGGAGTGACCACTGCCGACACACTACATTTGAAACTGTGTTGGATGAAGTTAAAATTGAGTCAGAACTTTTCCAAAAAGAGATGCAAGATGCATTTGATTATTACTTAAACGTCCGTGATGAACTTGACCGTAACGATAAACCTATCACGCTTATGGATATGGCGAGTATTATCGGTAAATATCATGTGAAAGTATTAAAAGATGAAAATATTGAAGTAAGTGAAGAGATTAATGCATGCTCATTCTTTACTACTATAGAAAATAATGGTGAAAAAGAACGCTGGTTAATCCAATTCAAAAATGAAACTCATAACCACCCAAGTGAAATTGAACCATTCGGAGGAGCGAGTACTTGTATAGGAGGAGCTATTAGAGATCCACTTTCAGGACGTAGTTACGTATATCAAGCTATGCGTATTTCAGGAAGTGGTAATGTATTACAAAAACGTGAAGATACTTTAAAACACAAACTTCCTCAAGTAGATATAGCTAAAGGAACTGCACATGGTAATTCATCATACGGTAACCAAATTGGACTTGCGACTACTTTTGTTCGTGAATTATATGATGATAGCTATGTAGCTAAACATATGGAAGTTGGTGCTGTAGTCGGAGCTGTTAAGGACGGAGATTATAAACGTGAAACTCTTGTCGATGGTGATATCGTTGTAATGATAGGTGGTAGAACTGGTCGTGATGGTATTCAAGGTGCGAGTGGTTCAAGTGTAGAACATACTAACGATTCATTAAACACTATGTCTAGCCAAGTTCAAAAAGGTAATGCCCCTGAAGAACGTAAGTTACAGCGTTTATTTAGAAAACCAGAAGTTACAAGACTTGTTAAAAAATGTAATGACTTTGGTGCTGGTGGTGTATGTGTAGCTATCGGTGAACTTTCTGACGGTATTGAAATTCATTTAGAAAAAGTTCTTACTAAATATCAAGGCTTAAATGCGACAGAATTAGCTACTAGTGAATCTCAAGAACGTATGGCAGTAGCTATTGATAAGAAAGATTATGATGAGTTTGTTCGTGAATGTGAGAAAGAAAATATTGAGTACGCTCACGTTGCTACGGTAACTAATAGACGTAGATTAGAAATGTATTACAACGATGAGAAAGTTGTTGATATGAGTGCTGATTTCTTAGAAACAAGTGGTGTTCGTCAAAAATCGACAGTAACGATGAAAGATAACACTGCAGCTAATCCATTCTTAAATAAAGAAGTAACTCGTGAAAATATCTTAAGCGAATTAGGTGAGTTAAATGTAACTTGTCAAAAAGGTCTTGCTCAAAAATTTGACTCATCAATTGGTGTAACTACAGTTCTTATGCCTTTTGCTGGTAAACATAAACTTACACCAGTTCAAGCAAGTGTTCAAGCTTTACCAACATTACATACAACAAGTGATACTGCAACAATCTTAACTTATGGATTTATTCCAAAAATTTCTTACTACTCACCATTCCTATCATCTATTTATGCGGTGTTAGAATCAGTAGCAAAAGTTTATGCAGTAGGTGGAAATAAAGACAGCTTATACTTCTCATTCCAAGAATACTTCGAAAAACTAGGTACTGATAGTACTAAATGGGGTAAAGTTACTCAAAGTTTATTAGGAAGTATTTATGCTCAAAAAGAAATTGGTAGACCTAGTATCGGTGGTAAGGATAGTATGTCAGGTACTTTCAATGATTTAAATGTAGTTGAGACATTAATTTCATTCGCTTGTACTCCTGTAAAAATAGCTGATGTAATAACTCCTGAACTTAAACAAGTTGGCAATAGATTATACTACGTTCCTGTAGAAAAAGATGAAAAAGGATACCCAGACATTAAGAAAACTTTAGAAAATTATGAACTTGTTCATAAATATATTAAAGAAGGTAAGATAGTATCTGCTTATGTTCAAGAAGAGGGAAGTATTGCCGCTTCATTAGTGAAAATGTCACTAGGTAATGATCTTGGTTTTGAGGTGGAAAAAGAAAATATTCTTAACTTTGATCCAGCATCTCTAGTAGTAGAAGCAACAGCTGAACTTCCATTTGAAGAATTAGGAAAAGTTAGTGAAAGAATTATAATTAATAATGAAGTGTTTATGCATAAAGATATTTACGAAGCATACACAAAAACACTAAATAAAGTTTATCCATTATATCAAAATGAAGATAAAGGTAATGTTGAAAATCTACATACAGAATACAAAGAGAAAAAATATTATCCAGAATATGTAGAAGATGTAAAAGTAGTTATTCCAGTATTCCCTGGTACAAACTGTGAGTATGATAGTGAAAAAGCCTTCTTAGAAGCTGGAGCTACACCTATTACAGTAGTTATTAGAAATACTCGTGAAAATGATATTGAACAATCGATAGATGAATTCACAAAAGCTATTGAACAGTCTCATATCATTATGTTCCCTGGAGGATTCTCAAGTGGGGATGAACCAGATGGAAGTGCTAAATACATTGTAAACTTCTTAAAAAATGAAAAAGTTAAAGATGCGATTCATAAACACCTTGCTCAGAAAAAATTAATCTTAGGTGTGTGTAATGGATTCCAAGCATTGCTTAAATCAGGACTATTACCTTATGGTGAAGTTAGAGAATTAGCTGAAGACGACTTAACACTTTATAGAAACGATAGTTATGAACATATTTCAACTACAGCCTTTACTCGTGTAGCTAATACAAACTCACCTTGGTTACAAGATTTTAATATTGGAGATCAACACGAAGTGGTATTCAGTCATGGTGAAGGTAAAGTGGTAGGACTTAATATTAATAAATTTAAACATCTTGTAGCTTTCCAATATAGTGATTTCGATGGTAATGCTACATTAAATGGTCGCTTCAATCCTAATGGATCAGTTCTAGCTACTGAAGGATTAATTAGTGAAGATGGACTAATTCTAGGGAAAATGGGACACAGTGAAAGATACGGAGCTACACTATATAAAACAAATACAATAAAAGTAAAACAAGATATATTCAAAAATGGAGTGAATTACTTCAAAGGGGGAAGAAAATAATGAAACTTTTATACGAAGGAAAAGCTAAACAACTATTCGAATGTGAAAACAATGATGAAATATATGTGCATTATAAAAATAGTGCTACAGCCTTTAACGGTGTAAAAAAAGAAGAATTTGAAGGTAAAGGGGTATTTAATAACACAATTACTTCATTAATCTTTGAATACTTAGAAAAAGAAGGTGTAAAAACACACTTCATTAAAAAAGTTAACGAAACAGATCAAATATGTAAACACGTAACTATTATTCCTTTAGAAGTAATTGTTCGTAATATAGTAGCTGGTTCTATGGCGAAAAAATATGGACTTGAAGAAGGAAAAAAATTAAAAAAACCAGTCTTTGAGTTAAGTTATAAAAATGATGAACTAAATGACCCATTAATCAACAATGATCATGCAGTGGCATTAGAAATCGTTACAGAAGAAGAGTTAGAAAATATCCGTACACAAGCTTTAAAAATCAATGAACTATTACAAAAATTATACTTAGATGCAAACTTAGTACTTGTTGACTTCAAAATTGAATTCGGAAAAACTAAAGATGGTGAAATAATTCTAGCTGATGAAATTTCTCCAGATACATGTCGTCTTTGGGATAAGGATACAAATGAGAAATTAGACAAAGATAGATTTAGAAGAGATTTAGGTTCAGTAATGGAAGCTTATGAAGAAGTTTTAAGGAGATTAAAAAATGCGTAGTCTTAATGAAGAATGTGGAGTATTTGGTATTTGGGGACATCCTGAAGCTAGTAATGTGACGTACTTCGGTTTACATAGTTTACAACATAGAGGTCAAGAAGGAGCTGGAATAGTTTCTAAAGAAGGTACAACACTTAGAGGGCATCGCGACCTAGGTCTAGTATCAGAAGTATTTCGTGATAAAGAGAAATTAGAAAGATTAGTAGGTGAAAGTGCTATTGGACATGTTAGATATGCAACTAGCGGTAGCAATAGCATCCAAAATATCCAACCATTTCTATTTCATTTCTATGATATGAGTGTTGGTATTTGTCATAATGGTAATTTAATCAATGCAAAAACTTTGAGAAAAGAATTAGAAGAACAAGGTGCAATATTCCACTCGTCTTCTGATACAGAAGTACTAATTCATCTTATTAGAAGAAGTAAAAAAGAAACGTTTAAAGAACAGCTTAAAGAAAGTCTAAATATTATTAAAGGTGGATTTACATATTTAGTATTAACTGAAAAAACTCTTTATGGTGCGGTTGATCCAAATAGTTTTAGACCTTTAGCGATAGGTAAGATGAAAAATGGAGCGTATGTTGCTGCGAGTGAAACTTGTGCACTAGATGTAGTTGGTGCTGAGTTTGTATGTAATGTAGGTGCTGGAGAGCTAGTTACTATTAATGATAAAGGTATTAGAATCGAGAAATATACAGAAGATACACAAGTAGCTATAGCAGCGATGGAGTACGTATATTTCGCTAGACCAGACTCAAATATTGCTGGTATAAACGTACACAGTGCTAGAAAAAGAACAGGTCGAACACTTGCTAAGGAGCAACCTACACCAGATGCTGATATGGTAATTGGGGTACCTAATTCATCTTTATCAGCAGCCAGTGGTTATGCAGAAGAAAGTGGACTTCCATATGAAATGGGACTAATTAAAAATCAATATGTGGCTCGTACATTCATTCAACCTACTCAAGAACTTCGTGAGCAAGGTGTAAGGATGAAACTATCAGCTGTAAGAGGAGTAGTTCAAGGTAAGAGTATTGTCTTAGTTGATGACTCGATAGTACGTGGTACAACTAGTAAGAGAATAGTTCAATTGTTAAAAGAAGCGGGTGCTAGAGAAGTACATGTAAGAATAGCATGTCCACCACTAATGTTCCCAAGTTTCTATGGTATAGATATTTCTACTACACAAGAACTTATCTCAGCAAATAAAACAAATGAAGAAATCTGTGAAATTATTGGAGCGGATTCTCTAGGTTTCTTAAGTGAACAAGGATTAATAGATTCTATTGGTTTAAATTATGATGCACCTTATACAGGGTTATGTATGGAGTGCTATAACGGCGACTATTCTGCAGGTCTATATGATTATGAAGAAAGTTACGTTAATTCAATGACAGATATTCAAATACAATTTCTAAAAGAGAGGGGTAGAATGTAATGAGTAAAAAGTATGAAGAAAGTGGTGTAAGTTTACAAGCAGGTTATGAGAGTGTAGAACGTATTAAAAAACACGTAGCTCGTACAAAAAATCTAGGTATGATGTCAGCTATCGGTGGTTTTGGGGGAGCGTTCGATCTTAGTAGTTATAACTTTAAAAATCCTGTATTAGTTAGTGGAACTGACGGTGTAGGAACAAAACTAAAACTTGCATTCGAATTGGATATTCATGATACAATTGGTATAGATGTTGTAGCAATGTGTGCCAATGACATACTAGCTCAAGGTGCAATTCCATTATTCTTCTTAGATTATTTAGCTGTAGGTAAAAACTACCCTGAACAAGTAGAAGCAATTGTAGAAGGTGTTGCCGAAGGTTGTGTTCAAGCAGGATGTGCGATAGTCGGTGGGGAGACTGCTGAGATGGCAGGATTTTATGAAGATGGAGAATATGATATTGCTGGATTCTGCGTAGGTGCTCAAGAAAAAGAACTATTATTAAGTACTGAAAATACAAAAGCTGGACAAGCAGTAATTGGACTTCCATCAAGTGGGGTACATTCTAATGGATTCTCATTAGTAAGAAAAATTTTAAAAGATAATAATATTGGTTTAAACGAAGAATTTAACGGAAGTACAATAGGAAAAACATTATTAACACCTACTAAAATCTATGTAAAAGAAGTACTTAAAGTATTGGAAGAGGTAAAAGTAGCAGGAATAGCTCATATTACAGGTGGTGGTTTCCATGAGAATTTACCTCGTGCTCTTAAAGATGGATTAGGTATGAAGATTGATAAAAATTCATATGAAGTACCAGCGGTATTCAAGTATCTACAAGAAAAAGGTAAAATTGATGAAGAAGAAATGTACCATATCTTTAATATGGGTGTAGGAATGGTATTAATTGTAAACAAGGAAGACGTAGATAAAACTTTATCATTAATAGATAATGCGTTTGTTCTTGGAGAAGTAACAGATGAAAGTGGAATAAAAATAGTATGAAGAAAGTAGCGATATTTGCATCAGGAACAGGAAGTAATTTTGAGAAAATTGCTGATGATGAAAGATTAAAAGATAAAATCTCAATTGAGCTGTTAGTATGTGATAGAAAAGATGCAGCTGTAATAAGAAAAGCCCATGATAGAAATATTAAAGTGTTTGTCTTTTCAGCGAAAGATTTTGAGTCAAAAGAAGCATATGAAAGTGTGATTTTTGAGAAAGTTAAAGACTTAGATTATATATTTTTAGCGGGGTATATGAGAATTATTTCACCGTATTTCTTAGAAAAATATAAAAAGACAATTCTTAATTTACATCCGTCTTTATTACCGAAATTTAAAGGTAAAGATGCTATCGAACAAGCTTTTAATGTGGGTGAGAAGGAAATAGGAATTAGTATTCATTATGTAAATGAAGAACTTGATGGTGGAGAAGTGATTGCCCAAAGATCATTTGAAGTTTTAGAAGAGGATACTTTAGAAACTGTTACTGAAAAAGTACATAAACTAGAACATAAATTATATCCAGAAGTAATATTGAAGTTAGTTGAGGAGGCACTATGACTAAAAGAGCATTAATAAGTGTAAGTGATAAAACAAATATTGTAGAATTTGCAAAAGGTTTAGAAAAACATGGTTTTGAAGTTATTAGTACAGGTGGAACTTATACACATTTAAAAAATAATGGTGTAAGCTGTATCAGTATTGAAGATGTTACTCATTTTCCAGAAATTTTAGAAGGGCGTGTAAAAACTTTGCACCCTAAAATTCATGGTGGATTGCTATCAAAACGTGGTAATGAACTTCATAATAAACATGTAGCTGAAAATAACATTGATTATATTGACTTAGTTTGTGTAAACTTATATCCATTTGAAGCTACTGTAAAAAAAGAAGGGGTTAGTGAAGAGGAAATTATCGAAAATATTGATATCGGTGGTCCGAGTATGCTAAGAAGTGCTGCTAAAAACTTCAACGACGTAGCAGTAGTTACTGATATTAATGACTATGATAAAGTACTTTCTGAACTTGAACAAGGTGGTATTACGTATGAAACACGTCGTTCTTTAGCTATAAAAGTATTTAATACTACAGCAAGTTACGATGCTGCTATTGCGAATTACTTTAATAAAAAAGATAATTTAGTACCTGAAAAATTAACATTATCTTATAAACTTCAAGATAGTCTTCGTTACGGGGAAAACCCTCATCAAAAAGCTTATCACTATGTACAAGATAATAACGAAAGTTATGCTTTGCAGAATGCTGTGCAACTTCATGGTAAAGAAATGTCATACAATAATATTCAAGATGCTTCTGCAGCACTAGATATTCTTTCAGAGTTTGATGAAACTACATGTGTTGCTGTTAAACACATGAATCCATGTGGAGTAGCGACAGGAAGTTCTGTATTTGAAGCGTATAGTCGTGCATATGAAGCGGATCCTGTATCTATCTTCGGAGGAATAGTTGCAGTAAATGGCAAAGTAGATAAAGAAACTGCTGAAAAAATGCACAGTATCTTTTTAGAAATTATACTAGCAACAGATTATGATGAAGAAGCATTAGAAATACTAACTAAGAAGAAAAATCTACGTCTTTACAAACTGTCAGAAAAAAATAATAATCATGAACACCAAATTAAAAGTGTTCGTGGTGGAATCTTAGTACAAGATTTTAATGATAAACTAGCAGATGAATATGAAAGTGTGACTGAGAAAAAAGTTGATGAAACTCAACAAAAAGATATTGAGTTTGGCTTAAAAGTAGTAAAACATGTTAAGTCAAATGCAATAGTAGTAGTAAAAGATGGACAAACTTTAGGAATTGGTGCTGGTCAGATGAATAGAGTAGGTTCATGTAAAATAGCTTTAGAACAAGCAGGAGAAAAAGCAAGAGGTGCAGTGCTAGCTTCTGATGCATTCTTCCCGATGAGAGATAGTGCTGATATTGCGGCTGACTGCGGTATCGCTGCGATAGTGCAACCAGGTGGATCTATACGAGATCAAGAAAGCATAGATGCATGTAATGAGAAAGGTGTGGCGATGGTCTTCAGTAAAATACGTCACTTTAAACACTAATATGGCTAAAGTATTAGTAGTAGGAAGCGGTGGTAGAGAGCACGCTATCGCTTATAAATTTCATAAAGAAGGTCATGAAGTACATATGGTAGGAATTAATCCTGCAGTCGAAGAATTTGGAGTATGTGTAGCATTAACAGAAGACCAAATACCAAGCTACGCAAAAACAAATGGTATCGATCTTGTTTTTGTAGGACCTGAAGTGCCATTAGTTAATGGTCTAGTAGATGAACTACAAAAAGTAGGTGTACGTGCCTTTGGACCATCTAAACTTGCAGCGCAATTAGAAGGAAGCAAAGTATTCTCAAAAATGATGATGAGAAAATACAATATCCCTACAGCTAAATATGAAAGTTTCAATGATTATGAACAGGCAAGAGAGTACTTAAGCGAGCAAAAAGCTCCGATTGTTCTTAAAGCAGACGGACTAGCAGCAGGTAAAGGAGTAATAATAGCAAACACTCTAGAAGAAGCACAAGCTGAACTTAAGGAAATGATGTGCAATGCTAAATTCAATAAGGCCGGTTCTAGTGTCGTTATTGAAGAATTTCTTCAAGGTGAAGAATTTTCGTTAATGTGTTTTGTTTCAGATAGAAAAGTATATCCGATGAAAATTGCACAAGATCACAAACGTGCATTTGATAATGATGAAGGATTAAATACTGGAGGTATGGGAGCATATCTACCACTTAAGAAAATTACTCAAGATGACATTGATGAAGGGGTTAGAAATGTTGTTCAACCTATGGTTGATGCTATGAGTGATGAAGGAATGCCATTTTACGGTATATTATATGCCGGTCTTATGAAATGTCATGACGGTGTAAAAACTATTGAATTTAATGTTCGTTTTGGAGATCCAGAGAGTGAAATTTTACTTCTATCTTTAGAAAGTAGTCTATATGATATTGCTAATAATATTATTGATGGAAAAGAAGTAGAATTAACTTGGTCTGAGGATGCGTTTATAGGGGTTGTAATGGCAGCGAAAGGATATCCTGAACATAGTGAAAAAGGAGCTGTAATACACGGCTTAGATAAAGTGTCTACACCAGTATTCCATATGGGAACTAAGCGTGTAGGCGATGATATAGTAATTAATGGTGGTCGTGTATTATTAATTTGTGTACAAGGAAAGAGCTTGCAAGAAGCATATAAAAAAGTGTATAATGAGATAGTAAAAATAGAATGTGAAGAACTATTTTACAGAAAAGACATCGGTCATTTGTCATTATAATATTTTTAGATAGATCGATAGAAATAAAAAAAACATCAGGAGATTATTGCAATGATTGAAAGATATAGTAGAGAAGAAATGCGTAATATCTTTAGTGATGAGAATCGCTTTAAAGCATATTTAGAAGTAGAACTTTATGCGACAGAAGCTTGGAGTACATTAGGTGTTGTACCAAAAGAAGATGTTGAAAAATTATTCGCTAATGCAAAATTTGACCTACCAGGTATTTTAGAATTAGAAAAAGAAACAAAGCATGATATAGTAGCATTTACTCGTAATGTTTCTAGTTATCTAGGTGATGAAAAAAAATGGGTGCACTATGGATTAACATCTACTGATGTTGTTGATACTGCTTATGGATATTTATATAAACAAGCTAATGATATACTTTACAGAGATTTATTAAATTTCCAAGAAGTATTAAAGGAAAAAGCACTACAATATAAATTCACACCTTGTATCGGACGTACTCACGGAGTGCACGCTGATATTAGTAGTTTTGGATTAAAATTTGCTCTTTATTATGATGAATTTAACCGTCATATTAAACGTTTCAACGAAGTAAGAAAAATTATTGAAGTAGGTAAAATCTCTGGAGCTGTAGGTACATTCTCAAATACACCACCAGAAGTCCAAGACTATGTTTGTGCAAAATTAGGAATTGAATCAAGTAATATTTCTACGCAAACTTTACAACGTGATAGACACGCAGATTACTATGCAACATTAGCATTAATCGCAAGTTCAATCGAAAAAATCGGAGTAGAGATTCGTCACTTACAACGTACAGAAGTAAGAGAAGCAGAAGAATTCTTCTCGAAAAATCAAAAAGGTTCAAGTGCAATGCCTCACAAACGTAATCCAATCTCAAGTGAAAACATGGCCGGATGCGCTAGAATCATGCGTGGATATATGTTTGCAGCTTACGAAAATATTCCATTATGGCATGAACGTGATATTTCTCACTCAAGTGCAGAAAGAATATTAAGTAATGATGCAACAACATTATTAGATTATATGTTAAACAGATTTACTAATGTTGTGAAAAATCTAACAGTATTTACAGATAACATGATTAAAAATATTTATGCCACTAACGGTGTGATTTTCGCTCAAAGAACTATGAGTAACCTTATCGAAAAATACTCATTCTCTCGTGAAGAAGCATACGACTTAGTACAACCACTTGCAATGAAATCTTGGTTCGAAGGTATTCCATTTAGAGAGCTTCTTGAAGAAAATGAAACTATTAAAAATACAGTTTCTAAAGAAGTGTTAGATAGTTGTTTCGATCTAAATGTACATCTTGTAAATATCGATAAGATCTATAAACGTATTCCAGGGTTGGAAGATTAAAATAAAAAACAAAGACCAAAGAAAAGAGGTAGATTAAATGAAGTCAGACTTTCAAATTTCAAACGAATGTGAAAAGAAACATATTGCTGAAGTAGCAGGAAAATTAGGGATAAAAGAAGAAGATTTAATATTATACGGAAATCACAAAGCAAAAATTCAAACAAAAAATATCAAGAAAGATATTAGTGAAGATGCTAAACTAGTATTAGTAACATCTATTAACCCAACATCAAGTGGTGAAGGGAAAAGTACTGTAACTATCGGTTTATCTGATGGATTAAATAAAATCGGAAAAAAATCTTGTGTTGCACTACGTGAACCATCTTTAGGACCTGTATTAGGAAGAAAAGGTGGAGCAGCTGGTGGAGGATATGCACAAGTTGTACCGATGGAAGATATTAACCTACACTTTACTGGAGATATGCATGCTATTACTACAGCGCACAATGCAATTGCAGTACTAGTAAATAACCATGTATTTCAAGGTAACGAATTAGAGATTGATAAGATTGTCTTTAATCGTGTTATGGATATGAATGCACGTGATTTACGTCATATTAAAGTTAATGCTGGAACTGACTTAGAACGTCTTGATGGATTCGATATTACAGTAGCTAGTGAAATCATGGCAATCTTATGTTTATCAGAAGGATTAGGAGATCTTAAAGAAAAATTAAGTAATATTCTTGTTGCTTACAACAAAAAAGGTGAACCTGTTTACTTAAAAGATTTGAAAATTGAAGGTGTTATAACTTCATTATTAAAAGATGCGATTAAACCGAATATTGTCCAAACATTAGAAAACAACCCAGCGATTATTCATGGTGGACCATTCGCAAACATTGCGCACGGATGTAACTCAATCTTAGCTACAAAAACAGCTTTAAAATTTGCTGACTATGTAATTACAGAAGCTGGATTCGGAGCTGATTTAGGAGCTGAGAAATTCTTAAACATTAAATGTCGTAAGTCAGGTTTAAGACCAAAAGCTGCAGTAGTAGTTGCAACAATTAAAGCATTAAAACTACACGGTGATATTGAAGAAAAAGATCTAAAAGAAGAAAACTTAGAAGCATTAGCTAAAGGTGTTCAAAACTTAGAAAAACACATCGAAAACTTACGTAAATTCAATTTACCGATAGTAGTTGCCCTAAATGTCTTTGTTACTGATACAGAAAAAGAATTAGCATTCTTAGAAAACTGGGCTAAAGAACAAGGCGTAGAATTCTCTCGTACAGAAGTATGGGAAAAAGGTGGTCTTGGCGGAATAGACCTAGCAGAAAAAGTAGTAAAAGCTGTTGAAGGAAACGATAAAGAACTTCAATTATTATACAAAGATGAAGCTTCAATCATTGAAAAAATTGAAACTGTATGTCGTGAGATTTATGGAGCTGATGGAGTTAACTTCTCTGATGAAGTTAAGGCTGAAATCGAGAAAATAGAAAATCTTGGATTCAAGAACTTACCAGTATGTATGGCAAAAACTCCAGCTTCATTAACAGATAATGCAAAAATTAAAGGTCGTCCTACTGGATTTAACATTACTATTAACGATGTTAAACTACGTAGTGGTGCAGGATTCGTAGTAGCTTATGCGAATAAAGTATTAACAATGCCAGGACTTCCAAAAGTACCAAGTGCATTAAATATAGATATCGATGAAGAAACTGAAACAATTTTAGGAATCTTCTAATATAAAATTTATGCCAGATAAAATTAAAAGTATAAGTAACTTGAGAATTAGTATAAACTGATTCTCAGGTTATTTTTTGTATTTATATTTAGTATTAAATGTTTGATATAGTTGATAATTGTTTTTAATGAAAACGCATAAAAGCGAACAAAGTGAGAAAATAAGATAAATCGTCCGATAATTTTGAGTTTTTTATAAAAAAATGGTTGTAAACGTCTGTATTTGTGATATAATTATTAATGGAAAAAATAATTGCTTTCAGGAGGCGTAACTAATGTCAATAATCGTAGTAGTAGGTTCACAATGGGGAGATGAAGGTAAAGGTAAAATTACTGACTTTTTAGCAGAACGTGCTGATGTAATTGCTCGTTATCAAGGGGGTAACAACGCAGGACATACTATTAAGTTTGATGGAAAAACTTACAAACTTCAATTAATCCCATCTGGAATTTTTAATGAAGAAAAACTTTCAATTATCGGAAATGGTCTAGTAGTAGATCCAAAATGGATTTGCAGTGAGATCGATAGATTAAAAGAAAGTGGAGTTACTTGTAATGGATTAAGGATCTCTAATAGAGCACACGTAGTATTACCATATCACTTAAAACTTGATGAGGTTGAAGAAGCTCGTCGTGGAGAAAATAAAATTGGTACTACTAAAAAAGGTATCGGACCATGTTATGTAGATAAATACAAACGTTGTGGTATCCGTATTGCTGACTTATTAGATGCTGATTTATTCAAGAAAAAATTAGAACAAAATCTGAAAGAAAAAAATGAACTATTCGAAAAAATTTATGAAACTGAAGGATTCACAGTAGAAGAAATCTTCAATGAATACTTTGAATACGGAAAACAATTAGCTCAATATGTTACAGACACTTCTAAAGTATTAGAAGATGCACAAAATGAAAATAAAAATATTTTATTTGAAGGTGCACAAGGTGTAATGCTAGACATCGACCACGGAACATACCCGTATGTTACTTCATCTAATCCATCAGCAGGAGGAATCACAGTAGGTAATGGATTCGTACCAACCAATGGACTTAAAGTATTAGGGATTTCAAAAGCCTATACTTCTCGTGTAGGAGATGGACCATTCCCAACAGAATTATTTGATGAAATCGGAGATACAATTCGTGAAGTTGGTCATGAGTATGGAACAGTTACTAAACGACCACGTCGTATTGGATGGTTTGATACTGTAGTAATGCGTCACTCAGCTCGTGTATCTGGAATGACTAATCTGTCAGTGAATTGTCTTGACGTTCTTACAGGACTTAAAGAAATTAAAATCTGTACAGCATACGACTATAAAGGTGAAATCTTAACTGAATACCCAGCTAATGAAAACATCATTAAAGATTGTAAACCAATCTATGAAACATTACCAGGATTTGATGAAGATATCACAGGTGTAACATCACTAGATGAGCTTCCTGAAAATGCAAGAAAATATCTAGAAAAAATCGAAGAACTAGTAGGAGTTAAAATCTCTGTATTCTCTACAGGACCAGATAGAACTCAAACCCACTTACTAGAAGACTTATGGAACTAGTATAAAGATTAATATAGGAATTAAACCTCAAGGTATAGGTAATAGCCCCCAAAATTTGGACAAATTTTGGAGGGCTATTTATTATGAAATTAACAGATGAAAATAAGATAGAAA
>NZ_CABFLN010000031.1 GCF_901873445.1 Gemella haemolysans
TATCCACAGTAGCTCAGTTGGTAGTAGCATCTGACTGTTAATCAGAGGGTCGCAGGTTCGAGTCCTGCCTGTGGAGTAAAGTACGGTTGTATATGCAGCCGTATATTTTTTTGTTTAAAATCTCGCTAAATATTATTATCAAAGGGAAAATTATGTTATAATAGTTCATGGTATATGAACTTTTATCAAGTTGAATTTTATATAGTTTAAAAGTTGAAATTTAAGAAAATAAAGAGAATTGTATAGGAGATTTTTATGTTTTTAGATGAGGTAAAAATATTCGTCCGATCAGGTGATGGTGGGAATGGATTAGTGGCATTTAGAAGAGAAAAGTATGTTCCAAAAGGTGGTCCAGCAGGTGGTGACGGTGGACGTGGAGCAAATGTTGTATTTATAGTTGATGAAGGTTTAAGAACTTTCATGGATTATCGTTACCAAAAGAAATTCGTTGCGCCTAATGGTGAAAATGGAATGAGTAAGGGGATGCATGGTAGAAAATCTAAAGATTTATACCTAAAAGTACCACCAGGAACTGTAATTCGTGATACTGATACTGGAGAGGTATTAGCAGACTTAGTAGAACATGAGCAAGAAGTAGTAGTAGCTCGTGGAGGTCGTGGTGGACGTGGAAACTGTCGTTTCGCAACACCTTCAAACCCAGCGCCAGAAATCGCTGAAAATGGTGAACCAGGAGAAGAAAGAAATCTTACATTAGAATTAAAACTTATGGCGGATGTAGGTCTTGTTGGATTCCCTTCTGTCGGTAAATCAACATTATTATCAATAACATCAAAAGCAAAACCAAAAATTGCTGATTATCACTTTACAACGTTAGCACCAAATCTTGGAGTAGTAGAAACAAAAGATCACAGAAGTTTTGTTATGGCTGACCTTCCAGGATTAATTGAAGGAGCTAGTCAAGGTGTAGGACTTGGACATCAGTTCTTACGTCATATTGAAAGAACAAAAGTTATTGTGCACGTAGTAGATATGTCGGCAACTGATGGTCGTGATCCATATGAAGATTATAAAATTATTAACCAAGAGTTAGCCGAGTACAACATGAGACTTTTAGAAAGACCTCAAGTAGTAGTAGCTAATAAGATGGATATTCCGGTTTCTGGTGAAAATCTTAAAGAATTTAAAAAACAATTAGAAAATGTTGGTGAAGAAGTGGATATCGTTGAAATTTCTGCCTTCACTCGTAGTAATATTGATAACTTACTTTATAAAATAAGTGATATATTAGACAATACAGATCCAAATACGTTATATGAACTAGATACTGAAGAAGAAAGTATGGAAAACAGAGTTCTTTATAAACATAAACCTAAGGATGAAACATTCAAGATTACTCGTGATGATACTGGTGCTTATGTTGTAAGTGGGCCTGGTATTGAACGTGCATTCTTAATGACTGACTTTAACCGTGATGCTTCTGTTAGACGTTTTGCTCAGCAAATGCGTTCTATGGGTGTAGATGATGCTTTGCGTGAAAGAGGATGTAAAAATGGTGATACTGTTAAGATCCTTAAAGGTGAGTTTGAATTCGTAGAGTAGGAGATAGCCACTATGGATAAAGAAAAAGTTTATTATATAATTAGAGAAGATGTTTTACCTGAAGCTGTAAAAAAGACATTAGCTATGAAAAAAGCTTTAGAAGATGATTCAAAGTTATCAATTTTAGAAGCTTCGAAGAGATTTGATTTAAGTAGAAGTGCATTTTATAAGTATAAAGATACAATTTTTCCTATTCAAGATGTGAAAAGACAATCAATTCTTTCATTGTCTATTGATGTTGATGATATTCCGGGAATATTGGGTAAAATTTTATCCGTTGTTAATGAAGAGAAGTGCAGTGTACTTACTATTCACCAAACAGTACCAATAAATGCAAAAGCTACGATAATTATTTCTTTAGAGCTTAGCTCAGGTGATATAAATATTGAAAAATTAAATAAACGAATTAAAAATCTTGAGTTTGTTAATTCAATTAAAGTAATTGGTTTAAGCATGTAAAGATAGTTTAATAAATATTAAATGTAGGAGAACAGAGTAGGGAAGTCAGTTTCCTATATCTGTTCTCCTTTTTATTTTAGAAAGGTGAATTATGCAAAAAAATGATGTATTCGAAGGGAAAGTTATAGATTATACTCACGATGGTCTTGGTGTAGTAAAAATTGATAATTTTCCGATTTTTATTGAAGATGTTATAGAAGGTGAAGTAATCGAATTTAAGATAATTAAATTAAAGAAAAATCTTGGTTATGGAAAAGTTCTTAATATTATTGAAAGTTCTAAAAATAGAGTAGATGGTATTCCAAAAACTTCAGGAGCAAATTTAGTTCATATGAACTATGAAGAGCAATTGAAGTTTAAAAAGAAAAAAGTTCAAAATGTTATGGATAAAGCTCTTGGAAAAGATTCTATCGAAGTATTAGATACGCTAGGAATGGAAGATGGATACCATTATCGTAATAAATCTGTGATTCCAGTACAAAAAGTTAATGGCGAGGTTAAGATGGGGTATTATAAACCACGAAGCCATGATGTTGTTAATATAGAAAAATGTTTTATTCAATATGACGAACATAATGTATTGATGAACAAATTACGCAGTTTAATTTCAGAGCTTAACTTATCTGTATATGATGAAAATAATCACTCAGGGGCAATTAGACATATTATGTTTAGAACGAACACCCTAAAAAGTGAAATTATGGTTGGTATTGTTGTGAAAGAGAAGTTTAATAAATTAGATGAATTCGTTGAGAAAATATCTAAATTGGACGATAGAATCGTTAGTATTATGTTAAATATTAATGACAAGAAGACAAATGTAATCTTTGGTGATAAAACTGAAAGACTTTTTGGTAAAGACTACATAACTGACACGTTAGACGGAATAGAATTCAAGATTTCACTTCGTTCATTCTATCAAGTGAATCCAGTTCAAACAGAGGTATTATACAGTAAAGCATTGGAACTTGCAGAATTAAAAGAAACTGATACGATAATTGATGCTTACTGTGGTATTGGAACTATAAGTCTATTCGCAGCGAAGAAAGTTAAGAAAGTATACGGTATTGAAATAGTAGAAGCGGCTGTTTTAGATGCTCGAGAAAATGCTAAAAATAATAATATAACTAATGCAGAGTTTTTACTAGGTAAAAGTGAAGATGTAATTAAAAAATTAATCTCACAAGATGTGAAATTAGATGCAGTTATTGTGGATCCACCACGTAAAGGATGTGAGGAAAGTTTCCTACGTGATCTTGCAGCTATGAATATAGAAAAAATAGTCTATGTTAGTTGCAATCCAGCAACATTAGCTAGAGATATGGAAATTATGAGAGGTCTAGGTTATAAACTAGGTGCAGTGCAACCTGTAGATATGTTCCCAGGAACGTTTCATGTGGAGTGTGTAGTATTGATGTCAAAAGTTGCACCCAGTAAGTAAATAGAGTGTATAAAACAAAGGCTTACTCCAAGCTATCGTTAAAAGGTATTGGTAGCTTGGAGTAAGCCTTGTTTTTTGTGATAAAAATCAACTAAGCGGGAACATATCCATATTCAAGAGTTGACACTAGGGAATGAATCGTAAATAAAAATGCACCCACTTGCATGATATGTACCCTCTTTACTGGACACCCAGTAAGGAGGGTATTTTTTATGCACACATCTAAAAATTTGATAATTGTAAAATAGCCTAATTAACATTATAATATAATTAAGAAATAAGTATACTAAAATATTGGTGGAGAATCTCTATGAATGGAAGAAAAGATATGGTTGAAAATGTAACTGTAATACAGAAGCAGAGAGTTATAAAAGATTATGCTGTGGGGATATATGCTCGTGTAAGTACAAGCCATAAAGCCCAGATGGATAGTTTATCGGCACAAGTATCGGGATTGACGAGACTAGCGGCTGCACATAGAACATGGTTTGTTGCGGATGTTTTTATTGATGTTGCATCTGCTAAGACAGGATCAAAAAGATCAGAATTTAATAGAATGATAAATGAGTGCGAGTATGGGAATTTAGATATTATTCTTACTAAAAGTCTTAGCCGTTTTGGACGTGATGCTAAAGAAGGCTTAGAAGCTATTAGAAGAATACGAGCAGCTGGGAAAAGAATTATCTTTGAGAAAGATAAGATAGATACAGAGACCGTTAAAGATGAATTATTGATTAGTATAATTGAAGCGTGTGAACAAGCAGAAAATGACTGGAGAAGCGAAAATATACGCTTGGGCTTAATATACAGAGCCGAGGATGGAACATCAGGACTATATAATAGAGCCTGTTACGGCTATAAAAAAGATAAGAATGGAATGCTTATAATTAATGAAGAAGAAGCAAAAGTTGTTAGAAATATTTTTGACTGGTATCTTGAAGGATATAGCATTGGTGGAATCATAGATAAACTGGAAGAGAAGAAAATAAAAACATCGAAAGGTAAAGAACGATGGAGTAAAAGAGCGATTGAATCTACACTCACACGAGAAAAATATACAGGTGATGTGGCAATTGCGGATTCAGGGGGATCGGAGAATCGATATTTATATAAGCAACATCATGAAGGGATAATATCCAAAGAGCAATTTAAAGCAGTTCAACTAGAAATGGAACTGCGTAGCAATGTGGAAATTGGAGAAGATGGAAAAGCTCGAAGAAAGAGTAAAAAGTATAGTGCGAAGAGACTAAAATGATAGGAGAAAATATATGAGAGATAAATATTCTAAGTCTAATATTAATAATGTTTCGGGAAATATTTTTAATGGACCAACCAATATTGTGGCAGGTAATAATTATTCTAAGGAAGCTGAAGAAGATAAGGTTGCATCATATACACCAGAACCTGTTTGGAGAAGTCCGATAACAATGGCAATGCTTTCATGGATGGGATTTATAATTTCTTTAATAGGACTTTTCCCAATGTATAAAATGTTTGAGCCTATAATTAATTTAATAACTAATAAGAGTATTAAAGCGGATTTAAATAATAATATTTATGTCATAATTTTTGCTGTAATATGTATACTTTTTGTGCTGGTCTTGTGTTTGAGGAGTATTACAAAAAAAGAAACTAGACATCCCTTATTCTTTAATTATGCAATAAGCGGTCTTGGAAGGAAAATCACAATAGAAAAAATTCGTATTGACAAATGTCCTATATGTGGTGGCACAATGAAATATTTCAATAAGGCTGTAGAATGGAGAAATACAATATATTCAGATGGTAGAACAAAACGTGAGGTTACAAAGAAAGTGCCTGCGTTACAATGTAAGCGAAATTCAGATCATTGGTATGAAGTGGATCCGGCTGCAGATAAATTAAAATAGGTTTAATGAAAATAAGTATATTGTTATTGTAAAATTGCAACTATATGCAAATTAAAAAATTGCGGTTGATGCTGGACAAATATTTCGAGTGATAAATCTCTAAAAAAGATTAATAGTTTATATGGTATATAAATTAGCCTAATCAAAAACTATATACTCGAAACGATAGAAATATTATAGTTGTTATAAAATCAATGATTTTTGCAGAGATACTTAATTTTTAAAAATAGCCTAATAATCTCATGTGGAGTGCGTGGTATTGATGTCAAAAGTTGCACCCAGTGAATAAATAAAGTGTAGAAAATAAAGGCTTATTCTAATGCTATCGTTAAAAGGTATCGGTAGCTTGGAGTAAGCCTCACTATTTGAGAAAAAAATATGGTTGAGTGGGAACATATCCATAGACTAGAGTTGACACTTGGGAATGGATAACAAGAAAAAATGCACCCACTTGCACCCACCTGTAACTTGAAAATTGTAAAATAGTTCAATTAACATATATAATATAAATAAAGAATAATTATACTAATATTTAACTGAAGAATCTCTATGAATGCAAGAAAAGATATAGCTGAAAATGTCCCCTACAGGAACAGCAGTAATTACATCAAGTTTATCTGAGCCGATTCCCTTATACCTTTCTCTTATTTTTGTTTATTTTCTGCAGTTGTTTTAATTCTTATTTAAATTTCGTTAATTAGCATGATATCTTTCCTATGAAATTTATATTTATCATATTGTTTTCATAATGGAAAAATCATAAACCAAAGGTTAAACTCTTATCCTCTAGTTTATGGTTTCCTGATAGATAGGCTTATCTTTTACCTTTATACCACTGATTATTACGGATGCTGTCCTTTGTGAACTTTAGGAACTCATAAAATAGTCGTTTTTAATATTTGTCATAGTCATACATCAGCGCATCGATATCTGTCTGATAATCAGAGGGGTGAGACAGCAGATTTCCAGTTAATAGTTCATCTACTGTAATATCAAGAGCATTTACAGTTTTTTTTTACAGATTCAAGACTTAGTTTTTTGTTATTCTCTATGTTTGAGGTATACACCGGTGATAAACCTGATAGTTCAGCAAGCATTCCCTGTGTGAACTTGACACTTAATCTTCTTTTACGAACCCTCATACCAATGAGTAAGTAATCGATTATCATATGCTTTTATCTCAATTTTTATATTTTGGAAGGAAAAGGGATTAGATGTATCTAATAAAAGTATTTGTAACATATACCAGTGAAATTTATCTATAAAGTTTTTTAAATTCCAGTCTTATATTAGACTAAAAATAGGTTTAATATAGACTGGTTGTATGGTATAATAAATATAGACTTTATAAAGGATGATACTCATGAATAGTAATGTAGAATAATATTGAAGTGGATGTAAAAGTGAAATGCATTGAGGCGGGAAAGACGCAGATGCAGCTTGCTGAAGAGATTGGCACTACTAGCCAATATGTTAACCGGATTATTAAGAAAAAAAGATGGCGTTGTTAACAAGACCTTCATTTCTATGCTGGAAGCTTTGGGCTATGACATAGAGATAACATATGTAAAAAGAAATGAAAAATAGAATGTTATGTGTAAGAGAGGATTCCCACTTATGAACAAAGAAATAACGAATAACGAATTTAATTCATTAAAAGAAGATGAGAAAAACAATATAATCAAGGCACTTCATGAGGCAGGAGAGCCTGATAAAATTATCGAACTGTTGAGTGCTGTTCCTTTAGAAAGCCTAAGCAACCTACTTCTTGGTCTGCTTGCCGCTTCCTATAATAATGTTGAATCCTATGATAAGGCAATGGAAATCATGGAGTTTATACCGGAGCAAGAAAGAGATGCAAAGTGGTATTACCGATATGGGTATTCACTCCTTTACACAGATTTTCAAATAGCTAGTGACCAAGAGGAAGAGGTACTTGCTATGTTTGATAAAGCCTGTGAAAAAAGCATGGATGATGAAGTAAAGAATTGGTGTGCAGAACAAATTTTTTACAATCCGAAGCTTGAAGAAACCGTACAGTCAAAAGAAGCATCATTTCCGCATATATATGATTACTATATACATTCTGACTATGCTAACGAAGAAGGTTCTGCATCGGAAGAGGAAGCTGTAGGCTCATTTTGTGGAAGTGTTTTACTTTCAGAAGATTTATGGGATAAAGAAAAATTAATCAGCGATTTAAAAGCGGATTGGGAAATTGAACTATCAAAAGAAGATACGGAAGATGAAGATACAATCTTTATTGATTTTGATAAATGTAGAATTGTAATCAGTAAATTCCCTGCACCTGTACCAAATGAAGAAGCTGAAATAAACGCAGAAAATAATTGGATGTGGGAAGAGGCTGTAGAGGTTACAAAGACTCATAAGGCTCACATTGTTGTAGCTATTTTGGGGGATGAAGAAGATTTAATATCAAGGGGCATACTTTATACGAAAATCATGGCTACTTGCTGCAAGCAAGAAAACGCCATTGGCGTATTCACATGTGGTGTAGTATTTGAGCCTAGTTATTATATGAAATCTGCTGAGATGATTAGAGATGGGGAGCTTCCAATTTTTACCTGGGTATGGTTTGGCTTATATAGGACTGAAAATGGGCTATCTACCTACACTTATGGAATGAAAGCTTTTGGAAAATTAGAGCTTGAAATCTTAGATGCCGATGAAGAAGCAGGAAAATTGCTATCTTTTATATCTTCAATTTCATCATATGTATTGCAAGATGATGTGGAATTTAAGGATGGAGAAACAATAGGACTTTCTGAAGATGATATCCATCAAATCACATTGAGTAAAGGCGTTGCTCTTTCTGATCAGGACACACTAAAGATTTCTTATGAAAAGAAGAAAAAGAAGTCTTGGTGGAAGAGATAAGGAGAAATTTACTATGAAAACAGAGCTTATTTATAACAAAGAAAACAGAGAAGAATTTTTTGCAAAAATTGAGGAACTAACAGAGAAAGATAAACATACAGAATGTATCAATGCGTTAGAGAGTATTCCGTTTGAAGAAAGAGATTATGAAATCTCTTATCATCTTGCTCGTGCATTACAAAATTTTGCTATTGTAGGGGACGATGACGAGGGAACAGAATACAAAATAGGATATGAATTTTTATTAAAGTCATTGGAAATCCTTGAGTCTGTTAGAGCAGAAGGCATAAATAGACCAGAGTGGAATATGCGTATGGCGTATGGCTATCAATATTTATTTCGCGAAGAAGAAAAAGCAATTCCCTATGCGCAGCGTTGGGCAGAGTTAGACCCGGATGATAAAGTTGCACTGGAAGTCATAAAAGAGTGCCAAGAGAAAATTGAAAAAAGAAAGAAAATCCGCGAAAAATGTGCTGAAATAGAGGGCGTGGTAAAAGAAGGATTTGAAGCAATTCTTAAAGAGCATGGTATAGAAAATAATGATGATTATAATAGTGCAAGCGAGGAAGAATTTGAAGCCATCTTTGAAAAGATAACAAAGGTTAAAGAAAAATATGATTTAAATGATGACTATATAGAAGGACTTTTATATGAAATTTTAGCAGGAGATGAGGATGATGGTGAAATCATAGAGGACTGGGGAGCATATCTTTGTAGATGGTTTGATGAACAACTGGCAAGTGTTAGAGTGAATTTAGGCTTAGCCCTGCTTGAGTTTGACCCACAGGTGAAATATACGAAAAGAATACAACTCTCTGTCATGCTAAAAAATCCTGATGAAAATGGTCTTCCAACTAAGGAAGAAGAGGAAACTTTATACCAAATCGAAGATTTGCTTGAAAGCATCATCAAAGAAAAAGAAGGCATATTGGCAGGTTTCTTAAGATGGGACAAGAGACTTAGCGTTTTTGCTTATGTAGAAGATGAAAAAGGTTATGAAGAAGCATTTGCATTTGCCCTAAAAGAACAATTCCCGGATTATGAATATCAGTTCTGGGTGGATGAAGATGAAGAGTGGGAGACATATTTTAATGCTCTTTATCCTGACAAATATAACTATCAAGGTATTTTGAATAATAGACTGATTTACCAAATACAAATGGATGGAGATACTATGGTGCCTAGAGTTCTGGAACATTGCCTTTACTTTAAGACCAAAGAAAAAAGAAAAGAATTTTTGGAGAAAGTGGAAACTGAAGGATTTAGACGGATTGATGAACGTGCAGATGAGGTTGTAGACGAGATAAACGAGTATCCATATCAAATTGTTGTTGGCAGAGGAGATGACTTTCGCAATGCAAATAGCGTAACTTGGTATTTGATGGAGTCAGCCGAAGAACTAGAGGGATATTATGACGGCTGGGGCTGTGTTACAGTGAAAGAATAGGAGTATGAATTATGGCATTATTTGACAAGCTAAGAAATAAAGGTAATAAAAAATAACAAAAGAAGAATTTATTAAAAGAGTAAGAGAAGATGAAGACTATGCACCAGGTTGGGAAGCAATCGAAGGAGCGTTAAAAGCCATTTACAAAGATCAAGAACCTGCGCACTTTGCCACACTCCTTACAAGTAGAGCGATTTTTGGTGGTGATGAATATTTAGATGGATATTCAATATATGATTCTTCTAACGGTTATAAACACATTGTCACATTTGGTATGACAGAACTTTATGGGAATGAGGGAGCATTTGGTGGCGAATGGAACAGGTGGGGCTATGAGATGACGATCAAACTTAAAGCTGATAACGATGATTGTATGTGGGCGATGGATATGTTAGGCAACTTGGCTAGATACACTTATTCATCTGAAAGATTTTTTGAACCCTATCAATATATACAAGGTGACGGTAGTTCGATTTGCAAGGATAAAGATTCAAAAATTACCGCTCTGTTCATTGTGAATGATACTGAGTTAAACACAATAGATACGGTTTACGGAAAAACAGATTTTTTACAAATTGTTGGAATAACGGAAAATGATTTACAAAAGCTAAAAGAAGATAGTGATAATGCATTAAGACTATACGAATTGATTAAGCAAGATAATCCGTATTTTGTAACAGATTTGAATAGTAAAAAATCGTATCTTTAGAATTTAAGATGAGAAAGAACATATCGTATGGAAAATATATTTGAATTTTTAAGATCGCATTTTGAGTATGTGCTAATAGCCGGAGGACTTTTGTTCTTGATAGGGGCAATTTTAGATTGGAAATGGGTTTATAGAGCAACAGGTGGAGATAAGGCTCGTCATGCTTTTATTTTTGAAGTGTGGAGAGAAAAAGGTTATAGAGTTTTTATTGGAATCTGTGGACTAGGATTAGTTATTTGCGGTCTTGTGTTTTTGGTGCTGAGATAGAAAGATAAGGTTATGAGTATAGAATTAAAAAGAAATAGAAAAAGCAATATACCTTATAGTTTACATGATAGCCGTATTATAAATATCGAGTATAAAAAAGGGTTGTTAAGATTGAAGCTGGATAAGATATTTCAATACACAGAAGAAGCGGAGCTTATTTATTCGGGTGAGATTGAGTTTACAGAATGCGATATTGACGATTGTAATGTACTCATTTTTGATAAAACAGTGTATGAAGGCAGTTTTGCAGGAAAGGCTATGAGTTTAGCCGATTACATGAAACAGTATTCAAATGCTGAATTTGAAATTTTGACTGAAGGATATAGCGAATGTTCTACGATATATTCAGGATGGATTTGGCAAGAAGACAAAGAGCCAGTAAGTGGAATCCTTAACATATATAATACAGGAAAAATAATATATAGAATTAACACATAAATCTAGGTGATTAGTACTATCATATATGAATTTGTAGGAGAATGAATCATGAATAAAGCAGATAAGAAAAAACTTATGGATGAATATAAAATGCTGCAGGAAAAAGAATTTGAATCTAGCTTACCAATGGAAAGAAAACTATTTTATGAGTTATTTGATTTCCTGAATGATAAATCGGAAACCATAGAGTGCAAGCATGATTTTTCTTTAACTAAAGAGTTTTTGAAAGACAAAAATATAGAAGCCCAAAAGGTATTAGACTTTTTAGAGGAAAATGGAGCCGGTTGCGACTGTGAAGTAATCTTTAATGTGGAAGAAAAGTTTGAAGAATAAACATACAGAATGTTTTAGATTATAAATATAAATTTAGAGGACTTAATGAAAAATAACATGATGGATTTGGATGAATGGAGAATTAATAATCTTAAACAAATTTTGTTTGAACTTAAGCGATTAGAAAAAAATCCTACACATGTACTTTCTTATCCAAGATATATAATTGACCAATGGGAGTTTGATAATCCACTAATTGTTAAGCTTTTAGAATATGCAGAAGATATAGAAAGAATGTAATCTCATCGCAAATAAATCCCAGATTGTCGAGCTGGAAAATTGAAATTTTGAAAGGTGGAGGGCTTATTGATGGACGAAATAAAAGTTTATTGGTATAGGCTCAAAACAGAGTATGAAAATAGATATAAAGAAGCATTTTTGAAGGATTTTGAGAAATCAAAAACATATCTGGAAAAAATGGAAAGCTATCTATTGGAAAGACTGGAAGATAATCCATCAGATGTTGATGTAGTATGTACTTTAGCTTCAGTAAGGTTAGAGCTTAGATATAGCGAAAGTGATTGTGTTAATTTATTAAAGGATTTTTTAGACAGCTTTGGCTGTAAATTGGATAATGCCCATAAAGCAAGGGTTTATATAAACATAGGGTTTTATGAAGATTATTCTAAAGAAGCATTAGAGTTTCTGAGTAAAGATTATGAGCTTAAATCACCTTATATAGAAACATATACCGGACTTGGTCTTTACTATTTTGATGAATTTCAGGGATGTAAACTAAGTAAAGATGATTTTTATAATACGCAAAAAAATATATCCTTAAGCAAAAAATACTTTGAAATAGCCAAAGATATAGATAAAAGTTATAAACCTGCTTTCAACTACGCAGTATGCTTATTTGAACTAAAAGAATATGAACAAGCTGAAGCAATATTTTTGGACTTATTAAAAAAATATCCTAATCGAATGAGGCTTATGCTGGCTATTTCTTATTGTGAAGCATATCTTGGGGATAAAGAAAAGTCCATTTATTATTTAAAGCAGGTTAAGGATGGTCAAGATGATAACTATTCTTTAAATACTGATGACATTGCTGATTATGAGATTTTTAATGTTTATTATGTACTTGAAGAATACGATGAGTATTTAGCTTTTTTTGATAAAGTGATTTCAGATTATTATACGGTTGATTGGGAACATTATTATTATGTTTTGTGGCTAAAAAATGAAAAAGAAAAGTTTTACAAACTTGAGGAACATAATAGAACATATTTAGAACAGGCTTTAAAGGATGCAATAGCATATGATGACTATGACAGTGAAGAAGAAAAGCAAGAAATAATATCTGACTGTGAAAAAGACAAAAAAGAATATAAAGATATGATATCTCGCATAAAAAAAGGAGAATCTAAACCAGATTTGCGTTTAGAACTATATCCTGAGTTTTCGTGCTTTTTGATTGATTGCGTAAGACATCAATTTTAGTTTAATAAATAGGAAATTGAATTTGAAGAAGCTGTCTGATGAAGAAAAGAAGTGGCTGAAAAAGATTGCACAGAAGTCGGACTTGCTAAAAAAGCCAAATCCCCAGCGGGGGAGGAAGTAAGAGAACAATACAGTAAAATATGGAGGAAAAATAAATGGGAATGATTGCAAATTATCAGTCAACTACTGATATTGAATTAGAAAAATTTATGTGTCTTGATGATGTGGAAGAAGCACAGGAAAATGAGAACTTAGAAATTTGTGATATAGATAAAACGTGGGACGCACTTCATTTTTTGCTGACAGGAAAATCTGCCCTCGAACCGATTGAAGATAATTTAATCAGCGAAGCGATTGTAGGACAGTTTAATATTTCTGGGGAAGAAATTGAAGAATTTATATCTGGAACGAAAAGTGATAGAGTGAAAGAAATTGCAAAAGCGTTGCATGAACTTGATTTTGAAATATATATTGATAAATTTGATATGAGTGCATTTCGCCAAAACGATATTTACCCTGATATTTGGGAATATGAAGAAGAAGCTGACGAAATTAAAGATGAGTTAAGAATCTCATTTGAAAGTTTGAAAAAATTTTATGAGAAAATGGTAGCACAAGAGAGCGCCGTTTTAGTTTCAATCTATTAACTGTACAATTTCAACTGTTGCGGGAATAGCAAAGCCCTAAAATGGCTTCCCGCCCATTTCAAAATTTAGAAAAATTGTGTAGGGAGGGAGTTACAATGTTTGAAAATAGTGATTTAAATGATTTTTGGAATAGTCATGAATACTATACCAAAAACTATGTAGAAGAACCATTAACTGATGAAATAATAGTATTTTATGAAAATAAATTAGGGTTTAAATTGCCTAAGTCTTATATTCAACTTATGAAAATACAAAATGGTGGTGCTCCCAAAAAAGAATACTGGTTTAATGAATATACTAAAAAAGAAGAAGTGGATATAATTGGGATTGATGGATTTTTTGGAATAGGGGGTAACAAGCACAACTCTTTATTTGGAAAATTTGGAAATGAATTTTGGTTTAATGAATGGGAATATCCACGAGATATAGGAATTATTATTGCAGATACAGAATCTGGTGGACATGATATGATTTATTTAGATTATCGTGAATGTGGAAAAGATGGAGAACCCAAAGTATCCGTTTGTTTTCAAGAATATGATTACGAAATTCAAGTACTTGCAAATAATTTTGAAAAGTTTATAGAAATGCTTATATCATTAGAAGAACTTGAAGAAAAGGCAACCTGTCGGAAATTCCGATAAGTTCACACCGAAGGAAATTAAGAAGAAATAAAGGTGTTAGTAAATCCCCGTTCCCAACCCAGCTTAAACCTTTTAACGATAGCTTTATCTTATCATTAAAAGGTATACTTGATAAGTTTCCGCGAACGGACACTATGACTTGTTATTCATCCTGTTTTTACGGGTCATGTTGAGACGGTTGTGTTACTTTCCAAACTTGATTCAAAAAGGCACATTAGTGTGGAGCTTCCGCTTGACGAGATGGATATTACCTGTGATGAGAGTAAAGCTACCTATGAATAAAATTAAAATTATGTTATGGAAAAGTTTAGGTGTAATGTTTAGACACTTTATATTGCACATGTGAAGAGAAAGTATGGTTTAGAGGTTAGGGAAATGAGTAGAAAAGCAATTGCTGAAAATGTAAAACGTAGATTATGGGCGGAATCTATGGGAAGATGTATGAATCCGGATTGTCAAGAAGAATTATTTATAAATAATAGTGATATCATGGAAAAAGCACATATCGATGCATATTATGAAACAGAAGATAATTCATATGAAAACTTGATAGTTTTATGCCCTAATTGTCATAAGAAATTTGATAAAACTGGTTTTATAGATGAGAACAATGTTAAGCAATGGAAAGAGATTAGAAGAAATGAATTAGAAAAATTTTTCTCTGTAGAACTGAGTTCTTTTGATAAACTTAAAGAAAAAGTTGTACCCATTTTGAGTGAAAACAATAGGATATATAAAAGTTACTATCTGAGTGGTAATAAGTCTTTATGGGATAAATTTGAGCCTCAAATATTATCAAATAACGAAAAGTTAAAATTGTTATTTGAGAATAATCGTACTTTATTTCAGTGGCATTCACATAAGGAATATTCAAATTTAGAATTGATTCAAAAGTTTATAACTCATGTTGATGAATTTAAAATTACCAGAGATGATGGAGAAAAGATGAGAGCGGTACTTTTTCCACAGAAAATAAATTCTATTTTTGGAATCATACCAGTAAGCGATTATATTCTTCCATCCACAGAGTCGATGGAAGAATTGATAAAAGTATTGGGAAAAGAAGATTTGATAGACGAAGTTATGCTGGGGATAGATAGACCATATATATTACTGAAAAATAGAGAAAAAATATTTATGGATGATACTCCTAGATTAAGGCAGCTATATTATGATAACAATTGTTTTAGAAAAACGGGTGTTAGATTAGAAAGTTTAAATTTTGCTTTGAAATATTTAAGATCTCAAAATATAGATTTTACATATGCTAATCAAGATTCATTAAGAGAAATTAAAATAAATAATATTAACATAGTCTTTGTATATGAATACTGTTTAAGTAAGGAATTTTTATATAGAATGGCACCCAAGCCTAATTATGTAATTGTAAATTTGCATAATTGGAATGGAACATGTTGTATATCAAAAGAAGCACTAGATTCAGCGGAAGATTTTAATGTTGAATTACTGACAATGGACGAGTTTTATAGATATGTCAACAAAATTAAATAAAATAGAAATAATTAATTTGATTAATGAAAATATAGAGAAGTTTTCTGAGTTCGAAAAAGTTTATGTTTTTGGATCAATATTAAAAAAAGATAAACATCCAAATGATATTGATATTTTACTATTATATTCAAGCTTTTCTTTTAATATTCTAAAAAATATTAGTGAAATTAAAGTGACTATAGAGCAAAAAACATTCTACCCTGTAGATATAACTGCACTAAGTTTTGAAGAAGAAAAAGAGATGGGATTTATAGATAAGTTAGATAAGAAATATATATGCATAAAGTGAATGTGGGAAATGATTGTAAGTTTGGACGACCATGAACATGTGGAAGCAGTCGTTTTAATGACAAAGGAGTAGAACGAAGCCATTAATTACGAATCCTTTATGCGATAGCTGTCGCAGAACGGTAGTGACGCGGTAACAGCGAACCGCTTAGTATGTGACGTTGATGTCAAGAGTTACACCTACTAAGTAAATAAAATATTCAAATTAAAGGCTTATTCAAAATTTATTGTCAAAAGGTATTAGTAGTTTTGAGTAAGCCCTTTTTTGGGTTGTATACTAAATTCGGGGCATGGAAAAAATCCAGTCCCGAATTTTGATTTTTATATATAAAAAGACAAATATCCAATATAATTAAGGTGTAAAAAAATAATTAACTAAGAAAGGATATTTGTCATGGATAATTTTATCACAAATTTACTATTAATAAAAGACCAAAATATAACTATGGAGGACAAACTTGATTTAATCAACGTAGAAGATCAAGACACGTTTATATTCTATGGGACTTTATCATATGAACCAAAGTGTTGTACAAACTGTGGTTGTATAAAAGAAGGAAATAATATAGTTAAAAATGGATTTGGAGATCCATTAAAAATAGCTCTATTAAAAATGTCAGAATGCCCTACATACCTTAGATTAAAGAAACAACGCTACAAATGTAGAGAATGTAATTCTAAGTTTTGTGCTAAAACATCATTTGTGAAAAAGCACTGCAGTATTTCTAAAAATCTTATATTCCATATTATGAAGAATCTATCTAAAACATTATCTTTTAAAGATATAGCTGAATTAAGTAATGTATCAGTATCTACAGTAGTAAGAATAATGAAATCATGTAGAGAAGCCGTAGAAGTTAAGACACATGCAAACCTACCAGAACACCTATGTTTCGATGAGATAAAGTCAACTAAAGATAGTAAAAATGGCATGAGTTTCGTATTCTTAGATGCTAAAACACATGACTTTATAGATATTGTAGATGGTAGAACACAACATATATTAAAACAATACTTTATGAGATATCCAAGGAAAGTAAGAAAGAAAGTAAAAACGATCTGTATAGATATTTACCCTCCTTATATGAATATGATTAGAGAAATGTTTCCTAACGCTGAGATAATTATAGATAGATTCCACATTGTTCAAAATATTAATAGAGAATTAAATAAAGTCAGAATAAAACTAATGAATCAATATAAGAATAAAAAAGGCTCTACTTACACTATTTTAAAGAACTTCTGGAAAGTAATATTAGAAGATAGAGATAAAGTAAATTCAACAAAAACATTCTATTCTAGAAGCTTTAAACGCTATGTAATTAGAAAAGAAGTATTAGATTATATATTAGCTATAGATGCTGAATTTACAGCTAGCTATGAGAGAGTACATGAGATTAGAGAAGCTATTAAGGCTAAAGATTCTATAGAATTAGAGAAGTATATAGATATGGATACTAAGGGATTATCTAAAAGTGTAGCTAAGGCTATAAATACTATGAAAAAGCACAAAGAGTATATGCTTAATGCTGTTAAATATAAGTATTCTAATGGTCCATTAGAAGGATTTAATAATAAAATAAAATTACTAAAGAGAGTATCTTATGGATATTATAACTTTAGTAATTTCAGATTACGCATTTTAATTATGTCTAGATTATTTGTTTCTGAATATAAAAATAATATCAAACTTAAAGAAAGTAAGAAAAAATCTAAGCAGCAAAACGCTGCCTAGATTTCTAGAGTGATTTTTTCCCATACTCCGAACTTGACAAAGAGCCTATTTTTTATTAGTTTAATGACAGTTGAAAGATAAAATGCTATAAATCGGGAAAATGTTTGATATAAGGGGATTGACCAAAAAGTCCTAATTTGAAAAAAGTTTATATGAAAACTCATAGACACAGAGGTTTATTGATATCTGAATTAACTTTATAAAAACTTTTTAGATATCTAATAAACTTTTGGGGAGTGACTTGATAAAATCGATTTCTTTGGAATCACGATTTTTGAGTCACTCTCTATTTTTAGGGATTTAGAATTATAATTTAACATTTTGATTTATTATTTAAAGAGTAGGATTTACAGCTAAAATTAAAAAACTTATTATTTTATTAGTTTTTAAAGTGTTATAAATGTGTTAATATATATATATATATATATATATATA
>NZ_CABFLN010000032.1 GCF_901873445.1 Gemella haemolysans
AGACTTATAATATAGTAATATCAGCTATAATATGATAGAATAATGCTATAAAAATAAATTTATAAAAATAGATTCCTTATACTAGTCTATTTTAATTAATGTTAAGGAGATACACATGACAAAATCACTAAAAAAATATCTATTGCTTATTGCAACGGTTATTCTTTCAGTTACTCTTGCTGCTTGTGGCATGGGAACTTCCGCAGAACAAATCGTCAATAAATCAGTAGAATCATCTAAAAATATTAAGAGTACAGATTTCGAAGCTACAAACCAATCTGAAATTTTAGTTGGTGAACAAAATCAAACAATTGAAAATACTGTATCTGGTTCATTAATCATGGATCCACTTGCAATGAAAGCAACTACTGATGTAAAAGCTCAAGGACAGAGCCAAACATTAGAATTGTACATTAAAGATGGAACAGCTTATGCAAAATCAACAGGACAAAACGAATGGGTTAAAAGTTCAAACAACAATATAACAGCACAATTTGAAAATCTTAAAAAGATTGCTAATTCAGATAAAATTTTAGAATTCTATAAAAAAATCGCTAAAGATTTCAAGAAAACTGAAGAAAACGGAAACTACGTACTAACATATACAGGAAATGGTGATCAATTCAAAGATCTTATGGTTGCTATCGCTAACGCGTCTTCAGGTAGCGAAGTAACTGCTAGTGCATTTAACAACGTTGATTTCAAAAACGTTTCAATTAAACTTGTTGTTACTAAAGACTTCACACCAGTCAACAACGAAATAACAATGGAACTTGCAACTAAAGATACTTCAAACCCAACTACGATGAAAATTAAACAAATCATCAAATATTCTAACGTAAATAACGTTAAAGAAATCAACCTTCCTGATGAAGTAAAAAACGCTAAAGAAGTAGCTACTGATTCACAAAAACAAGAATAATAAAATTCCCTACTTGCTCAAAACCGAGTGAGTAGGTTTTTTTATTCAATCTTATACTTCTACAATTATAAAAATTAAGGTTAAATTTTTAGATACTTTATTTTAATATCTAAGTTTATGTAAATATATCCTTTCAGTTTACAATGCCCTTTTCATCTAGTATAATAATATGTACAATTAAAATATTAGGAGGTAATTTGAATTTATAATTATAGCGCCCGAACTAAGTTCTAAAGGTTAAATTGAGCTTAGTTGACGAGGAAAAAAGTTATCGAAAATTCGGCGGATGCTTTTTCGGAACCAGAGAGTTTCGTTAGATAATGTACAACGGGGTGCACTTTACTATTTCTAGGAACGAAGAGACGACGAAATAGTTAGGTACAGCGTATGCAACAGCAACTTAGTTTTTAAGGAAGAATGACGTAAAAACTTTAGTTGCCACTGCTGGGGTGTACCTAAGTATCTTTAGGAACATAGTGACGACAAGATACTTAGGTAAGTAAGAGTATAATATTTTATAAAATATGTTAAGTCGTACTTAGACGCAGTGGTTTATTGATTTCAAAGATCGCTTTATAAAAGCTCTTTTGAAATCTAATAAACTGTGCGGGGGCGACTTGCCAAAATCGATTTCTTCGAAATCGCGATTTTTAAGTCACTCCCAACTTAGTTTTAAGGAAGAATGACGTAAAAACTTTAGTTGCCACTGCTGGGGTAGATTTTACTATTTCTAGGAACGAAGAGACGACGAAATAGTTACAGTGGCTACTAACAAAATATTTCGTCATTTCATTCCTTATATTTTGAGTAGCTGTTGTCTAAGTTACTCGATAAGGTTTCTTTTCATCTTTTTGATTCAAGAAACCTAACGATTAACTCATAGCTATAGCGTATGCAACAGCAACTTGGTTTTTAAGGAAGTATAACGTAAAAAACTTGCCCTTCAAAATCATTATCCTCTCTCTATTAGACTCATATTACTTTCTTTTAGGTTAACATAAACTAGGAGGAATACAATATTTTTGAGTGAATATAATTTTCATAGTACTTTCTATGAGAGATTAATTAAATAAAGAAAAAAGCGAGGAATTTTTTATATGTGTGGAATTGTAGGATTTGTTGGAGAAGCAAATGGAGTTAAATTTTTAATTGATGGACTTAGTAGTCTTGAGTACCGTGGATACGACTCAGCTGGTATTGCTGGTGTTGTTAACGGAGAGGCTAGTGTTACTAAATCTGTAGGTCGTATTAAAAACCTAGAAGCCCTAATACCTGAAGGTCTTCACCTAGAGTTAGGTATTGGTCATACTCGTTGGGCTACTCACGGTGGAGTTAACACAACTAACTCTCACCCTCACCAAAGCTTCAACAAACGTTTTATTTTAGTTCACAACGGAGTTATCGAAAACTTCCAAGAACTTAAAGATAGATTTTTCAAAGATATAGAACTTGTTTCTGAAACTGATACTGAAGTTATCGTTCAATTAGTTCAAATATACAGCGATCGTGGTCTTGAAACTAAAGAAGCTTTCAAAAAAGCTGTATCTAAGTTGCAAGGATCTTATGCACTTTGTTTAATCGACACAGAAGATAAAGATACATTATATGTAGCAAAAAACAAAAGTCCACTTCTTATTGGACTAGGAGAAGAAAATAAAAATTATGTTGGTAGTGATGCTTTAGCAATGATTAAGTACACTAACAACTTCTTAGAAATCAACGACGGTGAAATTGTTATCGTGAAAAAAGATAGCGTAACTATCGAAGATAGAGAAGGTAATGCCGTGGAACGTGAAAGTTTCTCAACTAACTTAAACGCTGGAGAAATTGATAAAGGTATCCACGAGCATTACATGATTAAAGAAATTAACGAGCAAGTAGGAGCTATGCGTAATATCATCTCTCACTACTTCGATGGACACGATGTAAATATTGACAGCGAAATTATTAACAACGTAAAAGATGCGGATAGATTATACATTATTGGATGTGGTACAAGTTATAACGCTGGTTTAGTAGGAAGAAACTACTTCGAAAAATGGGCTGGTATCCCAACAGAAGTACACCTAGCATCAGAATTTGCTTACAACGTACCATTATTATCTAAAAACCCAATGTTCATCTTCCTTTCTCAATCAGGAGAAACAGCTGACCTTCGTGCAGTACTAACAAAATTGCGTAGTGTAAATGAAGATTATAAATTCTTAGTACTTACTAACGTTGATGCTTCAACTCTATCTCGTGAATGTGACTATACATTATTACTTCACGCAGGTGTTGAAATCGCAGTTGCATCTACTAAAGCATATACTGCTCAAATCGCAACATTAAGTATATTAGCTTACGAAGTAGCTAAACAACTTTCTAAACAACCTAAATTTGATATCGAGCAAGAGTTATCAGTAATTACTTCAGCAATCGAATCAATCTTAGATGATACAAAAACTATCAAAGACTTAGCTAAAAACTTATTCACAGAACGCAATGCATTCTATATCGGACGTGGAATCGACTACTATAGTGCATGTGAAGCAGCTTTAAAACTTAAAGAAGTTTCATATATTCAAACAGAAGGATTTGCCGGAGGAGAATTAAAACACGGTACAATCGCTCTTATAGAAGAAAGAACACCAGTAGTGGCTCTTATTACAAGCGCTAAACTAGACTTAAATACACGTAGTAACGTAAGTGAAGTGGCTAGCCGTGGAGCTAATACTCTAATCATTACATTAGAAAAATTAGCTCGTAAAGGTGACTATGCTATTCCTAACGTAAATGAAGATCTTGCTCCAATCGCAAGTATCGTTGTTACACAATTATTCGCATACTATGCAGCTTATACTAAAGGTTTAGATGTGGATAAACCACGTAACTTAGCTAAATCAGTAACAGTAGAATAATTTCTAAAAATAAAGTATTTAAGTAGCTCAGAAAATTTATTTCTGAGCTACTTCTATCTATTAAAAAAAGTTAAGCCTTTTCTCTTTACAAACTAAAGTCTTCGGTTTATAATAAACCTATAATAAATAATTAAATTATCTTCGGGGCAGGGTGAAATTCCCGACCGGCGGTTAAAGTCCGCGAGCGCAAGCTGATTTGGTGAAATTCCAAAACCGACAGTACAGTCTGGATGATAGAAGATATAGAATTAATAAACTTGCACATATAACCTTACTACATATGTATATTTGTCATACAATGTATTGTGCAATGCTTATTTTTCATACCTTTCAGTCCCGCTTTAAATTTTTTAAAGTGGTGTTTTTTATATCTAATATAGATTTTAAATGCACCTTTTTAAAAATTATATTGCGGTTATTTTTTGCCTATGAAGATAGGAAAGAGGATTTAATATGTACAAAAAAAATGTTCATTCACTTGTTTTAAGTGGTATGCTTGCAGTTATTGCTCTACTTCTATCTTTTTTTAGTTTTGCTGTGCCATTCTTGCCACCATTTCTAAAATTTGATTTCACGTTTATTCCGCTGTTCATGGCGTTGTTATTATTAGGTTACAAAGATGCACTTTTAGTGTCATTCTTAAAAAACTTCCTACACTTCGCATTATTATCACATGAACCAATCGGATCAATTGCCAATATCGTAGTTGAATTTACTTTCATTAGTATTATCGTACTTTTCTACAAAAAAGGTACTGCTAAAACTATTATTGGTGGAGTCTTAGGAACACTAGCAATAACATTATTCATGTCATTACTTAACTACTTCGTGTTACTTCCAGCGTATGGATATATTATGAATCTAGCAGACATTGTGACTAACATAAAAACTATTGTAGCTGTTGGTATCGTACCATTCAACCTATTAAAAGGTGCTTTAGTAACATTCTTATTCTTCGTTACTAAGAGTGTTTATAGATCAATACCAACAAGTATTCGCAGTCGTTTTGCATAAAAATAAAACTAAACAATTAATTTAACCATGAAAAATTCCTCCATTACACTCACCTTACTGTAATGGAGGATTCCTTTTTTATTATTTCCTAGGGAATATTTTATTCCAAAATTATTTTTACACCCTACAACTATCTTATTCACTCAATAGTTCATCTAATTTTTCCGAATGTGCTACTTCTTCTACATTCACATCTTTTTCATCAAGTACCGTATCAATATTTAACTTCTCATCATTATTAACTATTAATCTAGCGTAGATTTTCTCCCCTACACTTCTAATACTCTCATAATCAATCTTATAATCTTTTATTTTAGCTTTTGTAGTAAATGCCAATTTATCTTTTTCTAAAATTATTTTCTCATAAAAACCACGAGCATCCGCCGTTCTTACAATTCTAACTATCTCTTTATATTTAGGATTGTTTTTCATATAAATAACTCCACCTACAGCAGCCATAAATGTTATTGCTCCTAATATTTTTTTTCTCACTTAAACACTTCCTCCTTTTTACAACTACCAATCGGAGATTTTAAAACTCTCTTATTAGTGTACTTTTTAGTTATCTTATATATTATAACTTTTCTAAGGTTTTTGCAATAGTTTTTTATGATTTCTTACACTTTATAACTCTGATATATTTCTACTTACCCCCTACATAATTACTACACAAATATAACAGTCTAAGTAATTTAAGTTTAATTAATATGATATTGTAATTGATAATAATTTCTGTAATAATATAAAAAAACGTGTGTTTTAGTACAAAAAGTGGTATAATCGTATATAACTATACAATTATGAGAGGTTAAATAATGAAAAAAGCTATTTTAGTTATGACATATGGAACACCTGAGGATTATACATTTGAAGGCGTAGCTAAATTTTTCACGAATATTAGAAGAGGAGTTCGTCCTAACGATGATGAAATCAACTTATTATTAAAAAACTATCTTCGCATCGAAGGTTCTCCCCTTCAAGAAATAACACTTAAAGAAGTTAATTTGTTAAAAGAGGCTGTACAAGATGAATATAGAGTATACTTCGCAAATAAATTCTCTTCTCCATATATCCCGGATGTAATTTCAAAAATGGAAGAAGACAATATTGAAGAATGTATTTGTTTAATTTTAGAACCTCATTATTCATTCTATTCTATTATGGGATATGAAAGATTTATTAAGAGTGATAAAATCAAATTTAATATAATAAAATCTTGGTATAAAGAAGAAAAATTAATTGAATTTTGGGCTGATGAAATCAAAAAAATTATCAATACAGAAATTAAAGATGATAGCTACAAAGTAATTTTTTCTGCACATAGCGTGCCTGAAATTGCTTTAAAATATAACGACCCTTATGTTGATCAAATCTTTGATATGACTAGGATTATAGCAGACAAAATAGGACTTGATAAAGATAACTATACAAATACGTGGCAGAGTGAAAGTGATATCGGTATGCCGTGGATTAAGCCGGATGTACTAGAATATTTAAGAGACCAAAAAGAGCATCCAAAACACTATATATTTGTACCACTTAGTTTTATAAGTGAACATATTGAAATCCTTTTTGATAATGATGTTGAATGTCGTGAACTTTGCGAAGAATTTGAAGTAGCATATCATAGACCACCAATGCCTAACTATGATGCTCGTTTAATAAAAGCTCTAGTTTCTGCAATTAACGATAATAAAGATAATCCTTTTATCTATCACAATCCAGAAAAAACAACATTTAATGAGATGGATAAAGAGAAAGCCGAGATGCCTGACTTCGTTAAAAAGATGCTAGCTAATAAAAAGGATAGTGAAAAACCTGAAATGCCCGACTTCGTTAAAAAAATGCTGGCTAACAAGAAAGACGGCGAAAAACCTGAAATGCCTGACTTCGTTAAAAAAATGTTAGCCAACAAAGAAACAAGTCGTAAAACCAAAATTCTTAATTTCGTTAAAAGTATATTTAGTAAAAAGTAATATTTTATAAATAAATACTGTAAAAAGATATAACTCAGTTACTACTAGCTAGCAACTGAGTTTACTTTTATGCAAAAAATATAAATTCGTCATCTTACGTTATTTGAAATACAAAATTAATAAACACATTAATTTTATATTATTTTTTATATGTTTTAGATTACATTTCTTAGTTTACATATATTAAAAGCAACAATAACAATTATACATTATCTTAATTAAATCAAATTTTATTACATAATTTGTTTATAGTTAGTGTTTTTTATGTTATAATAAAAGTGAAAATTAAAGGAGGAACAAATTCATGAAAAAAAATAAAATTACTTTAGCTTTATCGAGCATACTACTTTCTGTATCTTTAGTTGGTTGTAGCAGTGGCGATGGACTTAACCGTTCCGCAAAAGATGGTAAAGAAAACGAAGTGGAAAAAGCATCCATAAAACTTGTTAAAGCTACAAAAACTGGGGATTATAATTTAATAAGTGCAGACGAATTAAAAAAATCTATCGATAGCAAAGAAGATATGATTTTAATCAACACCATTCCTTCTGATCGCTTCGAAAAAACAAAAATCAAAGGCGCTGTTAACGCTGGTTTACCTAAAGAAATGAAAGATTTAAAACCAGAGGAAAAAGAAGCATTCTTAAAAACTTTAGGTTCAGATAAGGATAAAAAAATCGTTATCTATTGTGGATTTGTCGCTTGTGAAAGAAGCCACGTCGGAGCAGTATTAGCAAAAGAGGCTGGATATAAAAATGTCTATAGATTCCCGGGCGGAATTGCCGCATGGTTAGATGCTGGAAATAGCATTGATAAATAGCTTTAGCTCTTGCATATGTGGATAATTATGAGGATTTACCTCACTTTTGCAATGAAAATCACTGTTTGTGGGTAATTATGAGGATTTACCTCACTTTTGCAATGAAAATCACTGTTTGTGGGTAATTATGAGGATTTACCTGCAAATACATTAATAAAACTCGTTATATTGTTGAAACAACCCCTTATTATCTTTTCAACAAATCAATCAACATTCCAAAATTTTTATCCAAATATAACAATTTCGCCCAATAAAGAGGCAGCTGATTTCAGCTACCTCTTTATTTTTTTCTATTAAATTTAAATATTTCCCTTTTAAATAAAGGAACATTATCAAAATACTCTCCCTTATAGAAAGGATGACACTTTGAAAGTCTTTTTACAGTTAAGTAAGTCCCCAGGAAAAAACCAAACCTTTTATAACTTTCCATTGCATAAGACGAACATGTTGGTGAAAATCTACATGTAGGTCTTGTATAACGTGATATATGCCTTCTATATAATTTTATTAAAAATACACATAACTTCGCCATTAAAAGCACTCCTTTCTGCTTTATTTTAACAATTCACTAGATTAATTTCAACTTATTACTCCAAAAATACAACAACTGCCTTCGATACTGATTATCATTTATAATTTTTCGCCTTGGAAAACATTGTCAAATCAACTTTTATTTTAGATAATAATTCTCAATAACTATTATAAGTCTATAAACTTTACATAACGTACTTATGGTGCTATAATTTAAGCATAAATTACAAAATAAAGGAGAGAATTTAAAATGACACGTAAAACAGAATTAAACAAACTTGTAGCAAATTTAACAGTATTATACACAAAATTACACAGCTTCCACTGGTATGTAACTGGACGTAGCTTTTACACACTACACGAAGTATTTGAGAACTATTACAACTACACAACTGAATCTTTAGATGAAGTTGCTGAAAGATTATTAGCAATCGGAGGACGCCCAGTTTCTACACTTAAAGGTGCTTTAGAAATCGCAACAATCAAAGAAGCAACTGAAAAAGAAACAACTAAAGAAATGGTTGCAGCTGTATTCCACGATTTCGAACTATTAATCAATGACTTAACTCACCTTATGAGTGTAGCTGAAGAAGAAGGAGATCAAGGTACTTCTGACTTAGCATTAGGTCTAAAAACTCAATTAGAAAAAAATGTTTGGATGTTACGTTCTTACTTAGCAGACTAATAACATATCTAAAAAAAAGCTATCCACCACTCAGATGTGATGGATAGCTTTTTTATACCTATCTATGAACTATGTCCTTTTCTGTTTAAAATATTCAAGTTTATAGCATCCACATAATAGTTGCTCACCTGACCATCTTTATCACTTATTTCAACATTCCAAGTTGGTATTAATACTTGGTTTTCTGTTTGTGAAATGTAAGTATAATATCCTAATGTAGCACGAACTCTACAATTTTTTGGAATTAAATCTTCATGATATAACCTATTTATAGCTTGATTAGATGCAACTAGAGTTTCATTTTTATCTTTTCTTATGTTAGAAACTCCTGTTAAAGTAAAATGTTTTATATCCCCATTACTCTCAACACTAAAGACAATCCTAGCATTTTTATTAGAAAATACTCTAAAACTGTCAATCTGTTGTTCATAAATAACCTCGTTTTTATTAGCATTGTAACTAGAGAATACATAGTTTGCACTCAACTTCAATTTTTCAAGTAAAAATGAGTCTAGTTCAGCTCTATAACTGCCTTTGTTAACATTAGTTATAGCATTTTCTGAACTAACCTTTAGAGTTGATGTTTTATCTACATTTTCAACCTCGAATTTCAATCCACTCTCTTCTCTTTTAAAATCTTTCAAGTCAGAAATAGTTACATTAACATACCCAAGATTATCACGTTTTGTTGCATTTTCTTCAACTGTTATATTATCATTTTTCATAGAACGCTCTATGATTTCTTTTTCTTGGACAATCTCGGTTTTATTTTTTTGAACTGTATAGACATAAAAAGTTAATAAGACCGCATTTAAAGCAATAAATAGGTAAATAAATAATGTTTTCATCTTGCCCCAATTCATAGTCTCTCTCCCTTATCTATCATTTCTTTTAGTTTTTTAAAACTTACATATCTATCATTATACTTCACATACCATGCAGGAGTATAACTAAAACTATTTCTATCTTTGTTGTAAGTTTTATCATATCCTAAAACTATATCACCTATTTCTTTCAAATTAACTCTCTCATAAAGATAATTTATTACATACTCAGTTTTTTCTACAGAATACAATTCCGCTTCTTTCGATGAAAGATAAGTCTTAGTCAACTTCTTCGGTGAGGTCAGTTTATATATCCCACTACTATTATCTTCTGAAATAATATCAGCATGACCATCTTTACTAAAAGCTATAGAATCTTTATATGCTTCTTGGAAAATACTAATCCCTTCTAAAGCAGTTGTCAGTTGATAATTAGTGTCCCCAACATAACCTAACTCTAAAAAGCTAATAGTATTATTAATAGCGATAGTAGCACCTACCTCACGACCACCTTCATTAGATGGATTTGTATATACTAATCTATTATTCATAACTCTTAATATTCCATATCCATCGGTTACTTCATCTTCATTACTAATTCTAAGATTATCTTTTTTCTCAAAAATATCTTTCGCCAGTCTATTTAAATTAACATCTTCAGCACTATATTCATCAATAACATTATCCTCATCACCCTCTTTTAAATATATGAATTTATTATTCAAACTGTATTTCGCATAATTTTGCTTTTTCTCATTGAACTTACTATTTATTTTTTCATATATATCTTGTTTTAAAGTAATTTGAAGATAGTTTTTATCGTCTTTTTTATATAGATAAATCATATTAGGTCTATCTTTTAATAAAACTATAGTATCAAACTCTAAACTCACGTTCGAATTATCTTCAGAAAAAAATAACGGTTTAAGCAGTGCCGAGTCTAGAGTAACTTGATAATTTATCAATATTTTTTCAACGTTATTAGTCGTAATATCTTCTATGTTACGGTTTCTAACCCTAGATTCCGTACTCTCACTATCCGAAAGTAGCGACAATAACTCTTTTAATACTTTTTTATCTTTGACTCCTTCTACACTCGCTACTTTTGTTATTGTATTTTGAATTATAGTTTCTTCCCTTGCTCCTTCCTGATTCTTCACGACACTATCGGGTATAAGGAAGTTTAAAAGGTTATTTTTATTTGAATCAACTGATTTTTGAGTAGATCTTTTTGTGAAAATTTCATAATCTGGTTGATAAGTAATAATAAGATAAGATAAAGTCAAACTTAGTAAAACAAGTATGCCTAAAATTACTGATTTTACAGTTTCCTTTTTTCTACTTCTCATACTACTCACCTCTATAACCATTCATCATCTATTTGTTCACAAGGTAGTGTTACAAATATTATGCTTCCATAACCTTCTCTACTTTGTGCCCAAATACGACCTTTATGAGCTTCTACAATAGTCTTAGCTAAAGCTAATCCTAAACCTGTTCCACCCATACTTCTTTGTCTACTCTTATCAACTCTATAAAATCTATTAAAGATTTTATCAATGTGAACTAAAGGTATTCCTACCCCTTCATCTTTTATAGAAATACTCACCCTATTATGGTGATAATTCTGTCTAACTCTTATAGTAATATTCTTACCATTTGGAGAATATTTTATTGCGTTATTGACAATATTGTCAAACACCTGTGTAAGTTTATCTTGGTCTCCTTCAACAAATATCGGCGTTTTAGAAATATGTTTTATAAAATTCTTTTCTGGATGTGTTAGTGCAAATCTATCTGTAATCTGCTCAAGCATTTTATTTATATCGATGAACTCTTTTTCATAATGCTCTTCTTTAATATCCATTTTCCCAAGTTGCATAAGTTCATTTACCATTCTTATCATACGCGTAGTTTCTTTATGAATAGTATCTATAAACTGAGGAGCAAGCTCCTTATCTTCCAACACACCTTCTTCTAACGCTTCAATATAACTATTCATAGTCGTTAGAGGTGTACGAAGTTCATGAGATACAGTCGATACAAACTCGCGTCGTTCTTTTTCCTGACGTTCCTGATCTGTTACATCATAAAGTACTATAATGTACCCTTCTAATTCCGTAGACATTTGCGTTAAATCTTCTGTATCTTCTTTTTCAATCTTAGAAATTTCAGCTCGTAAAAGTAGCTCGTCATCAGTTTTTGAAGTATTAACAAGAAGACTATCTTCGGCTTCTAGTATCTCTTCTATACTTTCATATTCCGTGATATTAAGAATCTTCAGAACATCTTTTCCTATAAAAATCTCATCATCACGTCCACCTAGCATATCCTCTGCACTAGTATTTATCAGAATTATCCTTCCGTTATTATCAGTTGTAATAATCCCGTCCATCATACTTTCGATGATAGTCGCCAGTTTCCTACGCTCTATCTCAGTCACAGCCTGTTCTTCTTCAATTCTCCTAGAAATCTGATTAAATACTTTGGCAAGATCACCGATTTCATCATCTGCATCTATACCAACTACCGTACCATAATTCCCTAAGGCCATCTTCTTAACCTGCGAACTCATTTTTTCAATGGAACTCGTTACAGTTTTTGAAGCAACAAATCCTATAACAGTAGTAATTAATATCGACAATATAGTTCCTACTATAAAGATTCTCGAAATACTATTTACCTCTTGGTACACACTCTCTATATCTGCCATAAGAGAGATTACACCTACAACCTCATTATCTTTTTTTACAGGACTCACATAGATCCAAACACGCTTATTACTATCAGCATTATTTTGAATCTGTTTCGTACTTTCTCCTGTTTTTATAACTTGGCTTACAAGCGGATCAAACGATCTCTTAGCAAGATACTCATCATTTCCATTTTTTGAAGAACTAGCCAAAATTTTCGAATCATTATCTATAACATTAACTAACAATAGTTTTTGAATATTAAATTCACTGACTAGTTTTGCAATTCCACTTTTTGAATCACGACTACTATTAGCAGTATCATTTTGATCAGCATTATTCTCTAAAACCTTCGAGTCTTCTGCATTCTTTCCGTTAATTTTATCGATTTCTTCTCGAACATGGTAATTAAGGATTTTCTCTTGCTCCATAATATTCTGTTCAAATGTATTTACGTTACTATTTCTTAATTGTGTTGTAAAGAACAATCCAATAAGTTGCAATGATATTATATTAACCAATACATATACTATTACGAACTTAGTTCGGATTGATGAAAAGAATCTTTTCTTGAATTTCTTACCGAAAAAACTCATTACTCTTCACCTATAAAGTAACCTACACCACGACGTGTCATTATATATTCAGGTTGCGATGAATCATCTTCTACTTTCTCACGTAATCTTCTCACAGTTACATCGACTGTTCTCACGTCACCAAAGTAATCATAACCCCACACTGTTTGCAGTAGATTTTCACGTGTTAAAACTTGTCCACGGTGTTGAGCAAGATAATAGAACAAATCAAATTCTCTGCGTGTAAGATCGATTTCCTCTCCATTTTTCTTAATAACATAAGCTTCTGGATAAATAACAATATCCTTGATTACAAGGTCACCACCACTTTTTTCCTCTACAACTTCTTCTTGTTGCTTAGTAACACGGCGTAGGTTTACCTTAACCCTCGCCATAAGCTCACGCGTTGAGAATGGTTTAGTCACGTAATCATCAGCTCCAAATTCTAATCCTAGAACCTTATCTATCTCACTATTTTTTGCTGTTAGCATAATAATTGGAATATTCTTTTTAGCACGTACTTCTCTACATACTTCCATTCCGTCTTTTTTCGGCAACATCAAATCTAGTAAAATTAAGTCAGGATTTTCACTAAAAGCAAGCTCTACTGCTTTTTCTCCATCATTAGCGACTATTACATCATAACCTTCTTTTTTTAAATTAAAATCTAGTATGTTAGCAATCGGTTCTTCATCATCGACTACTAGTATTTTATATTCTGCCATTTTCTTCCTCCTTAGATTTATACTAGGGAGTGACTCAAAAATCGTGATTTCGTAGAAATCGATTTTTTAGAGTCACCCCCGCAAAGTTTATTAGATATCTAAAAAGCTTTTATAAAGCGAATTTAGATATCAATAAACCACTGCGTCTATGAGTTCTCATATACACTCTGTTAAAATTTTGGACTTTTGGGTCAGCCCCTCTTCACTATGTTTTTTATAAAAAAATACTTTAAAGTACACTTTTATTTATTTAAAATAGTTTATATAATATATTCTTACATCACTGCAAGAATATATATAGCCAACTATATTATATCATTTTTTTCTGATAAGTTACAACTTTAAGCAAGCGATTTAGTAATAGGAATGTTATGACATCTAACATGTCATTGAGAACAACTCAAATATCACTCTTTCAGAAAATAAATTTCATCGGAGGTAACTCGACAAAGTCGATTTTGATGTATACCCAAAATTCTGGACACATATATATTCAGTTTAAACAAGTAGAGGTTATCCTGCATTGTACACATAACATCCCTTTTGAAATAAAGATACTCATCTCTTGAACTATTATTCTATCGTATATCCTCTAACTTCTCTTTAGCTTTCTCTATGTTTTCTAATATTGCTTTTATAAAAAATTCAAATTTAACATTATATGGATTTTTATTCAAATTAGATATTACAGTATCACTAGTAAGCAGTACATTTAATTGATTTTCTAATTCCGTAATACGTTCTTCAGAAAAATTACTCAATATACTTACTTCAGCTAAACTAAAATCCTTATATTCACCCGATAAAAAACTTTCATCTTCTTTTTTCTCAAAAGTCGCATCAAATGATTTCTTATATATATATATCTAAGAAACTCTTAATCCCGTGCATTCCCGCTTCTTTAACTATAATTTCATCACCCACATAATAACCAATAGAAAGCAACTCAGCTATACGCGTAAATATATCATACTCCGAAACAATTCTCTTAACAGAACCTGTAAAAGAAGCTTTCTTAATAGCGATTTTCTTCATATTTCTAAGATACTTTTTCATACGTGTAGCGTACAATTCTCCATCAACTTCTTTATCCATAAAAATATCTATACCACCAATTAGATATATCGGTGCAGCATTAAAAACTACACTCTCCTTTACATCATACTCAATCGCTACACGTTGGGCAATACTTCCACCTAAAGAATGACCTGTTAAAATAATATTATCCCCATATTTTTTCTTCATACGTGTATAAAATCTATAACATGAAGTTAGATGCTCTCCTTGACCCAAACATATACCAACTACATCAGTATACATATCTTTTTGTCTATCAAAATAAAAATTTGTTCCTGTATAAGCTAAAATATAATTTTCTTCAACAGTATTTTCAAATAATGTACCACTACTTCCTGTTTTTTCATCATAAAAACTAGCTACATACTCCAACTCTCCTGGAAAACTGCCTACCGTTTTTTGAAGATTAACATATTCTTTTATCATCCTTTTAGGAAGTTTAATTTTGTCCATTGCTTCTATATGATACACAATAAAAGATGCGTAACTTGTCACTTCAAACAATCTATCCATTACTATTTCTATCCATCCTCGCAATATTTCTTAATAAGTATTTTATCACAAACAATTAATTTTTTCTTATTTTTACATTACAAATAGCACTCCCTCAGGTTAGGTTTTCAATTTTTTTTAATTTTTTATAAAATCAAATTATAATTGATTTCGATTTTCAATTAGCTATTTAAAACGTTTAATTTTTTTGATATAATAATTATATAGATTTAATAAATACGGAATCAACTTACAGGATAATTATTTCCATATCCTAAGTGGGAGGATAAATTATGAAAATTTTACTTGCTTATTCTAGTAAAACAAAAAATACTAAAAAAGTAGCCGAGGCTATCTATGAACAGATAAAAGATCAAGGGGAAATTGATTTACTCGACATAAAAAAACAACGAAAAAAACTAGAGAAAGAATATGACTTTTATATTTTAGGAGCATGGACAGACAAAACAAATGCTAATAAAAATATGCAACGCTTCGTAGATCAACAAGAAATTCACGGAAAAGACGTAGCACTATTCTTAACTTGCGGTGTCCCTCGTGAACATTATCACGCTGATGATTCTATTAACAATTATATCGCATTTATGAAAGAAAGAAATAATAGAATCCATGAAACATTTGTTTGCCAAGGTAAAGTTGATCCAAAGGTTATGATAGTTTTCAAAATCCTTGCTTGGCATGACCCAAACTTCATTCACAAAGTTACACCAGACCTTGTAGATATGGTTAAAGAATCTAAAAAACATCCAGATCCAAAAGACTTAAAAGATGCACAAATCTGCTTTAAAAATTTATTAGAACATAAAATTGCTCACGCAACACCCTAAACAATATAACCTAAAGGGTAGTTATCCTCTATCAAAGAGATAGCTGCCTTTTTACATATTTTTTAATAATTATTTTTTTCTATAAATATAACTTTTTAAACACCCCCCTTTCCAAAAATAGTGAACTATTTTTTTCGTTAATTAGGATTTTTTACGATATATATTAACTAAATTATTTTAATTAATATATATTTCTTCATAAGGTTACATAATAATTACATCACTTAGCAAAAACTTAATAACAAGGCAATTTCTTGAACGTAAAATTTATTTAATAGTTATAATCTCTATCTCTATTATATATAATATACTTTAATATTAAACATAATTATTTTGCTATTACTTAAAAATATTTTGACTTTTAGTATATAAGATTGTAAAATATCTTAAGTGATATGAAACCATATCATCAAATTCAATGCAATGAAATTTCATCGATGAAATTTCTTAGGAGGAATTATGATAAAAAAAGAATTTAGTAGCCTTTTAAAGAGCAAAGGTTTAAAAGCTACCATGGCTATCGTTCTTCTAGTTCCTATTTTATATTCAGGAACCTTCCTAAAATCCGTTTGGAATCCATATGGCAACACCGAAAATATGAAAGTTGGGGTTGTTAATCTAGACCAAAAAGTAGATTTTAATGGGAAAACTCTAGAAGTCGGAAATTCAATGGTCAATAAACTAAAAGAAAACAAAAAAGTAAGTTGGCAATTCGTTGATAAAGATACAGCCGATAAAGAACTACGCGAAGGAGACTACTATATGGTAGTTACAATTCCACAGAATTTTTCTAAAAATGCTACATCTTTATCAAACGATAACCCAGAAAAAATGAACATCGACTTTACTACCAATTTTACAAAAAGTAAAAATGGTGAGAAAATCATGGAAACTGTAGCAAGTAACCTAACAAACACTGTTAAGGATCAAGTTGTAAAAACTTATACAGCTACTTTATACAGCAAGTTTTCTGAGATTGGAGAATCTCTTCACAAAGCAGCTGATGCTTCAAATCAACTGAATACCGGACTTGGTCGTCTTAGCGAAGGTGGTCAAAAACTCGGAAGTGGTATCAATCAACTTACCGATGGCTCTGGTCGTCTTTCTAATGGACTTGGTCGCCTTAGTGATGGTGGTCAAAGACTTAGCAACGGTATTAACCAACTTGCTGATGGGTCTAGCCGACTTTCTAATGGACTTAATCGCCTTAGCGATGGCGGGCAAAGACTTGGTAGTGGTATTAACCAACTATCTGAAGGATCATGGAGACTAACTGCCGGACTTTATCGCCTTAGCGATGGTGGAATAAAACTCGGCAATGGGATTAATGAACTTGCTAATGGTTCTAAACGTCTAACCGATGGACTAACTCGTCTTAGCGATGGTGGACAAAGACTTAACAA
>NZ_CABFLN010000033.1 GCF_901873445.1 Gemella haemolysans
AAAACAACGGATGCGAAGTACTACAACGAAAAAGATCAAGCGAAGAAACAAGCATACGATAACGCAGTATCAGCAGCCGCAGGAGTGCTATCAAATGACAATGCGACACAAGACCAAGTAGATGCAGCCTTAAGAGCGATCACAGAAGCTAAAGCAGCATTAAATGGAATTCCAACGGATAAAACACAATTGACGAATACAAATAATACATTAAGTGATTTAATTTTAGAAGATCCGACAAAAGGAAAAACTAAAGCGACAATTGATGAGTATAAAAAAGTAAAAGAAGAGTCAGAAAAAACTTTAAAAGAAGTTAAAAAAATTATCGATAACAAAAATGCTTCACAAGTTGAAATTAACAAAGCTTTAGAAATGGTGATTAAGGCAAAAGATTCTTTAGAAAATGCGAAAAAATCATTGTTAGATGCTGTAGAAGCTAGAGAAGTAGTTGAAACGATAGCAAATGAAAAAATTGTTAGCATTAAAGCAGATAAAAAACTTTCTGTTCAAGAAAAAGAAAAAGCAATTAATAGAGTTGAAACTTTAAGAAAAAAAGCACTAGAGGACATCGATAAATCTAAAAAACAAATAGAAATCGATAAATCCTTAAGAACTTTCTTATATCAAATTGATCAAGATGCATTAGTATTTGATCTTCCAACATTAGATATAGAAGATGCATTGAAATCACTAATTAATGGAGTTGTTAAAGTTGTATTAGGTAATGATATATCTGATAAAGATATATTATCAAAACTTGATTTACCAGAAGGATTAGAGGTAGTCAAAATTGAAAAACCAGCTACATCAGCTCTTGGTAAAGTTTCAGCTAAAGTTACTATTAAGCTTTCTAATGGAAGTTATACTACTATTAAGGTTCCGGTAGAAGTAGTTGAAAATTCAGAAAGATTAGGATTTAGGCATAATGACTCTAAAGTAGATTCAGAAATGAATCAAAAACTTCTACCAAATACAGGGTCAACTGAATCTAACACAGGATTAGCAGGGTTAGGACTTGCTGTTCTGGCTGGACTACTTGCAGTAGTAAAACGTCGAAAAGAGAAATAGAAGTTCAATAAATTTAAAACAAGAATTTCGATATTCACCCCTTTTACTGAATAGGTCAGTAGGAGGGGTAATATTATATTTAAATAAAATATTATATGGTAATTATTTGATTTAATGGAGAGCATGAATCTGACTTCTATATTAATGTTATAGCGTTTATATATTTTTTTTGATATTGATTATGATAATATATTTTTGAAATTGCTAATCTATGCAATTGAAATACAGAATTTTATATGCTATACTGGAATTAGGTGTTTTGAAACGCTTACTATAAGATTTCTTATAGGTAATCACAATTAAATAATGAATTAAAAAGTTTAGTTTGTCATATAATTTTACTTAAAAGAAATTCAGGTTGTAAAAGGGATGAGCATATGAGTTATCTTATAGGAGTAAAATAATAAACAGGGGGAAAAACACATGACAATAAAAGTTGCTATTAATGGTTTTGGTCGTATTGGGAGATTGGTCTTAAGACAGATTCAGGCTCAGCACGCAGATGATATTGAGGTTGTAGCTGTCAATAGATCAAGAATGAGACCGATAAATCAAATAGTTTATCTGTTAAAATATGATACAACGCAAGGGCCTTTTCCAGGGACTGTAGAAGAAGGAGACGGTGCGTTTATCGTGAATGGTAAAGAAATTAAAGTTTTTGGGGAACCAAATCCAGAGAATTTACCATGGAAAGAGTTAGGTGTAGATATTGTTCTAGAATGTAGCGGACGTTTTAACAGTAAAGAAAAAGCTGAAGCGCACATAAGAGCGGGAGCTAGGAAAGTACTACTTTCTGCACCAGGTGGCTCAGATGTTAAAACTATTGTATATAATGTTAATCATGAAATACTAACTGGAGAAGAAACTGTAATCTCGGGTGCATCATGTACTACGAACTGTCTTGCTCCAATGGCAAAAGCTCTACATGATAACTTCGGTATTGTACATGGTTTAATGACAACTATCCATGGATATACAGGAGATCAGCATACTTTAGATGGATCTCACAATAAGGGAGATTTTAGACGTGGAAGAGCAGCAGCAGAAAATATAGTTCCTAATACTACGGGGGCTGCCAAGGCTATAGGATTAGTTATTCCAGAGTTAAATGGACGTTTAGATGGAGCAGCTCAAAGAGTACCCGTTCCAACTGGTTCGTTAACAGAACTATTTGTAACAATTGAAAAAAATGCTACAGTAGAAGAAATTAATGAAGTAATGAAAAAAGCAGCTAATGAATCATACGGATATACAGAAGATCCTATAGTATCTTCAGATATAATAGGAATGAGTTACGGTTCATTATTTGATGCTACACAAACAAAAGTTATTGGACAGGGTAAAAATCAAATGGTTAAGGTTGTTTCTTGGTATGATAACGAAATGTCATACACTGCACAACTAATTAGAACGTTGAGATATTTTGTAAAATTAGTATAGAATATAAAATATAAAGCTAGGAATCTAAAAAGGCTTCTAGCTTTTTTGATTTCCATTATTATTTACTTAGTTATTTACTAAAAAATTATTATTTTTCTGAACATAATGATAATATGATATTTTTTAGTTTTTGATTGTGATATTACAAAGAAAAAGGTAATTAAAATAAAAAAATTATGATATTTAAACTTATCTATGCAGACTGAAGAGGTGTTGAAAAAGCACTTATGTTGCTATATTATAGTAGGTGTAATACAACAAAAAGTATAAAATAAATCTATAAATATGGAGAAAAAGTATGAAAAATTTATTCAGTAGAAAAGAAGTATTTTCAATTAGAAAATTTAGTATGGGAGTAGCTTCAATAATGATAGCTTCAAGTCTAATTGTGTCATCTCAAGCTAATGTACAAGTATTGAAAGCAAAAGAAAATATAGAAGTACAGGTTAATAAAGATATTAATATACGTGTCATAGAAAGAGATGGAGGAGCTGTAATTGAGCTAGCCGCAACTAAAGATTTAATAGATGTAGATGTAAATGTAATGTTAAATGGAAATAGAGTAGCTTCATATCACATTGAAAATATAAAGGCTGGACAAAAAATAGATAAGAAAGTAACAAAAGAACAACTAGAAAAAATTAAAAAATTAATAGTTAATGGGCAGAAAACTTTACCTAACACAGCAATAGTGGAAAGAAGTGTTTCACAAACAATTAATATTACAGGTAATAGTTTAAGGGTAGATGTTAAGTATCATGTAGAGGATAATTCAGTATCAGAAGTAAAACCAGAAAAACCAGAGGAGAAACCGACTCCAGAAGTTAAGTCAGAAAAACCAGAGCAACCGAAACCAGAGGTAAAACCAGAGCAACCCAAACCAGAGGTAAAACCAGAGCAACCCAAACCAGAACAACCCAAACCAGAAGTAAAACCAGGGCAGTCAAAACTAGAAGTAAAACCAGAGCAACCGAAACCAGAAGTAAAACCTGGGCAACCGAAACCAGAAGTAAAACCAGAGCAGCCAAAACCAGAAGTAAAACCAGAGCAACCGAAACCGGTGGTAAAACCAGATAAACCAGAAGGAAAGCCAGCGCCAGGAGAGCAACCAACAAAACCGGTTGAAACACCAGAACAACCAAAACCAGAGGTAAAACCAGATAAGCCGGAGGTGAAACCAACACCAGAGAAACCAGTTCCAGGGGAACAACCAGGCAACACATCTGAGTTATCTAAACCAAAAGGACAAGAAGATAGTGATAGTGATAAGGATGAAGAGGTAATCATTAATGATCCAATTCTTAAAAAATTAATTAATAAGAACTTAAGCAGAGAAAGAGCTGATGATCAAAAAATAACTAAAAAAGAACTGGAAGTTTTAAAAGAATTACGTATGAGGGATGAAAAAGGTGAAAATATACTTACGACAGCATCGTTGAAAGATACACCAGAGTTTAAGTTTATTCAAACACATGGTATCAAGAATTTATTAGGATTAGAAAATGCAGTTAATTTAGAAAAACTAGACTTAAATGAAAATGAAATAAGTGATTTATCACCAATTGCTAAATTGAATAAATTAACTAAATTATCATTAATAAGAAATAGAATTTCAAATTTACAACCTTTATCTGAATTAACAAATTTAGAATACTTAGACTTATATGCTAATAAAATCGTGGACATTTCACCTTTAGCAAAACTTACTAATTTAAAACATTTAGACCTTCATAATAATAATGACCAAACAGGAGATCCTGTTCATCCAACTATTAGTGGAGGAATAAAAGACATTTCAGTGGTGAAAAATCTTACTAAATTAGAAATGTTATCACTTGGAAGTAATAATATTTCAGATATAACACCAATTAAAAATCTTACTAATATAAAAGATTTAGTATTAGGTGGGAATCATATTAGTGATTATTCGGGACTGGAGCAGTATATTGCCGATAAAGTAGCTAAACAACAGGAAGGGGAAGGAAGTGTTAGTTTCGCTGGTCAAAGAATAAATTACGATAAAACTGTTGATGTTTCTAAATCAAACGTATCAATAGACAGTCCATTTAAAGGAATAAATGAACTAGGTGAAAAACTAGCGAAAGTATTCGAAAGTGATGAACCTGTTAATCTATTCTCAGAAGTCACTACTAATGTTGACGGGGTAAGTGCGACTTATAATCCAGAAACATCAAAATTTGATTTTACATTTACAGAGGAATTCCTAAATAAAAATCAAGGTAAGGTAGTTCCTATTAACTTGAAAGTAGGAGTTGGGGATTATGCTTGGAATGTGAAAAATATAAAATTAAATGTAGCTGAAAAAGAAAAATTTAAGGATAAAGTATTAGCGGCAAAATTTAAAGGGAAAGATTTAACTAAAATAACTGAATTAATTAATCTTTATGGTGTTAAAGATTTATCAGGAATAGAAAACTTGATGAATTTGACAAAACTTGAAATTAATGGAGAACACAATGATATCAGAGATATATCTTCAATAGCAAATTTAACTAAGTTGGAGGTATTATCTTTAGAAAATGTAAAAATTAAAGACATATCAGCATTGAGTAAATTAACTAATTTGAGAATTTTAAATATAGCTGGGCCTTTTGTTGATCCAGAATATTCAGATGCACAAAACCCAGATGATTATTTAATAAAAAATATTGAGGCATTAAAGAACCTAACGAATCTTGAAACACTGAGTATCGCTAATAGAGGTATAACAGACATAAATGCGTTATCTGGATTAACAAAATTAAATGATGTTATACTTTCTGGAAATAGTATAACTGATATAAGTGCATTGAAAAATCTAAGTGAATTAAGTAATTTAGATTTAACTAGTAACAAGAACATTGAAGATATTTCAGTACTGAAAGATTTAACAAATTTAACGAATCTATGGTTAACGGAGAATAAAATTTCTTCTGTAGAAGCACTGAGAAACCTAACAAATCTTAAAAAATTGTATATTAATGTTAATAAAATTTCTGATTTAACACCTTTATCAGGTTTAACTAAGTTAACACACTTAAGTTTAGGAGCGAATAATATTAAAGATGTAACAGCATTAAAAAATCTTACTAATTTGACTTCATTAAGAGCTGCAGATAATAAAATTACTGATGTGAGTAATTTAACAAATTTAACAAAACTTACAGATTTAAATTTAAGTAATAACAGTATCCATGATTTTTCTCCACTAAATAGTTTAGAAAAAATTAATAAAAAACGTGGATTTGCAAAACAAATAGAAGAAGTAGATATCATTAATAAGGAATTTACACTTCCTACTGCTAAAAATTTTGACGGAAGTGAAATTAGTTTAGATACTAATGATGATGGTACATTGAAGCTTTATGAGGTAGTTAATAAAAAAGGGAAAAATCAACCTAAGGTAAACGATGAAACTGAAGAGTTAGTACCAATACATAATCAGTATACAATTACACAAAAAGATGGTAAGTATATTTTGCCGGATAATATTGAAAATGGTTTGTATGCAGTTCAATGGTTTAAATCTTATCAACAATGGGGAACGTTTATTTTGAATGTTCATTTGTCAAAAGAAACAGTTAAAAAACCAACAGATACAGTAGAGTTATCGTCAACAGATAAAGTGTTATATAGAACTTTATTAAATGATTGGAGTAATTTTAATAAAAAATATAAAAATTTAACAGATAAAGCTAATTCAGAGCACGTGGTTAATAATAAACCAACATCAATTCCAAAACCAAATTCTGAGGCGGATTTTCATGTGAGTGATTTTGAAAAATTACGAGTATTTGATGTTAATGGAGAGTTGAAAGTAGGAAATACAGGTATAAATATTTCCGTAACGGACGAATTAGTAAAACCTTTAGAAAATGCAAGTAATTTGGAAGAATTTAAAGTTCTTGCCAAAAAAGATGAAGTAAGAAAAATCAAAGATTTTGCATTCTTGAAAAAATTAACTGAGTTGAAATTATTCTATTATACAAATCAAAATAAAACGAAAGAAAAAGTAGATGTTACTAATTTAGATTTAACATCGAATAGTAAGTTGGAAGATGTTCGTGTAGGTCAAGGAAACTTAAAGAATCTTAATTTTGTTAAAGGATTAAATCTGAAAAATTTAGATGTAGAAGATAATGAATTAACTGACATATCAACAATTAAAAGTATGACTAGTTTAACAGAGTTACATTTAGACAATAATAAGTTAAATAATAGTAATGTTTCAGATATAGCTGGACTTATTAATTTAAAAACATTATATTTGAAAAATAATAAGGATATTAGTGATATTAATTCTCTTGAATCTTTAAAAAATTTAGAGGCTTTAGAACTGAAAAATATGAATATTAGAGATTTGAGCGTTCTTAAAAAACTGCCTAATTTAAGACGTCTAGTGATTGATGGAAATCCTTTAGATAAGGAATATATGAATGTTATAAAAGAATTAAATATTAATACGGGTTACTTAGGAGAAATAACAAAAGAAGATTTCGAGTGGCTAAAAGAATATGCAAGTAGAGATGATATAGCAGAAGCTACGTTGAATGAGAATAAACAACGTGAATTTACATTTACAAAATTACCAATCACAGTGAAAGTGAAAAAAACGCAAATTAAAGCTGGAAAAGTAGTAATAGAAAATCCTCTAAAAGATTGGGAGAAGGCAGGAGCTTTACTTGATGGTGAGAAAGATGTTCCTAATGGTATGACTGTTTCAGAGGATGGTTCAAATATCACTTTTGAGGTTACAAATGATAAAGAACAAACATATAAATATGACATTAATATAGAAGATTATAGTACTGAATTTGAAGGACGTCCTACTAATATTCATGGAACTGTTGAATTGAAATTAAAAATTGTAGATTAATTATGGAGAAAGAGTATGAAAAATTTATTCAGTAGAAAAGAAGTATTTTCAATTAGAAAATTTAGTATGGGAGTAGCTTCAGTAATTATAGCTGCAAGTTTAATGGTTTCATCTCAAGCTAATGTACAATTATTGAAAGCAAAAGAAAATATAGAAGTACAGGTTAATAAAGATATTAATATACGTGTGTTAGAAAGAGATGGAGGAGCAGTAATTGAGCTAGGTGCAACTAAAGATTTAACAGATGTAGATGTAAATGTAATGTTAAATGGTAATAGAGTAGTTGCATATCACATTACAAGTATAAAAGCTGGACAAAAAATAGAAAAGAAAGTAACAAAAGAACAGCTAGAAACAATTAAAAAATTAATATCAAACGGACAAAAAACTTTACCTAATACAGCAATAGTGGAAAGAAGTGTTTCACAAACAATTAATATTGCAGGTAATAGTTTAAGGGTAGATGTTAAGTATCATGTAGAAGATAATTCAGTACCAGAAGTAAAACCAGAGCAACCGAAACCAGAAGTAAAACCAGAAGTAAAACCGGAACAACCAGAACCAGAGGTAAAACCGGAACAATCGAAACCAGAGGAGAAACCAGAGCAACCGAAACCAAAGGTAAAACCGGAGCAACCGAAACCAGAGGTAAAACCGGAGCAACCGAAACCAGAGGTTAAACCAGAACAACCAAAACCAGAAGTAAAACCGGAACAATCGAAACCAGAGGTAAAACCAGAGCAACCGAAACCGGAAGTAAAACCGGAACAACCGAAACCAGAGGTAAAACCGGAGCAACCGAAACCAGAAGTGGACCCGGAACAACCTAACAAGCAAAATAAACCTGAGAAGAAGGAAGAAAATAAAGTAGTAAAATTTGAAGATGCTAATTTAAAACGAATTCTACTTAAAAAGTTGAAAGATTATAAAGGTGTAGATGAAGAAGATGATGGATTAGCTGGAGAATATAACATTAAAATTAAAGATAAAAATTATAGAAAAGATAAAAATGATATAGAAATATATGAAAAAGACATGGAACAGTTGGAATCTTTTGCTATAAGAGGCTTTGATGAAGAAACTTTTGAATCATTTGTAGGTGATCAACAAATTAAGAGTATAGTTGGACTAGAGAAAGCTGTTAATTTAAAACAATTAACTATTTCAGGAAACCCAGATGATTCCCGAGGAGCACTTAGAAACATATCTCCACTAAGAGGATTGAAGAACCTAGAACTGTTGAGATTATCACATAATGATATTATTGATATTTCACCAATTGAAGGATTGACCAACTTGAAACATCTGTTCTTATCACATAACCAAATAAAAAATATTGATGCAGTTAAGAATTTAACGAATTTAGAATCATTAGATTTCGCTAGAAATATCGGTGAAGAAAGAATAAGTGATATTTCAGCTATTGCTAGTTTGACTAAACTTAAATTGCTAGGGTTATCTGATGCTAAGATTCCAGATATTTCAGTCTTAAAAAATCTTGTGAACTTAGAAACTTTCATGGCAAATGATAGTAAAATTGAAAATATATCTGTGTTAAAAAATGCAAAAAATCTAAAAATTCTTTATCTTGATAAAAATAAAATAACTGATGTTTCAGTAGTGAAAGATTTAGTAGAACTAACAGAATTGTACTTACGTAACAATAATATTTCTGAAATTGATTTTAGTAAGTTAACTAAATTATCAGATGTAAACGTAGAAGGTAATAAAATTAGCGATTACTCTTCATTAGAAAAACTAACATCATTAAAATATGTCAATCTTTCTAAACAGCATGTTGATTTAAACAGAGAATATACATTAGATAGTAATTCTGTTGAAATGGATATGCCTATTATAGGATTGAAATCACATGCAAAAGAAGGGACGATTAAAGTAACTTCAGACAATGATAAAGTAAAAGCAAGTTATGATGAAAAAACCAATAAAGTTATTTTAAGTGTAACTGACGAGGTTATGAAAGAATCTGCTAATAAAAAACTCTCAGTTAATTTAAAAGTTTTATATGTAGATAAAGAAGATTATAAATCTGAAGAAACTAACATTGATGTTAATAATATAAAATTGAATGTAAAAGAACAAGTATTGGAACCTAAAAAATTAGTCATTGATGATTTAGTTGTAACACATGGAAACAAAACTGTAACCGATAAGTTAACATACATACTAGTTAACAAAAAGAATGACAATGAAGTAATCGAAAAAAATACTAATAAAGGCATGCTTAGTGGACTCGAACTTATTAAGGATGAAGTTTATACATTATCTTTAAATGATAATGAGAAATATCAGATGGAAGATATTGATGTAGTAGCAAAAGAAGAGGATGGGTTCTCTGCATTATACAATGTAAAAACTAATGAAATAATACAAAATTTAGAAGTGAAAAAAATAAAAAAAGAAGAAACACCTGAGGATAATGCGGTAACATTGGATGGTATTACTGCAAAAGTGACTAATAGTTCAGGTGCTCCAATTAGTAATGTTCCATTTAGATTATTTGAGTATGATGGTATTATTCCAAATATTGTAAAACAAGAAAAAACTGATGAAGATGGCACATTAACATTAATGTCAAATCAACTTAAACCTAATAAAAAATATGAATTAAGAATTGAAAAAAGAGATACTGCATTTAATAGAGAGAATGTTATATTTACAACTGATGAAAATGGAGAAGTTGTAAGTATTGATAATAAAGCAGTTACTGAAGAAACTACTGGAATAATTGACTTTAAAGAAGAAAGAAAAAATGATAAAGAAATAAAAACAATTAAATCGTATTATAAAGTAGTAGACGAGAATGGAAATCCTGTTGAGAATGTTGAATTGTCTGTTAATGGTATTAGAACTAAAATTACAACATTGAAAAATGCTCGATCAAATAAAGACGGTATAGTAGAGCTAGATTTAGAGAAAAAAGTAAATGGTGTTGATTATATAGTAAATGTATCTAAAAATGATCAATTCAATTGGGAGTTCAAACCGGACTCAGTTAACTTAAACGTTTCAGAAAATGGAGTTATTACATATAGTGACTCAGAAGAAAAATATAGTCTTACAGATTATAATGGAACTAAAATTCCTGTATTTGTTGTGAAAAGAGTTGATTTAAATTATTTGAAAACTGATTTAAGAGAAAAAATAAAAGAAGCGGAAGGAGAACTAGGGAAGGCACCTAGTAAAGAATTAACAGACATTGTTAATTCTGCAAAAGAAGAATTAGCTAAACCTGAGACTTTACCTATCTATGTTAAAGGTTATATAGATAATTTAACAACAGCTCTAAATAAAATTAAAGAATCAAAAATTGATAAAAAAACAGTAAAAAAAGGTGAAATTCCTGAGATTCTTGTTAGAAATGGGAGAGAACCAGAATTACGTGAAATTACTTTTGAGTTTGTAAATAAAAAGGATTCTGCAGATAAAGTTGAGGTAACTAGTAGTAATGGAAGTTTAACTAATATAGAGTTAACTGTTGGTGCAGAGTACATTATTAAGGTAAAAGGAGAAAATAATCAAGTATTACCTGGCAGTTTGGAAATTAAAGAAGAAGATGGGAACTTTGTACCTTACAAAGTAGGAACTGATGAATTTTATGATTCTATAGATTTAAGTGAATAAAAAGAAGAAGTTCTTAAATCGGCTTTAATAATAGTAAAACTTAAAAAATTAATTACCAGAGGTTTAGAAATGAAGAGTGTTATCTAGATAATTAAAAAAGCAGTTTATAGTTCTTGATAATAAAGATGAACTCAAAAATTATAGATAATCAAAATAGAAATCTAGATTAAGGAGAAAGAAAATGAAAAATATATTTAGCAAAAAAGAAGTGTTTTCAATAAGAAAATTTAGTATGGGAGCAGCATCAGTGATGATAGCGGCAAGTTTACTTGTGTCCCCACAAACTAATCTACATGTTTCAAAAGCAAAAGAAAATATAGAAGTACAAGTCAATAAGGATATTAAGGTAAGTATTATAGAAAAAAATGGAGGGGCAGAAGTAGAATTAACAGCTACAAAAGATTTAACAGATGTAGATGTAAATGTAATGTTAAATGGTACAAGAGTAACCTCTTATCATATTGCTAGTATAAAAGCAGGAGAAAAAATACAAAAAGAAGTAACAAAAGAACAATTAGAAACAATAAAAAAATTAATAGCAAGCGGTCAAAAAACATTACCTAATACAGCAATAGTAGAAAAAAATGTTTCACAAACAATTAATATTGATGGTAATAACCTAAGAGTAGATGTTAGATATCATGTAGAGGAAGAACTGGCAACAGATAAACCAGAAGTTAAACCTAACCCTGAAGTGAAACCAGAACAACCGAGATCAGAGGTAAAACCGGAGCAACCGAAATCAGAGGTAAAACCGGAGCAACCGAAACCAGAGGTAAAACCGGAGCAACCGAAACCAGAGGTAAAACCGGAGCAACCGAAACCAGAGGTAAAACCAGAACAACCGAAATCAGAGGTAAAACCGGAGCAACCGAAACCAGAGGTAAAACCAGAGCAACCAGAAGTTAAACCTAACCCTGAAGTGAAACCAGAACAACCGAAATCAGAAGGAAAACCAGCACCAGAAGTTAAACCTAACCCTGAAGCGAAACCAGACAAACCAGAAGGGAAACCAACTCCAGAACATAAAGAAGAAAACTCTAAAGAAGATTTGAGTAAAACACGTGCTGAACTTGAAAAATTAACAAGTAGAGACCTTAGAACTGAAAAAGGGTATGTGGCTAATGAAGGTAATCAACCAACTAATAATGCGTGGATAGCTGCTAAAACAGAAGCAGAAAAAGTACTTAAAAATCCAAATGCCACTAAAGAACAATTGGAAACAGCTATTTCAAACTTAACAGAAAAAACTAATGATGCACTTGTTGGAAGTGAAAAAACAAAAGTAAAAAAACTAATTGTTTCTTCAAATAAAAATAACGAAGATAAGTTAAAATTACGAGTAGAGTTAAATAAAGCAAAAACTATAGAGGAAGTCAGAGCAATTGCTGAAAAAGTAGGAGGGAAGGTAACGCCTCCTAGAGAAAATAATACGGAAACAAAACCAGAAGGAAGCAACTCAGAAACAACTCCAGAAAAACCAGGAGAGAGTAATACAGGAACAGCCCCAGAAAAACCAGAAGGAAGCAACTCTGGAACAACTCCAGAAAAACCAGAAGGAAGCAACCCAGAAACAACTCCAGAAAAACCTAAAATAGAAGATGATAAAGTAGTAGCTATTAAAGAAGCAATAGTTACAAAAAATTTACAAGGTAAAGGTGGATTATTATTATTTGATGTAGAAGTTAAAAATACAGATGTAAACAAAGTAGGACTTGTTGCTTATCGAGATGGTGTAAAAACAGACAATGTAACAATAGATAAATTTTTAACTGAGTCAACTAATAAAGTGAGCTACACTATTACTGTTCCAAAAAATGAAACTGATAAAGAAATTAAATATAAATTTGTAGTAACTGTAGATGGTTCAGAAACAAATAAATATTTAGAAAAAACACAAGAAGCCTTTGTAGAGGAAGCTAAAATATCAAATTATTCACTAGAAAATGAAGTTCTTCAAGGTGGAGGAGAAGGAAGCCTAGTTTTAAAAGGGAACAATTTAACAACTGGTAATGTGAAAATCAGAGTATTCAACTCAGATTCAATAGAAGAAAATACTACATTAACAAATAGCGTAGTATATGAAAAACGCAATAATGATTTTGTAGCTAAGATTAATTTCCCGGAAAATAATACAAATACTTCAAAATCATATAAAGTGAAAATATATCAAAATGGTAAAGAAGTCAATATCACTACGTTAGATGGAAGAGATAGACGCGATAAACCTACGTTTACTGTAGTTGGAAAAAATCAAGATAGCAGCAAACCAGTATTATCAAATTTAACAATTACTTCATATAGAACAAGTGGGACTGGTGCTGTGAATGACGGGATAGAAAAAACTGAAACAACTGTAGCATCTAATCAAGTTAGTAAAAAAACTGAAGTTCACCTTTACGGAGCTAATTTGAATGAAGTAAAAACAAAAGTTAAGATAGTTGATCAAAATGGAGTAGAGTGGCCTATAGAAGGAGCTGAGAGCGATCTTATTAAAATGGTTCTTGCAGGTAAGAGTGGTGTAAATAATGGTATTCTTGGAAACGGAACATTCCAAATTGCTGAAATAATTTTACCAGGTAATTTAAAAGAGAATATGAAATTCACTTATACTTTTGCGGTGGATGGAACTAATTTTGATACAACTCATAAAGTACACGCCATTGTTGAAAAAACAGGTGGACAAGTAGATCCAGCGGTAAAAACTATAACACTTAAATATCAAGATGAAACTGGTAAAAAGATTGCTGAAGATAAAGTATTAAAAGCATATAGTCACTTCCCAGTTTCAGTAGGGAAAGTTGATGTAGCGGGATATACATTTGTTAAAGTAAAAGATATTAGTGCACTTAATGATAGAATTGGAGAAAAAACAGAAATAACATATGTATATAAGAATTCTAATAGTGATTCAATGACGACAGAAAAACCAAAAGTTGAAGATTCAAATAATGGAACACAGCCAGCGGTCAATGAAGATGTTAAAAAATTAAAAGAACAATTACAGAATCTTGTAGTAAAAGACTTAAGAACTGAATCTAATTATAAAATGCAAGGGACAGGGGAAGAAACAGCTTGGTTGAATTCAAGAAAGAAAGCGAATGAAGTACTATCTAAGGCTGATGCTGATAAAAATGAATTAGAGATAAGAATTAATAAATTATCTACAGCTATAAAAACGCTCGAGGAAGCAAATGCGCAGAAAAATAGTAATTCTCCAGAAGTAACCCCGCCAAACAATAACGCAGCGCCTGCAACTGAAGAGTTGAAATTAGCTAAAGAGGAAGCTAAGAGTAAAGTGTTGAATTCAGAATTTATTCAAGATAAGAATAAATATATTAAGAGAATTAAAGAGGCAACTACAGTAGATGTCTTAAAGGCGATGATATCTGAAATAGATAATTTAAATAATAACGAAGGGAAAGAATCTGCTACTGAAGAGAATATTGTAGAATCAGTTGAACAGTTAAGAACTAAATTACAAAAATTAGTAGATAATGATTTAAGAAAAAATGAACAATTTTCTCGAGTTACACCAGAATTAAAATCAGAATATAAAAAAGCGAGAGCCTTAGCGAATAAGTTATTGAATAATGATGCATCAAAAGAAGAATTAAAAGAGCAAATAAAAGTCTTAGAAACTGTTATTAAAAAAATCACAGGATAATAAAAAATATCGACTGAAATAATTGAGTTTCAGTCGATATTTTTTATATATTAATAAGGGTTCTACAAAATTTAGGACTGATGGAAAAAATCAGTCCGATTTTTTGATGAGTCTTAATACTTTGATATTAGTCTTTTTTTATTTTGAAAATATTTCTATGAAAACGAAATGTAAATGATATTTTTCTTGTATTTTCATGATAATTATATTAAACTATTAATGTATAAAAAACAGTATTATAACAATAAGAGGTTGTATTACTTTTAGAAAAAATAAGAAAGAGGTATATTAATGGAATTATCATCGAATTCGGCTACTCGAAGGCAAGGTATATCTCTTAATCACAGCATATGTAGTGTTTGCTACTAACTGGGTTGCAAGATCGAACTTATCAAAACAAATTACGGACCACTATTTTAATGGAGAGAAAGTATCTCCTATAATTTCCGAGGTTGTAAACTATACAATTACTATAGCAAGAATTATAGCAAACTTATTAGCTGCGTTTATATTAATTAAATTACA
>NZ_CABFLN010000034.1 GCF_901873445.1 Gemella haemolysans
TTATAAGTCTATTTTTAAAATATCTGTAATAAATAATATAGGTTATAAATAAGAAGGATATTTTTATCCAATATTTTTTATGAAAATAATAAAAAATCTATTGACTTATATCAATGATAGATATATAATTATATCAAAGATAGATATATCGATGATTGATATAAATAAAAATTATCTCTAATTAAGTTAGGAGGGATAAAATGGCAAAGTTAAGCCCTTATGAAACGGGTGAATTAACGGATAGTATATTTTTTACACTTCTAGTTTTGACAGAACCTATTCATGGATACTTGATAATGCAAAAGGTGGCAGAAATCACAGATAATAATATTATTATCGGCCCTGCGACAATGTATACGACTTTAGGAAAAATGGTTTCTGTTGGCTGGATAGAAGATAAGGAAATCGACAATTCGAAAAAAGAATATCATATTACTCCAAAAGGTATGGAAGTTTTGGAGAAAAATTTAAAACTTCGACAGTTTTTACTGGATGTAGCTAAGAAGTTTATAGGTGGTGGAAGTGATGAGTAAATATAAGGTGACACATACATTCGCTTTAACAAATAAAAGACTCATGAGAAAGTTAGAAAGATATAGCGCTAAGGGTTGGCATTTTAAAAAGTTTCTAGGATTCTTCATTTTATTAGAAAAAGGAGAAAAAATTAACTATAAATACGAATTGGTATATGATAAAAAGTTCGATTCTGAACGTGAAGATTTCTATAAGTTTAACGGTTGGAGAGTAGTTAGAAATAGTTTTTTCTGGCAAATATTACGTGGTGAACCTACGGCAATTACACTATATACAGATAATTTGAGTGAAGAATACATGTGGCTATATAGAATAAGATTTAATGCGAAAATCATGTTAGGGTGTTTTCTTATAGCTTTGGTGACGCATATAATAAATAAATTTTTAATGCCATTTGTAGTAATTGACTTTATTTCAGGAATGTCTTTTGGTTTTGCTTTAGGACTAGGTGGTGTAAATATAGCATTCTTTATAAAATATTTATTTTTAAAGAGAAGAAAGGATTGAATTTATGAAGTATAAATATGTTCCGGTATTTATAAGTTATGACAAAGTAGCGGATAAAATGAATTACCTTGCTGCTAGGGGATATGAATACGATAAAGAGGCTATAGTGGCAATCAGAATGAAGAAAGTTTCAGAGACTAGTGATAAGCAATATAAGTTTATCTTTGATAAAAACTTTACACCAGAGATAGAAGAGTATTATAAAGCAACTGGTTGGAAGCTTCATAAGTTTCAATTTTATAATTTGTTTAGGCTAGCTGAAGGGACTTCGAGTTCTTATCCGATATATACTGATACCGAGACGGAATTAGAAATTGTTAAATATAGATTGTTAAGATATATAGTTTTATTTATTTTAATAAGCATAGTAGGGGTATTGTATTTTACTAATATTAAATGGGTAATTAATAGTGGAATACCTGATGTGTTAGCCATGTTAATAGGTGGATTAATAGGTGGTATATTTGGTTACTGTATAGGTGGACTTGGAATGTTTTTACCGAAATATTTCAAGTTAACAAAAGAAATAAAAAATAATGACGAATAAAAAAGGGATATAACTTTTAATAAGTTAGGAAATGAGGTAAGAGCTATGATTTTAGAATTTAAAAATGTAGAGAAGAGTTTTGGTAATAAAAAAGTTCTTAAGGGAGTTAGCTTCACAGCGAAAAGTGGGGTAGCTAACGGATATTTAGGACGAAATGGTAGTGGTAAAACTACAAGTTTTAGAATTTTGTTAGATATATTCAAGCCAGATAAAGGTGAGATTTTATTAGACGGAAAACCTCTAGATCACAGTAAGGTAAAAATTGGATATTTACCAGAAGAACGTGGAATGTACGATGGTGTTGGACTAGTAGATCAGCTTACGTACTTCGGAATGTTAAAAGGAATGAAGAAGAAAGCAGCACAAACAGAAGCGAAAAAATGGTTAGAGTACTTCGAATTAGAAGATAATAAACAAGCACTAAAAACATTATCTAAAGGTAATGCACAAAAAATTCAAATTATTCAAAGTGTTATGAATGACCCAGATATTCTTGTTTTTGACGAACCATTCAGTGGACTTGATCCGGTGAACGTATCGAAGTTAAAAGAAATAATTACAGACTTTATCAAAAAAGATAAACTAGTTATTTTCTCATCTCACCAAATGCCAGTTGTAGAAACATTCTGTGAAGACATTAATATACTAGAAAAAGGGGAAATTACTTTAAGTGGAAATCTAGATTATATTAAAAAACAACTAGGACATGGAAAAATGATCTTGAGTGTTAGTAATTTAGGAAAAGAAGAGTTGCTCGCTAATCTAAGATCTATACCATTAGGTATCGAATACTCATTAGTACCAGAGGGAGTACTTCTGGATTTTAAAGAAGAGGGATCTAAAAAAGAACTATTAGCAAAACTTGCAGGGAGCAGCTTTAATATAGAAGAATTTAAACTTTATAAACCAACGTTAGAAGAGATTTTCAAAGAACAGGTAGGTAAGTAGTTATGAAGAATTTTAGTACAGTATTTAATTTTGAGTTAAAACAATTTTTCGCAAAGAAAGCGACAAAAGTTATTATGGCAATATACTTCGTTATCGCTATAGGTATAACATTTGTACCATCAATTGCGAACAGTAATCTTTTCAAAGGTGATAGCAATGATAATTTCAATCGTAGTGCATATGTTGTAAAAGATGCAAATATTAAATTAGAAGATCTAAAAGAAGCTAAAAAATATGATAGTAAAGAGGATTTAGAAAAAGACATTAAAGATAAAAAATTAGATGAAGGTATCGTCTTAACTAAAGACAGTTATGAATATTTATCTAGACAATCTATCTTTAGTAAAGGTAGCAGTGAATTCAAAGAAGCTTTTGGAAAGAATGTAGAAAAATTAGTCTATAAACAAAATGGTTTAGATTATGATAAAGTAACTAACGTAAAAGCACATCTTCCTCAACCTGTACCTGTGAACGTAAGTGGAGATTCTGATATTCAGACACAAGTAGTAAATGTTGTAGTAGTTTATGCTCTTACATTCATTGTCTATATGACGGTAGTTCAATTTGGTAGTGTAGTTGCAACAAATGTTGTTAAAGAAAAAAGTAATAGAGCTATGGAACTATTAGTAGTCACTGTAAATCCTAGAACGTTAATTTTAGGAAAAGTACTAGCTTTATCAGTTGCAGTACTTATTCAAATGGGATTAATCATAGGTGGTTTATTTGCAGGTCTAAAAATTAATGGTTCTAGATATAGCGATAATATTAAACATATTATAGAAAACATAGACTTGAAAGTCCTTGGTGTCGGATTACTGTTTGCTTTAACTGGCTTTGTAATGTTTATGTTCATGTATGCGGCATTCGCTTCATTAGTTAGTAAAATTGAAGATGTCAACGGAGCGATAACTTTACCGATGTTAACATTTATGGGTGCATTCTTTGCGAATTACTATATTATGGGTTCAAGTGGAGATACTAAAATTGCAGAGATTTTATCATATGTTCCATTCACATCATACTTTGTAATGTTTACACGTTATGCAATAAGCCATGTTTCTATTCAAGAATTAGGATTATCTTATGGTATATTAGCTGTAACTACATTACTTGTGGCATTTGCAAGTGTTAGAGTATATAGACTAGCAACATTAAGATATGGTCAAAAATTAAACTTCTTCAAATTATTATTTGGGAAGTAGGAGAATATACTGAAGAAAAGATTCAAAAAATTCAAATTTTGAGTCTTTTCTTTTTTCTTTTTATCTAATAAAAAGGTATAATATAAAAATGGAAAATTATAAAATAAGGAGGTTATTCTTATGAATGAGTTGAAAAGAACGATAGGTTTCATGCCGGCTTTTATGACAGTTATAGGCTCAGTAATCGGGGCAGGGGTATTCTTTAAGGCAGCAGTAATTTATAAGACAACTGGGACGATGAGTTTAGGGCTACTTGCTTGGGTTCTTGCTGGAATTATTACAATTTGTGCAGGACTTACCGTTGCAGAGCTTGCGGCATCTATTCCTGAAGTAGGAGGGATGGTCGTTTGGATAGAAAGAACTTATGGGAAAACTGCAGCGTTCTTACTAGGATGGGCGCAGTCGGTAATTTATTTCCCTGCGATGATAGCGGCTCTTGCTGTTATTTTCTCTACACAAGTTTTAAATTTATTAAATTTAGATAAAGCGTGGCACTTACCTATAGCCTTTGCAGCAGCGGCATCATTAATGTTTTTAAACTTTTTAGGTGGGAAAATTGGTGGGGTAATTCAAACAGTAGCTACTATTTGTAAATTGATTCCATTAATAGTGATTATTGGATTTGGATTATTCCAAAGTGATTCACAACCGTTACAATTATTACCTATTGAAGCGGGGAAAGATACTTCATTTGCTAGTGGACTAGGTGGAGCATTACTTGCTGCGATGTTCGCATACGAAGGGTGGACAAATGTAGGAAGTATCGCAGGAGAGATGAAAAATCCTAAAAAAGATTTGCCAAGAGCAATCTTCTTAGGACTTGCTGTTGTTATGGCAGTATATGTACTTATAAATGTAGCTTATCTTTTGACTTTACCGTTAGATCATGTTGCAGGTAATCAAACTGTAGCAAGTGAAGTAGCTGCGAAGTTGTTCGGTGGTATTGGTGGTAAAATTATCACTATTGGAATATTAATCAGTGTATATGGAGCAATTAACGGATTCTCAATGGCTGGAATTAGAGTACCTTATGCAATGGCGAAAAGTGAACAGATTCCATTTAAAAATGTATGGACGAAGTTAAACAAAGGCGCTGTGCCAGTGAATGCAGGATTATTACTTTTAGTAATAGCATTCTTAATGATGTTAACAGGTAGTTTTGATATGTTAACTGACTTATTAGTATTTGTAATGTGGTTCTTCTATACGGCAACATTCCTTGCGGTAATTATATTACGTAAAAAAGAACCAAAATTAGAAAGACCATATAGAGTACCTCTATATCCAATTGTTCCGATAATAGCAATTCTTGGTGGGGTGTATACTTTAGTAAGTACTCTAATTTCACAAACATCATTAGCTGTGGGAGGAATAGCCTTAACATTAATAGGACTATTATTCTATACAGAATTACATAAGAAATTTAAAAAATAATAAAAATAACATCGCATATTAGAAAAGCTAGTATGCGATGTTTTAGTATTATTTGTTTCTATTTTGTTATTGGTGTTTTTTGTAGTATACTTTTTAAAATAGAAGTTTGTAAAAATAAAATTACTATAGAATTTAGAAAAGGAGAAATAATTTGCAAGAAAATAAAGAGAATAAAGAAAAGAATGAAGACTTAATTACAAATATTATTTTAATTAGTGGAGTAGTATTTGGTTTAATTATTACGATTTATAAAATAATAGGGTAGTCGCAAATATCATTTATAATTTTTGTGAGATTATAAAAATTGATAAAACTTGTATATTAGATTCTAAATAATTTATATTGTGTTTGTTTTCTATATTTTTCTGTGTTGTTAACAATGATATGGAAATTAATTTTTAGTAATAAAAGAAATGTTTAAATGTATCTTAAGTGATAGTATTAAATATTTCTTTATTTATATTATTTATTTCTATTTTCTGAGGGGTTGACCCAAAAGACCTAAATTTTAACAAAATGTATATGACAACTCATAGACGCAGTGATTTATTGATATCTAAATTCGCTTTAGGAAAACTTTTTAGATATCTAATAAACTGTGCGGAGGTGATTCGACAAAATCTTGTTTCTACGAAATCACGATTTTTGAGTCGCTCTCATCTTTGTCTCTACGTCCAGATACGTTAACGATAATTACTTTATCTTTATCTAGTTTTGGAGCACGTCTGATTACTTCTGCAAGAGCGTGTGGACTTTCGATTGCTGTGATAATTCCTGCAGTTCTAGTTAATAGAAGGAGAGCATCAACAGCTTCTTTTAGAGTTTTTTCTCCTTCTTGGGCTGCGTGAATTTTTGCTCCTAGCATTTCCATTCTAAATAAATTTAATCTTTGTTTTTCTATATCAAGTGCTCTCATGTAGATTTCGCATTCTATATCGAATTTTGTAACGGCGACATTAGAGTTGCTCCCTTTTTTACTAAAAATCAGAGATAGTCATATATTTAAAGTTTTTTAGTATTTTATTTTTAGGTGTTTTTTAACTGTTATGTTTGTATTATATTGCATTTTGATGTAGAATGGGGATGAAGAGGTAGTCGATTTTATAAAGATTTTCTTACAAAAGACGACGATTAGAATCGCTGTAAATTTTATAGAATTACTTAAAATATCAAAGGAGGGAACAGGCATGAATAATAAAAAAATTATAAAATTTTCTGTTGATAGAAAAGGATATGCAGGAATAAGAAGCAGTAAGTATAGAGATTTTAATCTCAATCAAGGTTATGGTGAAATACAGTTCTCTTCTAAAAAGATTGAGTCTGATTTTAATGAATCGATGAAACTTTTTTCGGAATTTATCGAGAATTTTGAAGATCCTAAATATGCATTTAATGTAAAAAAGGCTATAGATTTATCTAAGTATAATGTGGATGCTAGGGCCTGGGAAATAGTTAGTAAAGATTGTACGGAATATGAAACAGAATTAAGATTAATACGACTAAGAGATGAAGCTTACAATTTTGAAGAAGGCTTTGTTGATGGTAAGCTATTCCCGATTAATTATCTATATCTGAGAGTCTGTCATCATCTTGCAGAATTTTATTTAGGTAATAAGTTATACAATAAGGTTCAGAATGCTTATAAGCCGTTTTATTTCATTTTAGATATGGATAATGAAGTTATGATGCCGATGTATCACAATTTTGTAGTAGCAAGTCTTATATTAAATGATTTTACAGAGATTAATCGTTACTATAAACTTGCGAATAAACATGGTAAAAATGATGATGAGGTCATTTTATTATCAAAAGTTTTTTACCATTTGATGCAGGGAGAAGAGAAAGAGGCTGTTGCATTTTTCAACAAATTGATTAAAGTTAATAAATATATTTCTGATGTTTTAGATAGAATAACTAATCCTAAGTTAATCAAGTTTAGTACGGACGATGATTGTAGGTATTTAGAAGCTCTTAATACTGTTATGAAATTCGATTATTTCTTAAGTAAGGAGTACTATTTTGATTTCTTAATGCATATAAGAGAAAGTGAATATGTTATTGGAGATGATTTGGATAAATATGCGAATCGTAAGGAAATAACAGTTACTGATATGAAACGAGATAGATCATTTATGGCTATTCGAGATACAGAATTAAAAATTATGCATGCGAACTTTTTATTAACAAAAGAAGATTTCTTAGAGATTACTAAGGCTGAGTTTTTGAAAATAAAAGGTTTAGGTAAGGGAACAATCAGAAACTTGCATATGAATGGTGTAATGTTTGCTGATGATAGTGAGTTTGATATCCAGATGGAGCTAATGGAGGATGACTTATGGTAAAACGTGACAAACAATTTGAATTATTGCTTAAAGAGTTTTTAAAAACTGAGGGAGAACATTTTTCTAATAGAGAAGATGCTATCGAGGTTTTTGAGCATATTTATAATATGGTGGAAGATGGCTATGATATAGATGGACCTCTTGGTGATATTGTTGATGCGATTGATGACAGTGATATGAGTGTTTTTGACAAGGTTAATGCCTTACGAGAACTGCATGAGGAAAATCACAGTGGTATAGAGATGGCTATTGAGCTTGGAGAGGATATTTTATATTCAGAAAGTGATGAAGATACTGAAGAGATGATATTAGCGGATGCTCTTGCGGGGTATTATGTTAAAGCAGGTATGTACGAAGAAGCTGCGAAATTATATAGGCTTTTGTTAGAAGCTAGTCCTTCAGATTTTTCTGAGGTTACAGACGAATTGACGCATGTTTATGTTCGTCTAAATAGAGATGATTTGATGAGAGATCATATTAAACGTTTCGATTATTTAGAATCAGAACCTACATTATTACTATTAAGCATCTTTAGTATAAATCAAGATAAATTCGATGAAGCTCACTATTATATGACGAAGCTTAAAGAACTTAATAAATATACTGGTATTATCTTTAAAGGTGGTTTTGAAAAAGTTGAAAGCTTTATAGAGGGAACTCTGCAAGATGAAAAGGATTTGCAAAAAACAGAAGCTTTTGAAATGCATTTTGCAGCTAATATAGCTAAAGATTACCTAACTAGTAAATACCATTATGAATTGTTAGAGAAATTCTATAAAGAAGAATTAGAAAACAGAGTAATTCTGATAGTGGAAGGACGTTGGAACATTTCTAAGGAAATGATGAAAAAAGATCCTGTTTTTTCTGGTATGGAAAGACAATTAAACAAGTTTATCGATGCTGAATTATATAATAAAGAAATACTCGAATCTTATACGGAAAAAGAGCTGAAAAAACTAGGTGGAATAGGAGCTACAGTTATCCAAAAATTAAAAAATAACGGTGTTAAGTTTAAAGAAGACTAGAGTTTTTTTGGAGAAAGAGTACAATTTGTCGTCGACTGCATATAAAAAAACTCCAACCAACAATTTGTTTAGTATTGTTGTATATACAAAAAATAAAAAATCTGGGAAGTGAATCAAAAGTGATTCATAGTTTCCTAGATTTTTTTGTTATTCAAAATGGAAAAAACAGGCAAAATTTCCATTTTGAGGTCATAAAATAAATTCAAAATGGAAAAAAGGGTCGAAATTTCCATTTTGAGGTTATAAAATCAATTTAAAATGGAAAAAAACAGGAGAAATTCCATTTTGGGCTTGGAAAAGTAATCCAAAATGGAAAAAACAGTAAAAATTTCCATTTTGAGATTAGGGTGTAAGTGCCCCCTCACACCCATAATAAGTTATAATAAAAACCTCCTGTATGAAATTACATAAAACCTATTATTTTAAGTAAATCGCATAAGGGAGGTTGTTTTAATAGTTATTTAGGTTAACGTTTTGAATATTCAACAGCTCTTGCTATTTTTGGTTTTGCTGGATTTTTATCTATATTATTTTCTTCTAATAGTTTCTCAAATGCAGCTAGTCCTGATCCGTAATCTTTAGTTTCGAATTCTAGTTCATAATCGACAATATCGTTGATAAATGTTGTTTTATCAAGAACTAGTAATCCTTCTTCTAAAGTTATTTCATGTCTTAAAGTTTCTATTTTTTGAATTAGCATCGGAGTTTTAATTTTTACGTTCATTCGCTCTAGCTCGGAAATAATTTCGTTTGGTAAAATTGGTAGTACCGTTGGTTCTTTCGGATGTCTTTCATCAAGTGGTACGTTTATTTCAACGTTTTGAGTTTCACCTTTTATTTTTAGAGTAATCTCTGTTTTTTTGTTAGTATATCGAATTCTTAGTGCAGCTCCGATTTTCTTGAAACTTTCATCTGCATCATCATAGTAGAAATTTTTGTTAATTATTTCTTCAGAATTACTTAGGTTGTATTTTTCATATAATGCATCATATTGTTCTTTTGTCAGTAAGTTTTTAAATTCTATTTCTATTTCTCGCATGAAATTTCCTTTCTTTTTTCAATCGCAATAATAAATGGTGCATTGTTTTTCTGATTTATAAATTGATAAATTAGCACTTCGGCTTCTTTTTGGTCAAGGTTTTGGAGTTCATTTAACAATGCTTCTTTCTCTACCTTACCATTTTCATGTCCCCAGTAGACAACAATGACGATTCTGCCACCGATTTCTAGATGTAATAAAAATTTCTTAATAGTCGCAAGTGTAGTCTCAGCTAGTGTTGTAATCTCGTGATCAGCATTTGGTAGATATCCTAGATTAAAGACAACAGCACGAACTTTCTCATCTATATATTTATCGAATTCAAAATGAGAATCAAGAACAATCTCACATTTATCAGTTAGTTCTGCTTCTTTAATAAGGTTTGTTGTATTTTCTATTGCCAATTGTTGAATGTCGAATGCATAAACTTTTTTCGCTGAAGTTTTTGCCAGAAACAGTGTATCATTCCCATTTCCAGCAGTAGCATCAACGACGATTGAGTTTTTATCTATAACTTCTTTTAATAATTTTTTGCTAAAAGCTAATACCTTATCCATATTAATGTCCTTATTATAAAATTATTTTTGTCTATCTGCTTTCATTTCAGAAAGAATGTCATTAAGTTCGTAGTAGTTATCGCTAGCGATTGTAAAGTCAAGTGATGTATTGATAATTTCAGCTAGCAGTTTCGAATTATCACTTGTATAGTCTTCTTCTCTATCAAGGTTAGCTTTAAGACCTGCGACAAGTCTCTCTAATTTTTCTACTAAATCAGTTTCTGTAGTGTCATCATTTTCATCGAAATCTTTAGTGTAATCTTTAATATTAAAGCTAAGACCATCTTTTAATGGTGCAATGTATAAAGCACGTAGGTTATTTACGTCTTCACCAACTGCAGCTGAGAGTTCGTGTAGAGGTGCAGTATAAATTTTTTCGTCTTCAGCACCAGCTTGCTCGATAACTTTAACTTCATGGTCGTAAGGATAGAAAGACATAAGCTCATCTGATACATTAGCCGCAGTTAAATCGTCATAACATTGTGTTATAAGCAGATGTTGTAGGGGGTTAACCTGTCTTAGAGTTTCTAATGCAGTAGCATCTACAAGAGAAAATCCTTCTACGGGATCGAATTGTGCTGCATTGAAGCATGAATCTAAAAAGCTCTCGCCACCAACGATTTTTACGTTTTCATCACTGTTTATTAGAAGTTGAGTAGTTAGCTCTGCAACCATCGGGTGCCCAGGAACAAGATACATTACATCGCTATTTTCAGAAAGTTCAAGAACATAATTTGCAATACCGTTATAAGTATTCTCGAAATTTTCACTTTCTGTATAAAATCTATCGCAAGTTTCAAATTTGATGTTGTTTTCTTCTAAGAAAGAAATCGCAGGATGTTCCTTAGTACGTGCTATGACCATAGCATTCGTGTTATTTAATAAAAGTTTTTTAATATTTTCTTTAATGTTTGAACTATCATTCGGTCCAAGTCCAATAATATAAATCATAAGTTTCTCCTTATTATAGGTATAGTCTATTTTTCTAATCTTAAAGAGGGTGGTTCGAAAATCGTGATTTTGGAGAAACCGATTTTGTCGAATTATCCTCATTCTTTAACATAGTTATTATAACATAAATAGTCTATCGATTGATTAAAAACATTTTTAACACAAATATGTAGTGAGAGAACTGAATTTCTAATGTTGAAAAAAGATAGAAAATATAAATAATAATTATATGTTGCACATTGATAAACAACTATGTTTACTACAGTATAGAGAAGAAAAATTACCATGGTGAGTTAAGTTGCGTGAGGGAATATTAGAAAATATATAATTTTAGAGTTAATTTTTCTAAAGAAAAAAATAAATATCTATCTAAATACTGTAAGGACAAGGGTTGTAAAATTATCAGTAAGAAAATAAAACATTGAATTTTTGACTATACAAGTTTAAGGAAAAGTAAAAATGTTTCAGAGTCAAAACATTGATAAAATATTAAAAATGACAGATGAAAGCTTGATATCTTTAGATTTACATATAATTAGTAAAGTGGTATAATTGAATTATAATAATGTATTTATAAGGAGGAATTGAATATGTCAATTAAAGCGTTAAAAGTTGCTAAAGCAGCGCTTAAAACACCAGGGGTATTTGCAGGAGGAGTAGCATTCGGGACTTTCGGTCTTAAACTTTTAGCAAGTAAAGATGCTAAGAAAGGTTACTCAGTTGTTTTATCAAAATTATATAAAGCAAAAGATGGAGTAGAAGGAACTGTTTCAAACATCAAGCAACATGCTGATGATATAGTGGCAGATGCTAAAGACTTATACGAAAAAGAAAAAAGAGAAAGCAATCTTCAAGAATTAGAGGCAAAATAAGATGGATTTTAAAATACTACATCTATCAAGTGTCAGAGCTAGGGTTAGAGCTGATTTTTGCTTAACACCAGATGTGAAAGTATATTTTAAAAAACGAGCAGCCAAAATCGAAAACATAAAAAAAGTGGACTTTTATCAAGATGAGTACACTTTTGTTGTTATTTTTAAAGAAGGAAGTAGCAGTTGTTTACAAGAATTCTTTAAACTAGTTGATAAAGAAAAAGTAAAAAATTGTTATGAGAATCCAGTAGCTAAAGCTGAGGAAAGTCCTTATTCGATAATAATGGATGCTATGTTTTGGCGTGCAATGTCGAAATTATTCGTACCACTTCCATTAAGAGCGATTCATACATGGTGGAAAGCTTCGGTATATTTGAAAGACACATTAAAACTACTAGCACGCAAGCAAGTTACTATGGAAACACTTGATTCTGCGGCAATTCTTGTATCATTAGCGACAGGTGCGAGAGATACAGCAAGTTCTATTATGTTTATTTTAGAACTAGGAGAGTCACTTAATAATTGGTCTGAGAAAAAATCTGTAAAAGTTCTCGAACAAAGTTTAACTTCTATGGATAAAGAAGTATGGCTTGTTGAAGAAGAAGGTAATAGAAAAGTAACTTGTTCAGAAGTTAGAAAAGATGATGTAATTCTAGTTTCAGAAGGAAATGAAATTCTATTCGATGGTATCGTGATGACCGAGGGTGCTAGTGTTGATGAAAGTTCGCTAACAGGAGAAAGTTTCCCAATTGTCAAAAATATCGGAGATAAAGTTTATTCTAATACGATAGTTGTTAACGGTGAAGTTAAGATTAAAGTCGAAAATCCACAGGTTAATGGTCGTATTCATCATCTTATCCAATTGATGAAAGATTCTGAAAGTAGAGAAGACACATACCACTACAAATATATAAAATTAGCTGATAGCATTGTAAAATACAATTTCTTAGCGATGGGACTTACGTATTTATTTACTAGATCATTTGCTAAAGCAATTTCATTCCTGTTAGTTGATTATTCATGCGCATTGAAATTATCAACACCGGTGGCGTATCTAACTACAATTAAAAACTTAATCGATAAGAAGATAGTAGTTAAAAACTCCGTAACTCTTGATAAATATGAGGATATCGATACATTTGTTTTTGATAAAACAGGAACAATAACGGTATCTAAACCATATATTCAAGAAGTACTACCATTTTATGGATATTCTTATGAAGAAGTATTAAAAATCGGAGCGTGCTTAGAAGAACATATCTATCATCCGATTGCTAGTGCTGTTGTGAGTAAGGCTGAAGAAGATGGAATTGAGCATGAAGAAATGCACACAGAATTATATCACATCGCATCAAAAGGTATAGTTTCTCATATTGATGGAGAAAAAGTTGTTATCGGAAGTAGACAATTACTAAAAGATGAAAATGTAGTTGTTACAGACGAACAAAAACAAATAATTGCTGAAAAACAAGAACAGTATAACTTATTATTCTTAGGGTATAAAGGACAACTAATTTCGATCTTCTGTGTAGATATACCACTAAGAGATGAAGCGAATGAGGTATTAACTGAACTTAGAAATAACGGTAAAAAAGTTGTCTTATTAACAGGGGATAACGAAGTAAGAACGAAGAAAATCTTAAATGATGTAACTTTCGATGAAGTATATACAAGTATGACTCCAGTTACAAAATTTGAGTACATTAAGAGTGAAAAAGAAAAAGGGCGTCGCGTACTTATGATAGGTGACGGTCTAAACGATTCAGCAGCACTATCAGAAAGTGATGTAAGTATCGTTATGAGCGAAAGTGCCGATCTTTCGAAACAAATTAGTGATGTCGTTCTAAAATCAGATTCACTTAACTCATTATTACTATTATCGGATGTTTCAAAAACACTACGTGCGCAGATGAGTAATAACGTTAAAAGTACGGTATCGATTAATAGTTCACTAATATTCCTAGGGCTAATAAACGTATTGCCATCTAACTTACTAGCGTTACTGCATAATTTAACTACATTTAGTATTGTACTGAAAAACTTTAATATTAAGTAGAGAAGGTCAAAAGGTGCTGAGATAATTATGATAGAAAGAATGTATCTATGTCTCTTACCTTTGAATATGTAAACTAAATAATAATAAAACTCGAGTCTGGGATAATCTGGATTCGAGTTTTTGTTTTAAGTTATTTTTGCTGGAAATTATTATATCAACTGAAAAATAAGTAGATATATGATATACTAGTAAATGAATAAATTCTTAAGGAGAAAATAAGTGAAATTAACTTTTTTTGAAAAATTAGAACAGTATCAAAACAGTTCTAAAGAAGTATATATTAATAATATATATCAG
>NZ_CABFLN010000035.1 GCF_901873445.1 Gemella haemolysans
ATATATCCTAAATTACGTAACGCACCATATATACGTCTATAACCATAATCTTTGTTATTCTTTCTTATTTCTAATATTTTCTCTTCAATTTCTTTATCTGGATTAACTCTATCGAATCTCTTCTGCCAGTACATATATGTTGCTTTTGGCATTTTCGCATATAAAAGAAGGTCTTTAAGTATGAATTCTCCTCGGAGACTGCTTATAATTCGCGCCTTCTTTTCATTTCTGCTTCTTCCGCTAAACGCAATCTCCTCGCTTCTTTTAAAAATGCATTTTCTATCCTTAGTTGTAGTAATTGATCTTCTAATTCTTTTACATATTCTTTAGATATATTATCATTTGTGGTTTGACTTGTTGTTTCCTTACTTAACTTTTTAGTTGATTTAGCCATTAAGATTTTCCGACCTTTCCTTCGTTCTCTCAATGCATCAGGACCAGCTACTCTAAAGCGATTAACCCAGTTATAAATAAGTGCTGGATTATTTATACCTTCTTGTAAAGCTAAGTCATTGTATGAGAGTTCACTTGTTAAGTATAATTCTACAACATATATCTTTTTTTCGAAAGGATATTCTTCATTTTTTCTTGAACGATATAACCCTTCATCTCCATATTTCTTATATTTGGTAACCCAAATTTCAATATTATTATGAGATTTTATAGCATACTTTTTCGCTAACGATCTTATGCTTATACTTTCATTTATATACTCTAGTACTACTTTCTTTTTAAATTCAAAATTATATTTAGTCATAAAAATACCGACCTCCAAAAAGTTAGATTTTTTGGTCTAACTTTTTGGGGTCGGTACA
>NZ_CABFLN010000036.1 GCF_901873445.1 Gemella haemolysans
TATAAGTCTATATATCAATAAAAACAATGCATTCTTATTCAATATATTATTGTATCATTATTTAATAAACATTTCAAATAAATATAATCTCAAAAAGTACTATATATTGTTGAAATTATTTAGCTAGTAAATCATAAGCGGCAGTTAACGTATTTCTCATTAACATTGTGATTGTTAAAGGTCCTACTCCTCCTGGAACAGGAGAAATATAAGCAACCTTATCAATAAATTCATCCAGATTTACATCTCCAACCAACTTACCATCTTTATAGTTATTTCCAACATCGATAATAGTACATGTTGGTTTTACTTTTTCTTTTCCACTTAAGAAATGCGCAGCTCCAACACAGCTAACAATAATGTCAGCTTGTTCAATTAAAGATTCTAAATCTTTAGTTCTAGAGTGAGCTGTTATTACAGTTGCATTATTTTGTAAAAGTAAAGTTGAAATTGGTTTACCAACAATATTACTTCTACCTATTACTAATGCAAGTTTACCAGAGATTTCTTCTCCAGTAGATTTAATCATCTCTAGAATTCCAAGTGGAGTACATGGAATAAGTTTAGCTTCTCCAATCACTAACTTACCTACATTAATTGGATGAAATCCATCAACATCTTTATCCGGACTTACAGCATTTAATACTTTTTCAGCATCAACGTGTTTTGGCAACGGTAACTGCACTAAAATCCCATGAACTTTTTCATCGTTATTTAATTTTTCAATTTCAGTTAATAAATCATCAGTAGAAATTTCCTCAGGTAATTCTATTTTTATTGAATTAATATTATTTTCAATACAAGCTTTATGTTTAGAATTAACATAACTTCTTGACGCTTTATTATCTCCGACTAACACAACCGCAAGAGTTGGTTCAATCCCTCTTTCTCTTAAAGCAGTTGCTTCCTCTTTAATTTCTCCTCGCAATTTCTTAGCAAGTTCAGTCCCACTAATGATTTTTGTCATTCTTTGTTCCCCTTTTTATTTTTAATTTCGATTGATTTTCTGTTCCGTTTAATAATCTTTTTATATTCTTTTTATGCATATAAATTACAAATACACACATAACCATCATAACCCATTTATCAATACCAGCTTCAAAAAAGCCAAGATATCCGATAGCAGTTAAACTGATTAGAATACTTCCTAATGAAACATAACCAGTTAAAAATAGTGTTGAAAAGAATATAGCTAATAATAATAAACTTAACATTGGATATAGGAAGATAAACACGCCTGATCCAGTCGCAACAGCTTTCCCACCTTTGAAGTTCGCAAAGATAGGAAACACATGCCCTATCATTGCAAAAGCTCCAAATATTGATAAGTAATCAACTCTACCAAGCATCAAAGTTGGAAGAAATGTCGCTACTATCCCCTTAGAAACATCACAGATAAAAACCGTTACTCCAGCCTTTTTACCAAGGCATCTGAAAGTATTTGTTGTACCTAAGTTTCCACTTCCTAATGTTCTAATATCAGTATTATAAAATACTTTTCCTACGATTAATGCAAATGGTATAGAACCAATTACATATGCTAAAATACAAAATAATATTATTTGTGTAATCATAGACTACCTACCTAATAATTGCTCCATACGCTGTAAGTGCAGCTAGTACTTTTTCATGAACCGCTGTCACTTCTTCATCTGTTAAAGTTTTTTGTTTATCGCTATAAGTAATTGTTAGAGCTAATGATTTCTTACCAGCTAATAATTCAACACCAGCATATAAATCAAATAATTCTACATTCGTAATCAATCTACTATTTACAGATTCAATTACATTATAAATATTTTGATATTCATCTTTAACGTCAACTAACATGGCTATATCACGAGTGATTTCAGGGTATTTTGTTACTTCCTCATATTTAGGTTTAACTTTACTTTCTGAAATTACTTCATCTAAATTAATTTCAAATACATATGTAGTATTTAATCCAAGTTTATCAGCAACTTGCGGATGAACTTCTCCGATAAATCCAATACGTTTTTCCCCCAAGTAAACTTCTGCGAAACGACCTGGGTGCATACCTTCAAGTGTAGATTTTTTATAAGTAACTTTTTCTTCTAACCCTAAACGTTCAAATACTACTTCTAAGTATCCTTTAGCCGCGAAGAAATCTAGAGTACTGCTTTCTTTAAGCCATTTAGTTGCTCTTTCTTCTCCAGTTAAAGCCGCACTTAAATATAATGTTTCTTTCGGTTGAATATTATCATCCCCACTTCCGAAGAATACACGACCAATTTCTAATAATTTAAGATCTTTTTGTTTTCTAGCTACGTTGTATTGAACAGTATTTAATAATCCCGGAACTAAACTTTGACGTAAAGTCGAGTGAGTCTCAGTCATAGGCATTAATAATCTTACTTTGTGGTGATTTTCTAAAGTATACCCCGTTGCTTCTTCTTCAGATACCAATGAGTAATTAATTGTATCGTTGAATCCTAAGCTAGCATATACTGCGCGTAAATCACGAACCATTTTTTGTGAATAAGTTAATCCACCTTTAGTAGTTTTAGAGAATTTTGGTAATGTTGAAGCTAAATTATCATATCCATAAATTCGAATAACTTCTTCTACTAAATCTTGTTTAATAGAAATATCAGGTCTTCTTGTCGGTACTTTAACAACTAAGTTTTCTCCTGTTACTTTTACTGAAAAACTTAAACCTTCAAGAATAGCCACAATTTCTTCAGTTGATAGAGTAATTCCAAGATAGTTGTTGATATAAGAAGTTGAAATTTCTACAACTTTTTCTTCTTCTTTATTTACTACTCCAACAGAACTTTCAACTACAGCATTCGGACATAATTCTAAAATTAATTCTACTGCACGAGTAAGTGCTGCTTTTTGCATATTAGGATCAATTCCTTTTTCGAATCTTGCAGAAGAATCACTTCTTAATCCGTGCGCTGCAGAAGTACGACGTACTGATGTAGGATTAAAATACGCAGATTCTAAAATAATGTTTTTAGTTTTTTCACTTACTTCTGTATTTTTACCACCCATTACTCCACCAAGAGCAATCGCATGAGAACCATCAGTAATTACTAAGTCAGTTGTTTGTAATTTTCTCTCTTCTCCATCAAGAGTTTCAAGAACTTCACCTTCTTTAGCATCACGAACTACGATTTTATCTCCTACTAGGTCTTTGTCAAAAGCATGCATTGGTTGACCAAACTCTAATAGTACGTAGTTTGTAATATCTACGATATTATTGATTGGACGAATACCAGAATTCATAAGTCTTGTTTGTAACCATAATGGAGAATCTTTAACTTCTACATTTTTAACAACTTGACCCACATAGTTTTTACAAGAATCACTTTCAATAGCAACTTGTAATGAAGTTGCTTCATAGTTTTCTTCTTTTTCAACATCTTTAAAATCAACTTTATTATTATATAAAGCACCTAATTCATAAGTAAGACCACGCATACTAAGTGCATCAGCTCTGTTTGGAGTAATTGAAAGATCTAAGATGTAATCATTTAATCCTAACAATTCAACAACATCAGAACCAAGCTCTTGTTCAGTTTCAAAAACGTAGATACCTTCTTGATAATTTTTAGGTACTACACTCTTACTTAATCCTAATTCACCTAATGAACAAATCATACCTTGTGATTCTACACCACGAAGTTTAGCTTTTTTAATTTTAATTCCTGGTAATTTCGCTCCAACTTTAGCAACAATTACATATTGTCCAGCATCAACATTTGGTGCACCACAAACAATTTGTAAGTTTTCTTCTTCACCAACGTTTACTTGACATACATTTAATTTTTCAGCATCAGGGTGTTTTTCTTTAGATGCAACATAACCAACCACTACGCCAGAAATTTCTTCTGCTAAATACTCAACACCTTCTACTTCAATACCACCACGAGTGATTTTTTCAGCTAATTCATTAGCATTATCTTCAACATTTGTATATTGTTTTAACCAATTATAACTTACTAACATTACTACCTCCTATTAATCGTTTCTATCACTATTGAATTGTTGTAAGAATCTTACGTCATTTGTGTAGAAACTTCTAATATCGCTAATACCATATTTTAACATCGCAACACGTTCCGGTCCCATACCAAAAGCAAATCCAGTATATACTTCAGGATCAAAACCAGCCATTTTAAGAACATTAGGGTGAACCATACCTGCTCCTAAAATTTCTAACCATTTAATGTTTTCTTCATCATCCTCATTACCCCAAGATACATCAACCTCTACAGATGGTTCAGTAAATGGGAAGAAACTTGGACGTAGACGGATTTTTTTGTTTTCCCCGAATACAGCTTTAATAAAGTGTTCTAAAGTTCCTTTTAAATCACTAAATGTAATATTTTTATCAACTACTAATCCTTCAATTTGTGTAAATTGGTGAGAGTGAGTAGCATCATCATTGTCACGACGGAATACTTTACCAGGGCAAATAATCTTGATTGGTCCTTCACCATTAGCTTTTAACATTTCACGAGCTTGAACAGGTGAAGTTTGTGTTCTCATTAACAGCTCATTTGTAATATAGAATGAATCTTGCATATCACGAGCTGGGTGATCTTTTGGTAAGTTTAACATTTCAAAGTTAAACTTGTCAGTTTCAACCTCTGGTCCTTCTGCAACAGAATATCCCATTGAAATAAAGATCTCTTCAATTTCTTCAATAATTTTGTTTAACGGATTTAACCCACCTAGTTGTACTTTTTTACTAGGAAGAGTCACATCAATTTCTTCGCTAGCTAATTTCAACTCTAATGCTACTTTAGCTAGTTCAGCTTTTTTTGCTTCTAAGCTATCATTAATGAACGTTTTCACTTCATTAACAAGTTTCCCAAAAGTTGGTCTTTCTTCTGGTGATAAATCACGCGCCCCTTTCATAACTTCTGTTAATTCACCTTTTTTCCCTAAAAATTTTACTCTTAGGTCATAAAGTTCTTTTTCATCTTTAATTGTTTTAACTAATTCTAAATATTCTTTTCTTATATTCTCTAAAGTCATAAGTTCCTCCTTAAAAATTTAATATAAATACATTGGTATAAGTTCTATTAATTATCCAAAATAAAAAGCCCCTCAAGACTAAGTCTCAAGGGACGAATATATCGTGGTACCACCCGCATTTTAAAGCAATTTGCTTCCTTAATATGGTTTTTAACGGGGACCAACCGATTGTACTCATAGTCTACTTATACAATTACTCATAAGCTGAAAATATATTCTCAGTTAGTACAACTCTTTCAGTCACGTAGTTGCTCCCTGTTAAAAACTTCTAATATACCGTCTTAATCATTGCTTTTAAATTATATAGTTAAAATAATAATATAAAAATACCACGATGTCAACTAATACGGCAAAAATAAGGCATGATAACTGATGAACTCAATATATGTTATTTTAAGTTCTAATTTAGCAGTTCCATCAAAAATGTTAGATTATAACGCTAATTAATTCCAGCCATTATCTCATCTATCAATTCTGTAATTCCTTCAGCTACATAAACTATTTCATCAGGATCATGAATATAAAAAATAATCTGACCTTCTCTCCCAGCATTATTTGGATCGAAATCAAACATTAGAAAGCAACTATCACCATACTCAGCAAAAGGAATCCACCTTTTATTAAAAAGATATGGTTTTACTCTACTATCCCTCATTTTGTCTATCTCATCACTTGAGAAATATTCAGTAAATTCTGTTAATAAGGCATCTTTATTTTGAAAATATTCCTTTGTATTTTCTATAGCTTGCAGACTCATTAAACAAAATGGCATTTCTCTTTCATCTATAATACAAGGAAAAATACTCAAGTATTTACTCCCATTTTTATATTTGTAAATTTCTTTTACATCATTAGGCAAGGTTATACCTATTTTTTCTCGAAAGATACAATCTCTATCTCTGAAGCTCCTGAAATTTCGTGATAATCGTCAAGATATTCTTCTACGGGATTTTCCAAATCCCATTCTTCAAAATTTTCACATATATATTTTTCAATTTGTTTGATTTTATCTATTATTTTCATATTTTCTCTCCAAACATTAAATTTAAAAATGCCAAACCTATTCATATAGTATTAGTAACTACATTCCTATGTAGTTTTATTCACTAATTTTTTCTATTTTCGAGCGTCTCTATCATTTGCGTTTTACGTTCTTCCAACTCTTTAATTTTCTTAAGCAAGAAATCAGAAAAGTTTACTTCATCTTCCTCAAAAGCAACTTTAGAATACCAATCAAGTGCGACAATTCTATTATTTTTATCAAAGCAAAATATTGTATTTCCATCACCGATTATTGAAAAAATGGAATATAGTCTTCTAAACCTTCTTCATGTAATTCTTTTGTTTTTACACGAATATCTAGATAATCTGGTATTCCTTTTGCAATACCATATACTATAATTCCTCGACAAAATGTCCAAAATGGTGCTACATCATATACCTTAGCTCTTGGCCATAATTCTTCTCTAACTTCCATATAAAGTCCTCCCAAAGGAGACATAGTAAACTCTTTAAAATCATCTGGAAGACTTACATCATACTGCTTCTCAAAATTTAATATATCCTTTTCTGATGGTTCGTTTCCCATACAAGCAAAAATCTTATATACCTTAGAATCATAGTTATGAAAATAATCATAGACTTCTTCTATCGACATAAATAATCTCCTTATCCTAGATAAATATACTCTATAACAATGTCACAAAGATTTTTATTCTTATCATATCCAAAATACACAGGATATATTCCATCTCCAAAACCTGTTTGAATCATCGGAATGTTCAAATCAGTATTAGGAATTCTGAAATTAATCCAATCTCCTCCTTCACGTTGATAAAGTGGATTTTCTACTGCATTTTTTTTAAAAATCTTAGCAAAAAAATCATCATAAATATTTTTACCAGGATTTTCTTCATACCAACTATCTTCAAAATCACAATATGCATTTTTAGTTTCAACATCTACTATTGTCGCAAGCCCTGCATCTACAAAAAATCCAAAAATACTCCCTTCTTCAAGAGAATCTAGATTTTCATCTCCCTTTAATGCTTCGTAGTAAATAACAGGTTCTTCTTCTGTAAATTTAACTCTACTCATCACATATCTGTAATGGTCTTCCTCTATTTTTGCTACTAGCGTTTTTATTCTAAATTTTCCTACAGGCACAGACTGTAAATAAGGTTTTTCATCTCTATGAAGCCATACTAACGGGTCTCTAACCAAAATTTCTCCAGTTGGGAAATTCACTTCCCCCATATCTAAAACAAAAACTTCCTTACCTTGTATTTCTTTCATTTCAAAACAATGTGCATAATTTACAGATGATATAAGTAAATTTTTAACTTCTTCATATTCTTTTAGCCATTTTTCTGATGTATGTATCTTTTCCATAAAAGTCTCCTTGAATATATTTTTATATTATTGTTAAAATCTTAAACTTAACTCTATACTAATTTTTATCGAATACACTAATTATTATACACCAAATTAATCTTAATTATTTAAAGTAAACTAATATGTTTTTCCCTTTTATAATTAATATAAAAATCACCCTTTCCCCTTTTCGAAGAAAGAATGATTTTATTTATATATTTCTTTATTTCGTATATTCTTCTACTAACGCTAATACTTCTTCAGTTGTTGAACACATAATAGCTTTATCAACTAACTCTTTCATTTTTTCTAATGATAAGTTTTTGATTTGGCTACGTGCTTGAAGAATTGAAGTAGCTGACATTGAGAATTCATCTAATCCCATACCTAATAGTAATGGAATAGCTAAGCTATCTCCAGCCATTTCCCCACACATTCCAGTCCATTTACCTTCTTTGTGAGATGCTTCAATAACATTTTTCACAAGACGTAAGATTGCCGGGTTATATGGTTGGTATAAGTATGAAACTTTTTCACTCATACGGTCTGCAGCCATAGTATATTGAACTAAGTCATTAGTTCCGATTGAGAAGAAGTCAACTTCTTTAGCGAAGATATCAGCAATAACAGCAGTTGATGGAATCTCAACCATGATACCTAATTCGATATCGTTACTTACTGCAACACCTTCAGCTACTAATTTTTCTTTTTCTTCTAAGAATAAAGCTTTAGCAGCTCTAAATTCTTGAACTGTAGCGATCATTGGGAACATTACACAAAGTTTACCGTAAACAGAAGCACGTAATAATGCTCTAAGTTGAGTTCTGAATAAGTCTTTTTCTTCTAGACAAAGACGGATAGCTCTAAACCCTAAGAATGGATTCATTTCTTTTGGTAAATCTAAGTATGGTAATTCTTTATCTCCACCGATATCTAAAGTACGAACAACAACAGGTTTATCACCCATTCCTTCTAATACAGCTTTGTAAGCTTCGAATTGTTCATCTTCAGTAGGTAGTTGATCACGTCCCATGTATAGGAACTCTGTACGATATAAACCAACAGCTTCCCCACCATTGTTGTTTACACCTTCTAAGTCAGCAGGTGTACCAATGTTTGCAGCTAAAAGAACTTCATGTCCTTCTTGAGTTACAGATTTCTCTGTTACTAATTTAGCCCATTCAGCTTTTTGAGCTTCAAATTTAGCGTGTTTTTCTTCTAATTCAGCTGTAGTAGCTTCATCTGGATTTACATATACAACACCTTCTAATCCGTCAAGAATTAAGATATCTCCATTTTTAACTTCTTCAGTAATTGTACTAGTTCCTACTACTGCAGGAATTTCTAATGATCTAGCCATGATAGCTGAGTGTGAAGTACGTCCACCAATATTAGTTGCAAATCCTTTAACAAATTGTTTGTTAAGTTGTGCTGTGTCAGATGGAGTTAAGTCTTCAGCAATAACGATTACTTCTTCATCGATTAAGCTTGGGTTTGGTAAATCTACACCTAGTAAGTGAGCTAAAATACGTTTAGAAACGTCACGAATATCAGCAGCACGTTCTTTCATGTAGTCATTATCCATTGCTTCAAACATAGAAACGAACATGTCTGAAGTTTCTTTTAATGCATATTCAGCATTAATTTCTTTTGATTGAATATCAGTTTTAACAGTTCCCATAAATTCTGGGTCTTCTAAAATTAATAAGTGAGCTTCAAAAATCGCTGCTTTATCAGCACCTAGATTTTCGTGAGCTTTATCTTTAATAATAGTTAATTCTTTTTTAGAAATTTCAATAGCTTCTTCAAAACGTTTAACTTCAACTTCAACGTCTTGAACTTTAACTTCTTTAACTGTTAAATCAGGCTCAACAAAAATGTATGCTTTAGCAAAAGATATCCCTTGAGAAGCTGCAATACCTTTTAGTTGTAACATTTTATGCTAATCCTTCTTTCTTCATTGTTTCTTCTAAAGCTGCTAATGCTTCTGCTTCGTCAGCTCCGTCAGCGTAGATTACGATATCAGCGTCTTTTCCAACTCCAAGACTCATAACACCCATGATTGATTTTAAGTTAACTTTACGTCCGTTGAATTCTAATTCAATGTTTGATTGGAATTTAGAAGCAGCTTGTACTAATAAAGTAGCTGGTCTAGCGTGGATTCCTGTTTCGTCGATTACTTTAAATTCTTTTTGTAACATAGTTATGTCTCCTTTTATTTAAAAAAATATTTACATTCAAATAATAACATATGAAAGCAATATTTACAAGTATTTTGTACTTATTCGCCCTTAAATATCATATGTATTCTATAACAAAGAAAACCATTTCTTTTCCTATAGTAAGCAATTGCATTAAAACTAATGAAAAAATATGAAAACAGATTTTCAATGTTAAAATCAAAAAAATGGTCAAATATACTAAAAAAGTATCAATTACAAGAGAAGTAACGATACTTTTTTATATTATATTATGCTGAAATAATTTAAAATCATTATATATTTATTGTTATATTGTAAACTATATAACAAATTTATTATACTAACTCTCCACCAAGCTTAATAATTGATTTAAATTTTTCATAATCTTCATGATTTCTATTAAACTCACGAGCATTTTTATTTACTTCTTTAAAATCAATCCCTTGATCTTTTGCTGCAAAGACGCATCCACAATAACATTGTCTATAAATATTATAATCATTACACATTTCTACAGATCTCTTATATCCATTATTCTTTTTAAAATCTGAAGGTAAGTAATAAATTGACACTTGCTCCTGAAGAACATATCCAGCTTCATTAATTACAGTTGCATTTTTCTTAGGACTTAGAGTTAATGCAGATGCGAAATAATCATATCCTAACTCCTCTGCTTTTTGAGCAGATGAATCTAAACGCATTTCATAACAAATATGACATCTATCTCCACCTTCTCTATCTTCTTCATGCCCCTTTACTGCACTAATAAATTTACTTGGTGCATACTCATCCGCTAAAAATTTAATTTTCTTATCATTTCTTTTATTAAACTCTTCAACAAAATCTTTTTGTACAAGCATACGTTTAATATATTCTTCTTTCGGATGAATATTTGAATTTGAGAAAAATATAGTTATGTCACTTATCTCTGATAAATACTCAAGTACATAAGTACTACAAGGTGCACAACAAGAGTGAATAAGAATCTTCGGTCTAAAATTTGTTTTTTCCCATTCTTTTATTAATTCCTTTAAGACATTATCATAATTTATTTTTTGATTTTTATGTCTTGTGTTTATAAATTGTTTACTATCGATCATACGAATTCAATCCTTCTAATATTTATAATATTTTACTAAACAAGTTTAATATACTTTTTAATTTTTTACAATTAATATCATTACTAATTAAAAAGCATTATCAATAAATTAAAAACACGGATTTTAATTACTTATACTTTTAAACTCATAGCAATTTACATCCATGTTTTATTATTATTAACCTTTATAATTTATCCCTAAATGTTGGTATGCTTTAGGTGTTGCACGACGTCCTCTTGGGGTACGCTCAATGAACCCTTCCTTTACTAGATAAGGTTCATATACATCTTCAATAGTTATACTTTCTTCTCCTATTGTTACAGCGATAGTCTCTAATCCAACAGCTCGACCATCATATCGTTTTATTAAACACTCTAAGATTTTATAGTCTATATTATCAAGTCCTTTAGCATCAACTTGAAGCAAATCTAATGATTCTATCGCTAAATCTTTTGCTATTACACCATCATTCTTAACTTGTGCAAAATCCCTAACACGTTTTAATAACCTATTGGCTATACGAGGTGTACCACGAGATCTCATAGCAATTTCGTAAGAACTCTCTTCATCAATATCACATTCAAAAATATCTGAAGTTCGTTCTATGATATTTTGAAGTTCACTAATAGTATAGAACTCTAAACGACAATGCACACCGAATCTATCCCTTAGAGGTGCTGTTAAAGCCCCAGCCCTAGTTGTCGCTCCTACTAACGTAAAAGGAGGAAGCTCAATTCTAATACTTCGTGATTCTTCACCTTTTCCTATTACAATATCAAGATAAAAATCTTCCATAGCTGAATATAATATTTCCTCAATTGATCTACTAATTCGATGTATTTCATCAATAAAAAGAACATCGCCCGGTTCTAAACTAGTTAAAATCGCTGCTAAATCCCCAGATTTTTCTATTGCAGGTCCAGAAGTATACTTAATACCTACTTCCATTTCATTTGCAATAATTGTCGCAAGTGTTGTTTTCCCTAATCCTGGAGGCCCATATAATAAACAATGGTCTAGTACCTCACCACGTAATTTCGCAGCTTCTATAAATATTTTCAAATTACTCTTAATTTGTTCTTGCCCTATGTACTGACTTAAAAATTTTGGTCTTAAAGACTGTTCTTCACGTTCTTCACCAAAGTTTTGACTAGCTGATACCATTCTATCTTCCATAATTTCCTCCTTTCATCTACTATGCATTCATCAATAGTTTTAATCCTTGTTTTACATATTCATCTACACCGTCAAACTGATGAGTAGAAAGTTTCTTCTCAATTTTTGTAAGTTCTTTTTTACTATATCCCAGTGCTTCTAGAGCTAGGATTGCATCACTTAGATAATTATTAACAGCCTTTGGTGCACTGCTTATATTCGTCATACTAAAATCAACCTTACCTTGTAAATCAAGAATAATTTGCTGAGCTGATTTTTTCCCAATTCCAGGGAACTTAGTTAAATAAACAGCATCTTGATTTTCAATAGCTCCAATAATTTCTTCACTAGTACCCCCAGCTAAAATAGCTAAAGCACTTTTCGGTCCTACACCTTTGACTTTTAATAGAAGTAAAAAGACTTTCTTTTGTTCTTTATTTGAAAAACCATAAAGAACATTTGAATCTTCTCTTACTTGTTGGCTAATAAATACAGTTCTTTCTTCATTCAAGTGATATTCATATGGATTAGCTACTACAACTTCATAGCCTATGCCATTGTTATCTACCACTATATTAGTCGGATTTACTTCCGAAATTTTACCTTTAATATACGCGTACATTACATTCACACTCCTGATTGATTATTTAATTATAAAATTAAACGAAAAAAATCTCAAGTGTTTTATTTAATTGAAGAGTTTATATTTTTAATTAAAAGAAAAACTTGGCACTAGTAGTACCAAGTTCATTCTATCTATTATTTTACTTTATCTAAATCCACATTCATAACTTTTGCTGTAGCTTCAACTTTTTTATATGCATCTTGATCCACATCAGTAAATCCTGTGATACTGAACATCTTAGTGAACATTTCTTTCATTTTTGGATCTTTTTCAATATCTCTAAGAGCCTTCTCTAATTTTTCTTGAAGCTCTTTATCCATCTTACTAGAAGTCGTAACCATAACACCTGGAATCATATCACTTGTTGCTAATTTTTGAATATCAGTTTTAGCTTGAGGGAAGTCTTTAGCATATCTATCTTCAACTCCATCAAAAGTTGCAATTACATCAACATCCTTGTTAAGAAGAAGTTGTAAGCTCTTATCATGTCCACCACTGAATTGATAACTGATATCCTTATCTAAGTTAAGACCAGCATTTACTAACATAGCACCCGGATAGATATATCCTGAAGAAGATGAAGGATCAACAAATGCTACTTTTTTACCTTTAACATCTTGAAGTGATTTAATTCCTGAGTCTTTTCTTACATATAGTTCAGCAGTATAACCAGGTTTCCCTGTTTTCCCTTTAGATGTTAAAATCGGTTTTGCATTACTTTGTTTTTGAGCAAGTAAAGATGAAAACGGAGGGATGATACCAAAATCAACACTTCCACTACCTAAACCTTCAACTACCCCTATATAATTACTTGCAGTAAAAGCTTCTACTTTTACGCCTAATCTTTCAGATAGATAATCAGAAATCGGCTTAAGATCTTCTACTAACTTCTCACTATTTTTCAGAGGAACAAATCCCATCTTAATAACTTTCTCTTCCTTTTTCGTCTCAGTTTTAGTAGAACAACCTACGATAGAGAAGACAAAAACAAAACTGAATAGTGCTAATAATATTTTCTTCATACTATTACCTCCTCGGTATTTATATTGTATTTTGGTATCATTTTAACATAAAAAAAATAATATATCTACCTTTTAAATAGAAATAATAGTAATTTTCAATATAAATTTTCATAATTTTTTACGATTTTTTAGAAAACTATTAATAAATATTTCAAATATTTAACTAAAATAATAAAGGACTATTACAACTCAAATCATTAAAAAACGGACTGATGAAAAAAATCAATCCGTTTAACTTATATACAAATTTTGAAATAAAAAAACACCTTTTGAAAAGATGATTAAATTGGAGGCGGCTACCGGATTTGAACCGGTGATCAAGGTTTTGCAGACCCGTGCCTTACCACTTGGCTAAGCCGCCTTATTGTATTTAATTTTAATGGGGCGGCTGAGGGGAATCGAACCCCCGAATGTCGGAACCACAATCCGATGCGTTAACCACTTCGCCACAGCCG
>NZ_CABFLN010000037.1 GCF_901873445.1 Gemella haemolysans
TATATATATATATAATATTAGTATAAAAATTTTATGGAGGAGTTATTATGTCAAAAAAAATTACAGATCAAGATGGGAATGTATATATTCAAAAAAAACCTATCTATAAAAGAGTTTGGTTTATAATTTTAGCTGCAATTATACTTATATTAATTATTCAGCAAACAACTGGTAACAAGAAAAAAGATGTTGAAGTTAAAAGTTCTACTCAAGAAACTCAAAAAGCTAAATATGAAGTTTCTGAATTAAATATAGAGAAAGATTCTTTTTCTAGCTATGTTACAGGTGTGTTAAAAAACAATACTGACAAAGAGAAATCATATGTTCAAATTACAATTCCAGCTTACGATGCAAATGGTAATAAAGTTGGGGATGCTTTAGCAAACATCAACGACTTAAAACCTAATTCTACATGGAAATTTAAAGCTATGTACCTTGGTTCTGAGAAAAATGTTACATTTAAAACTGAAGAGTTAAAAGTTAGTGGCTTTTAATATTAAAACGAGATTATCAAATTTGATAATCTCGTTTATTTTATTTTCTATTATTAATCTTGAATTTCAAGAATAAATCATTGTAAAGTTGAAGCATTTTCGGTTCTAAATCTTGATACACTTCTGCTCTGTCACCGAAACTTTCTAAATCAGGATAAAATTGTTCATCGCTTGTAGTTTCTTCTGGAAGTAATTCTTTAGCTTTTGTATTCGGTGTTGCATATCCAATAAACTCTGAGTTTTTCGCCGCATTTTCTGGTTTTAACATAAAGTTGATAAATTTATATGCTGCTTCTTCATTTTTAGAAGTTTTTGGAATTACTATATTATCAAACCAAAGATTTGTTCCTTCTTTTGGTAAGGCATATACCATATTTTCGTTTTCACCCATAATTGCTTTAGCATCACCTGAGAACACTACTGAAGCCCATGCTTCATTGTTAATCATAAGCATTTTCTTCTCATCAGAGTTAATTGCTTTAATATTTGGATGAAGTAACTCTAATTTTCTTTCTGCTAGGTTTAGGTTTACCTCATTAGTATCATTTACAGAATTCCCTTCTGACTGAAGAGCAATTCCCATCATTTCACGTGCACCATCAATTAATAATATATTATTTTCTAAACGTGCATCCCAAAGGTCATTCCATTTTTCAAATTTAAGATCTTCAGGAACTTTAGTTTTATCATAAAGTATTCCTAGCGTTCCCCAGAAATAAGGAATTGAATATTCATTTTTTGGATCAAAACTTTTATCTCTAAATTGTTCATCAATATTATCAAATCCTTCAATTTTACTGTGATCTAATTTTTTTAGTAAATTTAACTTTTTCATCTTCTTAATCATATAGTCAGATGGAATTACTATGTCATATGGTGTAGATCCTGATTGAATTTTTGTAAGCATCGCTTCGTTAGAATCGAATGTTTCATAAACAACTGAAATTCCTGTTTCTTCTTCAAATTTCTTAATTAAATCTGGATCAATATATTCTCCCCAGTTGAAAATTGTTAAAGTTTGTTTATCCCCACTATTCGAACTATCTATAAAATTACGACTATATAAAAGTCCTAAACAAATAACTAAAATTGAAACAGCTGAAATAAGTAATTTTTTCATATTATCTTACCTCCCTTTTTAATTTACTAGTATTAATTACATAATAAATAAGTACTGCCACAACTACGAAAATAGTTAACACTGTAGATAACGCATTGATTTGTAAGTTGATTCCTTGACGTGCCATTGAGTATATTTCAACAGAAAGTGTTTGAAATCCATTACCTGTAACGAAGAATGTCACAGCAAAATCGTCTAATGAATATGTTAATCCCATGAAAAATCCTGCCCAAATCCCTGGAGTAATGTATGGAATAACAATTTTACTTAACACTTGTGGATAAGAAGCACCAAGGTCGATTGCAGCATCTACCATACTTTTAGGCATTTCGTATAATTTAGGTAATACCATAAGTACTACTATTGGAATACTGAATGCAATATGTGATAATAACACTGACCAGAAGCCTTGGATTGTTTCTAATCCAGTATATTTAGAAATAAAAGTAAACATTAATAAGAATGAACATCCGATTATAACATCAGGGCTAACAATCAGAATATTATTACCAACTAGGAATGAATTTTTCTGTTTATTAGATTTTAAAGAATATATCCCTAAAGCACCTAACGTCCCAAAGATTGCTGAAAACAGTCCACACAATAATGCAACTACCACTGTGTTAATTACAATAACCATCATTCGCGTATTTTCAAATAAATCTACATAATGTTTCCAAGAAAAACCTTCAAAATCAATCATTGTCTTACCTGAGTTAAACGAGTAATATGCTAGGTAAATTAGAGGTATATATAATATTGCAAAGATAACCCCTAAATATATTTTTGAAGTTAATTTCATTATTTTCTACCTCCAAAATTAGTTTTGTCTTTAGTATTTGTAAGAACCATTATAATTCCCATTACCACTATTAAGAATACTGCGATTGTTGAACCTACTCCCCAGTTTTGAGTAACTAAGAAATGTTCTTCAATAGCTGTACCTAAATTTATTATTTTATTTCCTGCTACTAAACGAGTAATCATGAATAATGATAGAGCTGGAATAAATGTTACCTGAATACCAGTTTTCACCCCATTAATACTAAGTGGTAAAATAATTTTCATAAACGTAGTTTTAAAATCTGCACCAAGATCATACGATGCTTCAATCAAATTCTTATTCATACCAGATACAGAGTTATATATTGGTAATAACATAAATGGTAAGAATATGTAACTTGATACAAAAATGAAACTAAATGAATTAAATAGTAAACTCTGACTACCGATACCTATGTATTCTAAGAAACTATTAATTGTTCCATATTCTCCAAATAATCCTAAAAACGCATAAGTTTTTAATAAGATATTAATCCATGTTGGTAAAATTATTAGTAAAAGTAATAATTCTTTATGTTTACTTTTGTTAATAGCAAACGCTAATGGATAACTAATTACCAAACATATCAATGTAATTAAGAGAGCATACCAAAAACTGTAAAGTGTCATAAGTACATATGTGCTACTAAAGAATATTTTATAGTTAGCTAATGTGAAGTTTCCATCTATATCTCTAAATGAATGATAGACGATAAGTACAATTGGAAATACTACAAAAAGTAACATCCACATTACATATGGAATCATAAAAAATGAACGAGTTTTTTTATTAAACATTTTTACTCCTCCTCTTCATATGATTCAAGACGAGCATCGAATTCTTCTTCTGTTTCTCCAGGTACCATGATATGAATTGCTTCAGGATCAAAGTTTAAGCTTACGGCAGCCCCCGGTTTTGCTTCTTTTGTTGAATGAACAATCCATTCATTATATTGATCATCTAAACAACAAATTTCATAGTGAACCCCTCTAAATAATTGAGTATCAACAACTACATTAATTTTTCCTTTTTCAGCACTTGTAATTTCCAAGTCCTCAGGACGAATTACAACTTCTACACGTTTATTCTTATCTAATCCAGCATCAACACATTCATACTGTTTACCATAAATTTCAACTAGATAATCATCTAACATAACCGCATTAACTATATTAGACTCTCCGATAAAGTCAGCAACAAAGCGGTTAACTGGTTCATCATAAATATCAAGTGGTGTTCCACTTTGTTCAATCTTACCATGATTCATAACAAAGATATAATCACTCATCGCTAAAGCTTCTTCTTGATCATGCGTTACATAAATAAATGTAATTCCTGTTTGTTGTTGAAGCTCACGAAGTTCATATTGCATCTCTTGACGTAATTTTAAATCTAATGCTGATAAAGATTCATCAAGAAGAATAATTTCAGGTTCGTTAACGATAGCACGTGCAATAGCAACACGTTGTTTTTGTCCACCACTCATTTCGCTTAATTCACGATTTTCAAATCCAGCTAAGTTGACTTGTTTTAAAGCTTTTTTTACTTTTTTCTTTATAATTTCTTTCTTCTCATTTTTTATTTTAAGTCCAAATGCCACATTTTCAAAAACATTCATATGTGGGAATAAAGCATAGTCCTGGAAAACTGTATTAACATGTCGTTTATTAGCTGGTAAGTCATTTACTACTTTACCATCTAATAATACATTACCTGAAGTTGGGCTTAAGAATCCTCCTATTAATTTTAGAATTGTACTCTTCCCACATCCACTAGGCCCTAGTAATGTGTAAAATTTACCCTTTTCTATTTCTAAATCAATATCTTTTAGCACTTTATTATTACCAAAAGACATATTTACATTTTTGAATTCAACAATATTTGCCATTTTTTTCTCCTTATAAATACGAATTAGTAGCTACTATTAATACTTCACATTCTTCATTAAATGGATTTGATAATCTATGCTCTGATGTAGCTAAAAAATAAAAACTTTCATTTGTTGAGGCTATAAATTCCTCGTCTCCTAATTTTAATTTGCATTTTCCCTTTAAAACATAACATAATGTTTCTGATTCTGAAGGATCAAATGTTTTGTAATTAGAATTTTTCTCTAGTTTTAAAATTAGAGATTCCATTTCCTTTTCATTTGATTCAGGAACTAACCAAGTAAGTTCATATCCTTCATCCGTCTCCTCATAACTAGTTTGATCCTCTAAAGAATAATAAACTTTTTGGCTTGTACTTTCTTTATCAAAAAAGTCCTTAGGCGCACAACCTAATACTTGTAATATATTAAAAAAAGTTTCCATCGATGGCGATGCTAGGTCACGTTCTACCTGGGATATATATCCTTTACTCAAGTCTGTACGTTCACCTAATTCTTCTTGGGTGAGGTTCTTTTGTATACGTAGTCTTTTTAATCTTTCACCTATAGAATACATAACTTCTCCTTACTCTAACAAAAAATAAATATTTGTTTATCAATATCTAACTTTTCGTTATCTATGTTTATTATTATCTAACTTACTGTAATAATTGTTTACCATTAGTAAACTTATCGTTATTTAAGTTTATTATTAGTAAACACATTGTTTAGTATAATTAAATCACAAATTATATATTACTATATTTTATAGTTAAAATCAAGTTAAAATTCCCTATTTTATAAAGTTTTTTTAGTTAATTTTATAATATTATAATCTTCATTTTTCTTTCTTATATCATCAATTTAGTATATAATAATATTATCAAGAAAAGAAATAATACAAGGAGTCTCAATGAAATTCAATATAATACAAACTTTCCCTACAGTAGAAAGTTATTTAAGTCAATTTCTAAAAGTTTCAAAGAAAAATATCCATACTATAAGAATGAATAATCATCACAATAAAGAAACAATTAAAATTAATTCAAATGAAGCGGAATTAAACTCACCATTAAAAGCTGGTGATATTTTAGAAGTTAACTTAGACTTAGTAACATCGAAATATAGAGAAAATTCTACAGTATCTATATCTAAAGAGTTTGAAGATGAATACTTATTAGTTGTTTCTAAACCATTCGGTATAAAAACACACCCAAATGATATAGAATTAGAAGATAATACATTGGTAAACTATTTAATTTCTGACTACAACTACTTAGAACCTATCCATAGACTAGATACTGATACTTGTGGATTAGTAATATTAGCCAAAACACCATTAATTAAAGCAAAACTAGATCAGATGCTTGAACAAAGAGAAATTAAACGTTACTATTCTGCACTAATAAAAAATAATATTAAACCACAAACTATCAATTCAAATATAGGTAGAGATAGTAAAGAGAAAAATAAAATGGCTGTAACAAGAAATGGTAAAAATGCGATAACTAATATACTTGACTGTGTGAAAATAGATCAAAACAAATTTTTAATAACAGTATCATTAGAAACCGGACGAACACATCAAATCCGTGTTCATTTAGCCTCTAATGGAGTTGCAATTATTGGTGATAAACTTTATTCTAAAGATGGATATAAATACGATAAAATGTATTTAGGAGCATTAAAAGTTGAATTTCCACACCCAGTTACAGAAAATAAAATAGAAATTAAATCTTCTTTAGAAAAAGAATTTTTACTATAGATTAACACAGAAAAAACAGATGTGCATTTTTTACACATCTGTTTAATTTTATTATTTTTTCATTTGTTTTTGAGCTTGTTTTTGCGCTTTTTGCATGTTGCTCATAACTTGATTGATTTTTTTACGAGATGGTTTTTGTCCCATTTGACTCATCATACTCATAACCATATCTTCGTTAATTTGAGGATTTTTTTCCATGTAGTTCATGAAATTACGTCTTGCCAGGAAGAATCCTCCTACAACACCAGCAAGTAAGCAAATTGCTCCAACTAAAATTGTAACTGCAGTTGCACTCATTGTTAATTTCCTTTCTTCTTAGGAGTTATATCTTCTCCATTTTCATTAATTACTCTAGTATTATCTAATATATTTCTCATATTAGATTTAAAATTTTGTAAATATAATTGTCTATATTTAGCTAATTCTTCTGATTCCTCAGTAGTTAATTCACGCTCTTTTTTCGTAGCGTTAAGTGAATTAATTTTAGCAATTACTTCTGTCATTTCCATATTATTATACACTCATTAACTCGTCTTGTTTTTCTTTTGTTACTTTATCAATTTCAGCTACGAATTTATCAGTAACTTTTTGAATATCATCAGAATATCCTTTTAGATCATCCTCAGTAATTTGAGAAGCTTTTTCTAATTTTTTCATTGAATCCATAGCGTCACGACGTACATTACGTACTGCAACTTTAGCACCTTCAGATTCTTTACCTACTAATTTAGCAAGCTCTTTACGGCGTTCTTCAGTTAATGCTGGGAAAACGATACGGATTACAGATCCATCGTTTGAAGGATTTAATCCTAAATCAGAAGCTTGAATAGCTTTTTCAATATCTCCTAATAAAGTTTTTTCATATGGAGAAATAACAAGCATTTTTGGTTCTGGTACAGAAACACCTGCTACTTGGTTAATTGGAGTTGGTACACCGTAGTAATCAACTGTTAATCTATCTAAAACAGCTGCACTAGCTTTACCAGCTCTAATTGATGCTAATTCACGACGTAAACTAGCAATAGCTTTTTCCATTTTCTCGTTTAAATTACTCATTATTTGTTCAGGCATAATTGTAAACTCCTAATATAAATTTTATTCAATAATTGTTCCTAAGTTTGAATCAGAAACAACTTTAACAATATTTTCTGCTTCATCTATTGAAAAGACAATAATTGGCAAGTGATTATCCATACAGAATGTAATAGCTGTAGAATCCATTATTGTTAACCCTTTGTTCATGATATCCATGTATGACAACTTATCATATTTAGTTGCAGTACTATCAAGTTTTGGATCTGCAGAGTAAACTCCATCAACTCCATTTTTCCCCATTAAAATAGCTTCAGCTCCAATTTCTTTTGCACGTAATGCTGCTGTAGTATCTGTTGAAAAATAAGGATTACCAATACCCGCTGCGAAAATTGCAACACGACCTTTTTCTAAGTGTCTTATTGCACGTCTTCTAATATACGGTTCAGCCATTGCTTTCATCTCAACTGATGTTAAAACACGAGTATCAACACCTTTTTGTTCTAATGAATCTTGTAATGCTAATGAGTTCATAACTGTAGCTAACATACCCATTGAATCTGCTGTAGCACGTTCCATACCTAGTTCTTCACCAGTTTTTCCGCGCCAGATGTTTCCACCACCTACAACGATAGCAACCTCTACCCCTTGTTTTACTACTTCTACAATTTGAGAAGTTATTCTAGTAACAACTTCAGAATCAATTCCAAATCCTTTTCCACCTGCTAGTGCTTCACCACTAAGTTTATATAAAACTCTTTTATATTTAGTAGCCATTTTTATCCTCCTAATAAATTAAAGACATAATTGTTAATACTATACTAATTTTTTAAAAAAGCACACACAAGAAGTGTGTGCTTAACCTCTTTTAATAGAATATATTAAATAGAGAATTATTATTTGCTAGCGTTAACTTGGCTCATTACTTCTTCGGCAAAGTTATCTTCTTTTTTCTCGATACCTTCACCAACCTCGTAACGTACGAATTTAGCAAGTTTTCCACCTTTTGAAGCTACGAATTTTTCAACTGTGAAACTATCGTCTTTAACAAATTTTTGTTTAACAACAGTGATTTCTTCTAAGAATTTGTTAATTCTACCAACGATCATTTTTTCAACGATGTTAGCAGGTTTTCCTTCGTTTAATGCTTGCTCAGTTAATACTTTTTTCTCGTGCTCAAGTACATCAGCTGGTACTTCGCTTTCGTCTAAGTATCTTGGAGCTAATGCAGCGATGTGCATTGCAACATCTTTAGCTGCTTCTTCATCAGTGCTTCCTTCAACAAGAGTAAGAACCCCAATTCTTCCTCCCATGTGAGAATATGCACCAAATGCATCAGCATCAGTTTTAGAAACAACTTCAAATCTTCTTAATGAAAGTTTTTCACCGATTGTAGCAATTCCTTCGTTAATTACTGCTTCTACAGTTCCACCTTGAGCCTCAACTTGAAGAGCTTCTTCTAAAGTTTTTGGTTCAGCTGCTAAGATAGCTTCTGCAACATTTTTTACTAAAGCAACGAATTTTTCGTTTTTAGCAACGAAGTCAGTTTCTGAGTTGATTTCTAAGATAACAGCTTTGTTACCTTTAACCTCGATGTAAGAAAGACCTTCTGCAGCGATTCTATCAGCTTTTTTAGCTGCTTTAGCGATACCATTTTCTCTTAGGTAGTCAATTGCTGCTTCGATATCTCCATCAGTTTGAGTTAGTGCTTTTTTACAGTCCATCATACCAGCACCAGTACGTTCTCTTAATTCTTTTACCAAACTAGCTGTAATTTGTGCCATTTTGATTTGCCTCCGTTATTTTATTTTTATATTTTTTATAATTTTTTATCTTTAGATTATTCTTCTGTTGCTTCTACTTCTTCTACGAAAGCTTCTTCAGTTCCTTCGATGTTTCCTTCGTTGTAAGCTACAAAAGCGTCTGCCATTTTAGCTGTTAATAATTTAACCGCACGGATAGCGTCGTCGTTTGCAGGGATTACGTAATCAACGTCATCTGGATCACAGTTTGTATCTACGATACCTACTACAGGAATTCCTAATTTTTTAGCTTCAGCAATAGCGTTGTGCTCTTTCTTAGGATCTACTACGAAGATTGCATCTGGCATACCTTTCATTTCACGAATTCCACCTAGGAATTTGTTTAATTTATCGTATTCTTTTCTTAATTCGATAACTTCTTTTTTAGGTAATACTTCAAATACTCCATCAGCTTCCATTTTTTCAATTTCAGCGATTCTGTCAATACGTCCTTTAATAGTTTTGTAGTTAGTTAAAGTTCCACCTAACCAACGGTGATTGATGTAGTATTGACCACTTCTTTCAGCTTCTTCTTTAATAGCATCTTGTGCTTGTTTTTTAGTACCTACGAATAACATTTTTCCGCCTTGATCAGCAACTGATTTTACGAATTCGTATGCTTCATCAACTTTCTTAACTGTTTTTTGTAAGTCGATAATGTAGATACCGTTTCTTTCTGTGAAGATGTATTTATCCATTTTAGGGTTCCATCTTCTTGTTTGGTGACCGAAGTGTACACCAGCTTCTAATAATTGTTTCATTGAAATAACTGCCATAGTTATTTTCCTCCTTGGTTTTTTCCTCCGACACTCTCTAAGCTTACTGCAAACATAAATGCACCGAGCAGCTACTCAAATGTCGTGTGTTATATTTTTGTTGATTTTTACTCAACTTTATTAATTATATAGCATAAACAACTAAAAATCAAGTATTTTATTAGACTTTTTACTTATTAATATGATATTCAAAGTTGAGGATATCTAGTTAATAATTTTTATACATTTATATAGTAAGATAATATTATTTCATTCTTAATCAAAATAATTTCGTTTAACATCTTGATTTTTTCATTAAGTAGTATTATAATCTATTAGAACGTAATAATTACGAATAACGGAGGAATATTATAAATGAATAAATTTTTTAAACTAATTTCAATTGTTGCTGCATTCGCACTACTTTTAGTCGGATGTTCAAGCAAAACAAATTCTGGAGCTTCAAACCCTGGAAGTAAAACTAAAATTGTTACTTCAGTTAACTTTTATGCAGAAGTAGCTAAGAGTATTGCAGGAGATAAAGCAGAAGTTTCATCTATTATTACTTCAACTTCAGTTGATCCGCATGATTTCGAACCAACAGCTCAAGATGCTAAAGCTGTAGCTGATGCCAACATTGCTATTTTAAACGGTGGAGGTTATGATTCATGGTTTGAAAAACTTACTGCAAATAGTAAAGACATTAAAAAAATTGATGGCGCTAAACTACTAGGACTTAAAGATGGAGATAATGAACACATTTGGTATAATCCTGAAGTAATGAGTAAAGTTGCTGACGAACTTACTAAAGTATTATCAGAAAAAGATTCTTCTAACAAAGATTTCTTCGAAAAAAATAGAGATAACTATAAAAAGGAACTTTCTAAAATCACTGATAAAATTAATTCATTAAAAGAAAAAGCAAATGGAAAATCAGTATTAACAACTGAACCTGTTTTTGAATATGCGGTAGATGCATTAGGATTCAAAACTAGTGACCAAGTTAAAAAATTAGCTCAAGCTACTGAAGAAGGTAATGACCCTGCTCCACAAGACTTAAAAGCTATCCAAGAGCAAATTAAATCTAAACAAATTTCATTAATCATAAACAACGTTCAAACTACAAATAAAACTATTGAAGGCTTAATTAGCTTAGCTGAACAAAATAAAGTACCAGTACTTAATGTAACTGAAACACAACCTGATGGTAAAACATATATCGAGTGGATGTTAGATCAATATAATAAACTAGAAGAAATTCTAAATGGTGGTTCTGGTGAAAAAGCTTATCATGTTGAAGGTGCTGACGAAGGACACTCTCACGACCACGGTCACGAAGGTCATTCTCATGAAGGACACTCTCATGGAGATAAAGACAAAGATCATGACCACGATCACGAAAAAGAACATAAACATTAATAAGAAGATTAAAAATTAGTCTTCACATATTATAAATATGTAGTATAATATAAAGAAGAGATTCTAAATCGTATCTCTTCTTTTTTATATATTAGAAATAAAAAATTATTAATTTAGGAGATTTTATGGCTGAACTTAAAATAGAAAATCTCACATATTCTATAGGAGATAAAACAATTTTAAATAACATTTCATTCAGTTGTAATTCTGGTGAAGTAATTGCTGTCGTTGGAAAAAACGGTGTCGGTAAAACAACTTTACTTAACAACATACTTGGAAAGTTAAATAAAACAGATGAGATTAAGCTAACTGGAGAAAATCCTACACTTGGTTATGTACCTCAGTTTAGACAAATAGATGAGGAACTTCCTTTATCGGCTAAGGACTTTGTATCATTACCAATTCAAAAAGGATTTCTTCCATGGCTTAATAAAAAAGAAAAACAAAGTATCCAAGCTGCTTTATCATTAACAAATTCACTTAAATTACAAAATGAATCAATCGGTACACTTTCTGGAGGAGAAAAACAACGTGTTTTCTTAGCACAGGCTTTAGTAAATAAACCAAATCTACTATTACTTGATGAATTTACTTCAAACTTAGATAAAACAAGTGAAATTGAATGTATGACTTTAGTTAAAGATATTACAAAAAAAGAAAATATTATAACTCTATGTATAACTCACGAGCTTTCACTTTTAGATGAGAAATATGTTGATAAAATACTATACCTAGAAGAAGGTTGCTTCAAATTTATCAGTATAGCGGACTATAACAAAGAGAAGAATACACTAAAACTTTGTAAACACTATGTAGGAGATAACAACCATGTTTAATTATGATTTTATGCAAAATGCCTTTATAGCTGGTACAATCGTTGCAATAATGGCAGGATATATAGGTGTGTTTGTGATGGCTAGAAATATGTCATTCATTTCACACACACTTTCTCACGTTGGGTTCGCTGGTGCAGCTTTCGCTGTTTTCTTAGGCATAAATCCAATATACGGATTACTAATCTTTACTATTACTATGTCATACCTTGTTGGTCATCTTAGCGTTAAAGCATTTAGGCGAGAAGCAACAGTAAGTGTTATGTTAGGAATCTTTCTTGGACTAGGACTACTGTTCTTATCTTTAACACCGAAGAGCACTAGTTATGTTAATAATATTCTTTTCGGAAGTGTTGTCTCTATAACTAGAGATGATGTTAAATTAATTTTTACACTCGCATTAGCCGTAATTTTATTACTTTCTATTTTCTATAGAAAAATTAAATTTGATTCGTTCGATGCGATTGGAGCAAGAGCTTTAGGACTTAACGGAAAATTTATTTCAATATTTTTCTTAGTTCTATTATCTGTTGCTACTAGTATTACAGTACCAGTAGTAGGAGCATTATTAATGTTCGTACTATTAACGGTACCTGCTAGTGCAGCAAGATATCTCACTAATAAAGTAGGTCTAATGATTGCTATATCAATATTGTTCGCTCTAATTGGTACATGGGTAGGGATCACTCTTTCATACTACACTTCCCTACCTACTACTTTCTTTATAGCAACTATAGAAGCATTATTTTACTTTTCTAGTTTAGGTTACTATAACATCAAAAGAAAATAAAGATATAAATAAACGAGGCTGACCCAAAAGTCCTAAATTTTAACAAGGTTTATATGAGAACTCATATACGCAGTGGTTTATTGATATCTAAATTCACTTTATAAAAGCTTTTAGATATCTAATAAACTGTGTGGAGGGACACATCAAAATCACGATTTTTGAGTCACTCTCGTTTCGTTTAATGATTTTTCCCAATATCTCGGACTTGATAAAGATCCCTTTTTATATGGGTCTATAATAAATACGGTTGATAATAAATATCAGCCGTATTTAAATTTATAAAAAAATAGAAAAGAATGTAAAATT
>NZ_CABFLN010000038.1 GCF_901873445.1 Gemella haemolysans
GGAACAACGCCAAAAGCAGAAGAACCAGCAGCAGGAACAACACCAAAAGCAGAAGAACCAGCAGCAGGAACAACGCCGAAAACAGAAGAACCAGCAGTAGGAACAACGCCAAAAGCAGAAGAACCAGCAGCGGGAACAACACCGAAAGCTGAAGAACCAGCAGCAGGAACAACACCAAAAGCTGAAGAACCAGCAGCGGGAACAACGCCAAAAGCTGAAGAACCAGCTGCAGGAACAACGCCAAAAGCTGAAGAACCAGCAGCAGGAACAACACCAAAAGCAGAAGAACCAGCAGCAGGAACAACACCAAAAGCTGAAGAACCAGCAGCAGGAACAACGCCAAAAGCAGAAGAACCAGCAGCAGGAACAACACCAAAAGAAGATGCTCCGTCTGAAGAAGTAGCACCTAAAGATGAAAAACTTGAGGAAGCCAAAAAAGATGGAAAAAATATTATCGAAAAAATTGCAGCTTCAAAACTTAGTGAAATTGAAAAAGTTAAAGATGAAGCAGAAAAAGCTAAGTTAGAAGCTAAATTAAATGAATTAAAAGAAGCAGGATTAGAAGCGATAAATAATGCTAAAGATTATGATGCAGCAGTAGCTGCTGCGGATGAATATCAAACTAAAATTGATGAGATTAATGTTCCAGGAGAAGAATTACCAGCACCAAGTTATAACAAAGACAATTTAACAAATGGTCGTAACGAAGGTACTACTATTGGTAATGGAAGTACAGCAATAGGTCATGGATCAGGAGAAGCTACAGCAACTCCGACACAGCCTACTACTGAAAGATCAACAGCTACAACATCTCCAACACAACCTTCCTCAACTTCAGAAGGAACTTCAGGTTTTAGAAGTGCACCAGAAGTCCAAGTTAGAACTAAAAAAGTAGTAAAAAGAGATTTATCAAATAAAACTAAACAAATAAATATTTACTATAATTTAACAGCTATCAAAGACATAGCTGGAGCATTAGGGGAAGTAAAGGGTGAGAATATGCTTACTTTCCCTGGAGACACACCTAAAGAAGATTTAAAACGTGCTATTGAAGAAAAAACAAAAGCACAAATTGATAAATTAAATAAACAAGGATTCAAAGTTGTTTCAACTACTGACTTAGATCAAATCGTTGAAGGTGGAGATAGCTATGATTATGTTGTTGAATTCACAAAAGAAGCGAAGACTCAATCAGCAGGTAATACAGGCTTTAGAAAAGCACCTACAACACAAAGAAGGGCAAAAAGATCAACAGAAGCACAAGAAAATGTAAATGTTAATATTTACTTTAACTTAAAAACTTTACCAGGAATAGCGGGTGCATTGGATGTGGATGGAGATACTACTATAAAACTTCCTAAAAATGCAACTGTAGAACAAGTAAAAGCTGCTATACAAACAAAAATTGCTAAAGTAGAAAAACGAGGATATAAAGTAACAGATGCCTACTTTGGAGCAAAAACAGAACAGGGTTATGATTTCGTTGTAGAATTCAAAAAATAACCTAAAATAATACTGACCTCATTTTAGATAATAAATCTAACTTGAGGTCAGCTTTTTTATATTTTATTCTTCTTCAGTTTCACGAGGGAAAATCATAGATTCACTGAAGTTTAAGTTGCGAAGAGCTGTGTAAGAATCTTCTAGAGAAATATAGTTTAATTTTCTCATCGTTAATATTCTATATTTTGAAAGTCGAACTGATTCCATTTGAAGCTCTTTAAGTTCTTCTTCAAAATCTAAATCTTCTAAAAATACTTCAAACAAAGTAAATGAGTAATATCTATATACATCTTTAACAAATTCTGCAGTATTCTCATCTGAACATTTTTCTTCAATAACATCATAAGCTATCTTAAGAAGTGCGTCTCTTACAGTAGGAGAGCAATCAATAATAGCTTGGATTTGATTCGAAGAAGCTTCGGCTCTTTGTTTAATTTCATCTAGTTTACTTGCAAAGTTCCCTTTTCTTCTTTTTGGAATTTTTTCTTTAAGTTTTTCGTAAAATTCTGGAGTTAGATCTTTAGCAACAAAATGACGAATTAAACGGCGTTTTAGGCTAGATTCTTTTATATATATTCTCAAATTAAGAAGTAAACTTTTTGGTATTGAATAAGTAAATAAGAAAGATTTTCTAAGTTGCATAAGTTTAGAAATTTCTATAATTTGCTCAATGTTTGGATTATCTTTAAGAATTTCTGGAAGGGCTTTGTCTTGTGCTTTCATTATTTTTTTGTGCAATTGTAGAGCTTCATTTGCATTCTCAAATTTCCCAGTCTGCATATCTCTAAAGTATGCTTTTAGTTCGTGTAAACTTTTTATTTCAAAAGCATAAGCAACTTTTTCTTCAATAGATTTCTTAGAAATATCACGTTGCTTTAATTCTTCAAGTGTTCCCTCTAGGATTTTTCCACGAAGAGAGTATTGATTAAATTCTTTTTCTTCATCTTCACCTTTAACAACAAGAGGAAGGGCGATTGTACCGATAACAATACTTAGTAACACGACATTACTCGCAATGAATAGGATGGTATTTCTAAGTGGGAAGTTATCCCCAGTAGCAGTTACAACTGGAATCATAAGTGCTGTAGCAAGTGTTACTGTACCGTGAATACCGCATAAACTAGCAATTAAAGAATAGCTAAATCTAGAGTAGTCATCTTTCTCAAATTTTCTATTTAATATTATTTTTGCTGTTTTTCTAGCAGTTGTGAAATGATGAGGTTGGAATGATACGTAGTTGAAATATACAAATCCAAATCTGACTATCATTAGACCTAAAACAATAACTAATGAAACAATGAAGCCATATACAATATCAATCTCTCTATAGTTAAACATTGTATGGTATATCTCAGGGAGTAAATATCCTAAAAATGTAAATACGAAGCCATTAAGAACATAACTTGCTATTTGTTGAGTACTATCTATAGTTACTGCAGCATCACTATTTATAACAGAAAGTAAGTGAAGACTTCTTTGGTAGTTGTAAACTAGAGCTGTAATTACTACAGCTACGATACCAGAGACACCAATATGTTCTGCAAGATAGAACACTATAACTGGTGTGATTATTTGAAAAATAACTAAAATATTAAATTCATCAGCAAACTTTGTTAAGAATATAAATTTAATATAAGAGAATATTATACCAATAATAAGCCCAAAAATTGCTCCACCACCAGCAACTACTAAAAATTTATATCCTGCATTTGTGACAGAAAATGTGTTAGTAAGAACGGCTGCTAGAGCTATATTAAATGATACAAGACCAGAAGCATCATTAAGAAGTGATTCACCTTCTAATATAGCCATAAGTCCTTTAGGTAGTTTCATTCCTTTAGTTATTGATTTAACAGCAACAGCATCTGTAGGTGATAATATAGCGGCTAAAACAAAACACGCTGCCCACGGAATCATTGGAAGCAAGAAATGAATAATGCTACCGACAATAATTACCGTTACAAGAACTAAAGATATTGCCATATATATGATTGGTTTTTTATACAACCAAATATTTTTTAATGATGAGTTAAATCCATCAGTAAACAATAATGGAGCAATAATTAACATCATAAACATTTCTGATTCAAATTCGAAATGTAAAGGGATATTAGGAATAAATGTTACTGCAGCACCAAGTATTATTTGGAATAAAGCTGCTGGAATACGAGGAATAATATTGTTAAGAAAAGAACCAAGAATAACAATAACTATCAGTATTCCAAGAGTAGTTAGTATTTCCATAGAAAACTCCTTTATAATTATTTTATTATTTATTTGTACCAATATATTTTACAATTATTTAATATTAAAATCAACGATTATACAATCTGAAAGAAGTTAATAATGAATATTGTAAAACATTAATTTTAATAGTTTTAGAAGAGGTATTATTTGTTATTTTTTAGAGGTTAAGTAAGGGCTTCAGTACACGTCAATAGACGTCAAAATATTGATTTTAAATGATTTTTGATTTTTTGAAACTCATTACATCGCACTATAAATCAATAAAAACTCTACCTTTTTTAGACAAATATATCAGTTGGATATTGAAGTTAAGCCCTGCTATCATTTCGATGGCAGGACTTTTTAATATTTGGTACACTAACTCTTATCTATACTTTGGTGAAGTTGAAGTTGACATCTACAAAGTTTAATGTTAGAATATATTCAAAAATATATTTGAATGAGGTGTTTTATGATTCAAAATGTTGTTACTTCAATAATCCTGTATTCTGGGACAGCCGTAGACTTACTTATTATCCTAATGTTATTTTTTGCCAAAAGAAAAAGCAGAAAAGACATCATTAACATCTATTTAGGACAATTTCTAGGCTCTGTCAGTCTAATATTGCTAAGTTTGCTTTTTGCATTTGTCTTACATTATATTCCTAGTAAAGAGATTTTAGGTTTGCTCGGTTTGATTCCAATTTTCTTAGGTCTCAAAGTTTTGCTTTTAGGAGATTCTGATGGAGAAGCTATTGCCAAAGAAGGGTTGCGCAAAGATAATAAAAACCTGATTTTTCTAGTAGCTATGATTACTTTTGCAAGTTGCGGTGCCGACAATATTGGTATCTTTGTCCCATATTTTACTACATTAAATTTAGCGGATTTGATAGTGGCTTTACTTACATTTCTAGTCATGATTTATCTCTTGGTTTTTTCTGCCCAAAAATTGGCACAAATCCCATCTGTTGGAGAAACTTTGGAAAAATATAGCAGATGGTTTATTGCCGTTGTTTATTTAGGATTGGGGATATATATCCTGATTGAAAATAACAGTTTTGACATGCTATGGACTATGTTAGGCTAGGAGGAAATATTATGAAAAAAGATAGTATCTGCCAAGTGAATATTATAAATCAACAAAATGTTATAACCGCAATGAACTACCTTGAAAAGGAAAAAGTCCAAAAATCACTTCGCATTTTAACAAAGTTTACCGATAATAAACAGATAAATATCATCTTTTATCTCCTTGCTGTTGAAGAACTCTGTGTCTGTGATATAGCCTGTTTACTAGATCTCAGTATGGCATCTGCATCCCATCATCTTCGTAAACTAGCCAATGAAAACATCTTGGACACTAGAAGAGAGGGGAAAATTATATATTATTTTATAAAAGATGAGGAAATCAGAGATTTTTTTAATCAACTAGGATAACAACTATTTTTACTACTTTACCATGATTATATATAGGACTTATCTATGAAATTTTTTGATGAAATTTACTCACAAGAAATACCTATTCGTATCATGTTGATACTGTCAATAATTATGTGTAAACACTTAAGTAGACTTACGGAGTATTAATTAAATAAGCTTTCGAGTGTGTCATAACATTGGTCAAATCCTTTATGGATTCGTTGACTTTGCTTGAAATTATAATCTTCAAACAAAGTAATTAAGTAACGTTCCAGAGACTCCTCGTTAGGAAAAAACCTTCTTTTTCGTTTTACGTTTGATTTCTTTATTAAGAGACTCGATGAGATTTGTCGAATAAATGCTGTGCCAAATCTGGTAATGAAACTGATAATATGCACTATTATAACCTATTTGTACATTTTTATTTTATCAAAACTGTACATTCTTATTTTATCATTTTCAATTAGTAAGTCTAGGATCACCAGATTATGGTTTCCATTTGTTCCGAGACACTCATGATTTAATGTTGCTTAATGCAGGCACAAATTGGAAAGAACTCCAAGGCAGAATGGGGCATAAGTAAATGTCAACTACTATGGATACTTATGCAGAGCTAGCACCTCAAAGAAAGCTAGAAGTAGTCAGCATTTATTTAGATAAGATTGCTGAATTAATTTATTAACTACTCTAGCTTTCGCTCTACCTTTTGAAGGCTAAATTCTCATAAATGTTGATATAACAGTATTTAAAGGTTTCTGAAATAACATTAACAACCGTTACAGATATAAAATTATCGCTATATCAAAATATTAATATTCTGATATAGCGATTAATTTCAAATTTTTCATATTATTAACTTTATTAATTACCAACTAATTACTTTTCCATCTTCTATTTTAATATCAGCGTCATAAAGTTTATTTAGAAGCTCTTCGTCAAAGAAGTTCTCAGCTTTATCATTCTTTATAACTTTTCCATTAAGAAGAGCGATAATATTGTCACTATAAGCAAGAGCTTGATTTATATCGTGTAATACCATAATAATAGTAATTCCCAGAGATTTATTAAGTTCTCTAACAAGTTGCATTATAGATTTTTGATATTTTATATCAAGGAAAGTAGTAGGTTCGTCTAATATAATAATATCAGTACTTTGTGCTAATGCCATTGCGATGTAAACACGTTGAAGTTGACCACCAGATAATTCATCTACACGTTTATCTCTATAGGCTTTTAAATTAGTTTTTTCAAGAGCAAATTCAATTTTTTCAACATCACTAGCGTTAGGTTTATAAAAGAAAATATTTTGATAAGGAAGACGAGCGAAACTAACCATATCATAAACAGTAATTTCTCTTGGAGTTTCATTTTTTTGATAAACAATCGCAAGAATACTCGCAAGTTCTTTTAATGAATATGAATTTAATTCTTTACCTTCGAGTTTAATACTCCCAGAATTATAGTTTAAATTTTTGGCTAATATTTTTATAAGTGTACTCTTACCGCAGCCGTTTTTACCAAGTAGGGTAGTAATTTTACCTTTTTCAATATCTATATTAAGATTTTCAAAAAGTGCATTTTTATTATTATACTTAAATGTAAGGTTATTAATTTCTATTATATTTTCCATTAACTTACTCCTTTCTTAACTAAAATAATAAATGCAGGTCCACCGATAATCATCATTATTAAATCAGCAGGTATTTCGATTGGTGCGAAAATAACACGACCGATTGTATCGAATAATAGTAGAATAAATGCTCCAAGTAAAGCACTAAATGGAATAGTATAGATATGATTTCTACCAATTATAATCTTAGCAATATGAGGTGTAATAAGAGCTAAAAAGACCATAACACCAGCAACAGCTGTAGAAACAGAAGCAAGAGCTACGGCAACAAATGAGATTAGCAGGCGAATCATATTAATATTGATTCCTAGTGAACTAATAATATTATCATCTAAGGCGAAGATATTACATAGTTTTGCTAAGAAGAAACTGATAATTAGTAATATAGGAATCCAACTTAATAATAATGAAACATCATCCCAGTTTTTAGTTCCTAAACCAACAGTTTTGAATGCTGATGAAGTAGTAGAATTTGCTTGGTTTAAGTATTGCATAGAACTCAGTATACCTGTGAAGAAATAACTTATCGCAATACCTATTAAAATAATTTTAACATTGTTTTTTGTTCTGCCAGCTAAGTAATAAATGATTAAGAAACCAAGGACACCACCGATGATAGAAAACACTGATTTAAACAGCGAAAATTGTGGGAATAATCCTAACCCTAAGTATAAAAATAGGTTAGCTCCACTAGAAACTCCTATAATACTAGGATCGACAAGCGGGTTCTTTAATACTGTTTGTAATAATAAACCACTAACACCAAGAGCTGCACCTACTAATATAGTGATGATAATTCTTGGAAAACGAACGTCGATAATTGCATTAACATTGGCGTATTCTCCAGTAAAGATACCAACAGCTAATTGTCCGACGCTAGCTTTTATACTACCACTATTCGCTGCAAAAAATACTGTACTTAATAAAAGTAGAATAAGAACAGAAAAAGTGATTGCTTTTTTGTTGTTAAACATTAAGAACCTCCTTATATAGTTTATATGTTTAGTATATCATATTGTTTTTAAATTGTATTATATAAAAACCAGAGGCAGCAATGTGCTACTTCTGGTTTTAAGTATTAGTTACTATAGAAAATACTGTATAGACTTTCTAATCCTTTTTGGTAATCATATGTAGCTGTCATACCAAACATTGAGCTATCTAAATCGACAACTTTATTATTTTTTACCGCATCGAAGTGAGACCAACTCTTATTGTTTTCAAATTCTTTTTTAAACATTTCATTTACGGTATCAGGCATAGCATGAGCAGTGCGTAAAATAAAGTCTGGTTTATCATTTAAAGCAGTTTCTAAGTTTAGATTTTTAAACTCTTCAGTTCCTTTAATGATATTTTCACCACCTGCTAATTTTACAAGGTTACCTACATAAGATTTTTCAGTAGCTGCCATGTAACTTCCAGGTAATCCCATTAGAACTAAAACTTTTGGTTTCTTTTTATTTGCGATTTTTTCATTGAATTTAGCGAAGAATTCATCGTGTTCTTTCTTTAACTCTTTGAATTTTTCAGTTTTACTGAATTCTTTTGCAAGTTCTTCAGTTACAGCGTATAGCCCGTTAACACTACGAATGTCTACAAATTTATAAGGTATTTTATTTTTCTCGAATCCTTCTTTTATCCAGTCTTGTAAACTATCTGGCGCATATACAATAGAAGGATTAATCGACTTAATAACTTCCATATTAGGATTCATAGGAAGACCAATTTGAACAGTATTGTCATACTTTTTAGGCATACGTCCTAATCTTGTAGTAGGGACACCTGCTAATTTAATGTCAAGAACATTAGCTACTTGAGCAAGAGCTACAGAATCCATTATTATACGTTTACCATTTTCTTCTTCAGATTTTTTATCTTTATTTACACCTGTTAAGTCTATTGTTTCATTAAAAGCTTTATCAGCTAGATTAGGATCAGTTCCTGTTGTGTTACCGGCTTTGTTTTGTGATGAACAAGCAGTAAGTACTAGAATACTAGCTAGAAGCAGTGTAAATAGTAGGGATAGTTTTCTTTTCATGAATTATCTCCTAGTTATTTTTTCTTTTTTTACGAGGAAAGTAAAGTCCAGCAGCTATTGCAAGAACTCCAATACCACCTAAATAATAAGGTGTGTAGTTTGCTTCTTTAATAGCTTCCATATCTAAACCATCATTTCCATTTTTAATAGTATCAGTATTAACTTCCACAAAATAACGAACAGGACGTTTCATAGGTTCTACATACATTTGTACCATAGCTAAGAAGTTCTCATTTGGTACTTCAAAACGATAGTCAACATAACTATCTTTATATTGTTCAATGTTTACTTTTGTTTCAGTAGCTTCCACTTGTTTGAATTCTCCGTCTTTTTGAAGAACTTTAATGAAAGGACCTTGTTCTTTACTACGTTGAACCCAGTTCATTAAGTGGATACGTACAGTAGCATATAGTTTACCATCTTTTGTACGTTGAAGCATAGCTTTAGACCAACGTTTTTCACCGTTAGATTTTTGATTTTTAAGAGCATCATTTAAATTTCCACCTGCATTAATAGGAGAGATTACCCCTTGTACCATACCTTCACCAATAGCGGTATTTTTAGTTCCACCATCAGCAGTAATTCCAGTAAGAGGATTTAAATATGAACCTGTGATATCAAGGTTATAAAGACCAGGATTTTTTGTTTTTTGATCTGTTTTGAAGTAATCTTCTAGTTTTTTAGTAACAAATCCTTCTGGAGCTTTATTTTCATCTTTTTTGTCTTTGTTTTCTTCTTCTTTTTTCTTATTGTCTTCTTTTTTGTCTTTATCTTTAGAATTATCTTCAGAACCCGATATTAAAGAAGCACCAGACCAATTAAATTTAATAATAGCATTTTGAGATGCATCTCCACCCATAATTTTGTTCATAGCATCAACAGAAACACGAACGCCGACTTTATCAGGTTTAGCTTCTCCAAAATTAAAGCTTAATTTACCAGGATAAGTACTTGTACCACCATCTAAGTTTGTATCCTTATAAGTACTTGTTACTGAAGCCGCTGTTAGACCTCCTGAGAAAATAGGAGATGAATAAATACTAAGTGACAATAAGTGACCGTGCATATTACTAAAATCCATCGGTGTGAATTGAACAGTAATAGTTGAAGTGTTATTATCATGAACGTTTACAGTAGCATGTGTAGCTAGTGCATTGTTCCCCATAGAAAGACGACCGCTATTTTCAGCGTGCCATAGTTCCACAGGAACGCTATATACTCTGTCAGCAGCATGTACATTTTTAACGAAAGGAACATTACTAGATGTGACTATAAACGTTAATGTAGCAATAACTATTGTTAATAGTTTTAAAATTCGTTTCATTGTATAAACTCACTTTCTTTTGTATTATTTAATTTTTAATAAGAAAGGCGGGAAGTTTTCCCGCCTTTATAGGTAGATAATAATTTGCTTATTTAGCGGGGTATTATCTTACTATTTTTCATTTTGTTTTCTTCTACCAACCATTAAGGCGCTCATAAGAGTAAGAGCTCCTGCAAGGATAGATGATGATGTTTCTAATCCAGTGTTAGATAGTCTACCATTGTTTAGACGCCCACCTTTTGGAGTTGAAGCACCAGCACCATTACCAGTGGCACTTGCTCCAGGTTGACCACCAGCTATTGGTTGACCTTGTTGTTCAGTTACATTAGACCAATCAAATGATAAAGTAGCATCTTGTTTACCACCACCAGGCATAATATCTTCCATAGCTTGAACAAACACAGAAATAGGGACAGTTGATAGTTTTTTATTAGATGTGAAGTGTACTTCTACTTGTTTATTTGCCCCACCAGTAGGATTGACAGGATACTCTATACCATTTACCCAGAAACCAGTAATTCCGTCATTAAATTGTCCAACACTAATATTGTGGAAACGAACAATATAGTGATAAGTACTTCCTTCTTTGAATACAGTAACATTACTATGTTCTAGAGCTGCATCTCCCATAGATTTTCTATTAGGTTGGTATGCGTGTAGTAACGTTGCTTTTACTCCTTTATAGAAAGTTGCAGTTGCTGAAGATGTAGGTTTTGGAGTGTTAGGTTTTGGAGTGTTAGGTTTTGGAGTGTTAGGTTTTGGAGTGTTAGGTTTTTCTACAGGTTTAGTTGTATTGCTCGTAGAATTTGTTGATCCAGATTGGGGAGATGTACCTGTAGGCTGATTAGCTTGTTTTAATGCTGAACTTAAATCGAATTTTAGAATCATTTTTTGAGTTCCAAATGTTTCACCAATAGAAGCCATAACGGGAACATAAACTTGAGTATAAGTTTCTAATTTATTGCTTGAATCGATCTTATTTTTATCTACACTATAAGAAAGTGTTTTTGGATATGCAGTACGTTCAGGAAATTTTTCTTTATATGTTTTGATGTAATCATCAGTTTCACTAGCACTATAGTAGTCTACTATAGTAGCAGGATTAAATTCGTTATCTTGAATACTACTACGATTCACATGAGTTTTAGGACCATCATAATATTTTAAATCCCCTAAGTAACCAAATTTACGACCTAATGCAATTGGTTTAAAAGATACATTTACAAAATATTGACCATTTCTCACAATTAATTTGGTTTTAGTTTCATCTAATCCTTTTGATGCCATGGAATCTTGTCCTTCTATATAAAAATGAAGGGCTTGAGCAGTTATATTATATTCTCCATCTGGAAGATTTTTTATATCTTTCGCTCCAACGGCATTATTTTCAATTGCAAATGTAGTGTTACTTTGTGTAGTGTTTTCTACCACAGCAATTGTAGAGATAATCGTTGTTGCGGACAGAATTTTTAATAATTTATTAGTTTTCATGTTTTTGTTAATCCTCCTCAAATTTCTCTATACATGACTTTATACAAAGAGGTAATTTACCCCTTTGTATAAAGATTTTATTATTTATTTTATTTGTTATTTTTTCTGCGTAATACTAAAGCAGATAGTAGTGCTAATACACCTAATCCAGTAGTAGCTGTTGCATTTAGTCCAGTGTTAGCTAATTGTTTAAGTCCTTTAGCAACAGTTTGAGAAGTATTTTGAGCAACAGTTTTTTCTTCGTTTTTATTTGATGAAGTAGGTGTTACAGGTACTGTTTTACCTTCTTTTACGATAGTGTATAAACTGAAGTGATTAGTGAAGAATGTAAGTTCTTTAGTTTTAGAATTATAAGCACTTGGAACTTTTTCTAATTTATCACCATTTACATAGTAAACCTCTAATTTATCATTTTCATTTGCTACTACAGTTACTGTAACTGCACGTGTTCCACCTTGTTTTTTGATTTCTTTATTATTAGAATCAGCGAAGTGAAGATCGATTGTTTTAACAACACTTAGATTTTCATCAGCTTTTTTAACAAGTTCTTCAACTTTAGCTACAGTTTTTTCATCAGCTTTTTGTGCAACTAAGTGATCAGCTTTTATAGCAGTATTATCAAATGTTACTGTAACTTTTTCAGAAGAACCATTTTCTACAATATTAGCTACTAAAGTATCTTTAAGAGATGCAGTTTTTACAATTGCTTCTAATTGTTTAGCTTCTTCTTTACTTAGAGACTTATCATTAGCAATGTCATTTACAGCATCTTTTTTAACTTCTTCTAATTTTTTGATTTCGTCAACTTTGTTATTAAGTTTAACTGCTTTTTCAGTTTCAGTTTTTAATTCAGTTGCTTTTGCTGCAAGTTCTTTTTCTGCTGCAACTTTTTCAGTAGTTAGTTTTTCTTTCTCTACTTCAGTAGTAGCATTGTTTATAGCTTCTTCTTTTTCTTTAACTAGTTTTTCTAATTGAGCTTTATCAGCTTCTAATTTAGTTACTGTTTCTTTAGCAGCTTTAGCTTGATCTTCAACTTTTTTGTTTTCAGCTTGGATTTTTTCTACAGTTTCTCTTAGAGCTTTTTCTTTAGCTAGTCTGTCGGCTTCGGCTTTTTCTTTTTCAAGTTTTTCTTTTTCAAGGCGAGCAGCTTCGGCTTTTTCTTTTTCAGCTTTTTCTTTAGCTAGTTTGTCAGCTTCGGCTTTTTCTTTTTCAGCTTTTTCTTTAGCAAGTCTATCGGCTTCGGCTTTTTCTTTTTCAGCTTTTTCTTTAGCAAGTTTGTCAGCTTCGGCTTTTTCTTTTTCAGCTTTTTCTTTAGC
>NZ_CABFLN010000039.1 GCF_901873445.1 Gemella haemolysans
TTTCTATGTTTTTTTACAAATTTGTATATAATTTAATCGGACTGATTTTTCCATCAGTCCGATTTTTTGATGAGCCTAGACATCTAGTATTGTTACTAGGTGTCTTAATTTATAAAAAAGACGGTAAAAACCCGCCCTTAATTCCTTTGATATGTGCTAGATAAATAATAAAAATAATCTTGAGTTGACCCACACTTGACCCACAAATTGAAATATTTACCAACATTATTGAAAAATTACTAAATATAGAAATGTTGATATATCAATGGTTGGGAAGTACTGGGAATTTATAGAAATTATCAAATCAAACAGAGAAACTAAATAATAAAGTTAGAGAAGCCTTAAAGTATCAACGTTTAAGGCTTTTTATTTTTCCACTTGAATGCCATTTGAATGCCATATTTTTATAAAGCCATAAATTTAGCGAATTTATCAGCCATATTATCTCGTTGTTTTTCCGTTACGTGAGCATAAACACTCATTGTTGTTTTTAAGTCAGAGTGACCTAATCTTTCTTGTACCTCTTGAATAGTAATACCACTTTCAAAAAGTAAGCTACAATGTGTGTGTCTGAAACCATGTACTTTAATTTCTTTAAAATCATGCTTTTTACAAATACGTTTTAAATTAGCATTCATGAAATTTAGGTATAAATAAGAGTTTGTAACCTCATCAGTAAAACAAGGTTGTTGTTTCTTTACTCTTGTCCCTAAAGAGAGGTATAATTCTCCCTTAATACTATTGATACTTGGTTATATGGTTTGTTTTTTGAAAAAACAATCAAAACATCAATTAGATTGATATTTTGGTTGTTTTGTCAACAATCTGTGAGGGTCATGAGTTTAAAACTTATGACTCCTCTTATCAGTTCCAAATTTTGTAGAACTTTTTTTTAAAAAAGTTAAGAAAAGTTATCAATATAGTTGACGTTAGGGTATATATGTGTTAGAATTGAATTGTTGTGTAGCTCCTAAAATAGCTACTACAACCGCACGTATAAGGTAAACAAGAGAGTAATCCACCTTATATGGCGAGTCTTAGTAAAAAATATTTAAGGAGGTGCAGATATGTACGCAGTAATTAAAACAGGTGGGAAACAACTACGTGTTGAAGAAGGACAAACAATCTTAGTTGAGAAATTGGCAGCTGAAGTTGATTCTACAGTTACTTTTGACGAAGTAGTATTAGTAGGTGGAGAAACAACAAAAGTTGGTGCTCCGTTAGTAGCTGGTGCGACAGTAACAGCTAAAGTAGTTGCTCAAGGTAAAGGTAAAAAAATCACAGTATTTAAATACAAACCTAAAAAGAACAATCACCGTAAATTAGGTCATCGTCAACCTTTCACTAAATTAGTAGTTGAAAAAATTAACGCTTAATCATGATTAAGGTGGAAATCATAAAAGAAGTTGAGGTTATTAAACAAGTAACAGTTGATGGACATGCCGATTATGCTGAACATGGTTCAGATATAGTTTGTGCAGGTGCTTCTGCTGTAGTATTTGGTTTAATAAATGCAGTAGATGAACTAGATGAGGATGTGCAGTTCGATATCTCCGCTAGCGAAGATGAAACTGGGCATTTAACGTATAGATCATTAAAATCTACAGAAAAAGAGCAACTTCTACTAAATGCAATGTTAATTGCATTAAAAACAATTGAAGAAAATTATTCAGATTATATAACTATTGAAGTAAGAGAGGTGAAATAGACATGATGTTACAATTAAATTTACAATTCTTCGCATCTAAAAAAGGGGTAGGTTCTACTAAAAACGGACGTGACTCTGAATCAAAACGTTTAGGTGCTAAAAGAGCTGACGGTCAGTACGTAACTGCAGGTTCTATCTTATACAGACAACGTGGGACAAAAATTTGGCCAGGAACTAACGTAGGAAAAGGTGGAGATGATACATTATTCTCACTAGTTGACGGAGTTGTACGTTTCGAAAGATACGGACGTAGCCGTAAAAAAGTTTCTGTTTATCCACAAGCTTAATAAGCATAATAAAAAGAGGTATTTACTTTGTGTAGGTACCTCTTTTCTTTTTGTGAAAATATTAATATAGTATCACTTTATTGTTAAGTAATTAATGTAAACAATTGTAATAATATTTTAATATTACCATTTTAGATTTTTGTTGTACTTTTAAAATTTATATGGTAAAATTTACTTGTGTGTTATATGATACACGCAACATATACTAGGAGGACAAAAAAAGTGTCAGAACTTTGGCAAGAAATATTTTTTTCATTTTTAGGAGGTCTGGGATTATTCCTATTCAGTATTAAGTACATGGGGGACGGACTTCAATTAATAGCTGGAGAAAAAATGCGATATGTTTTAGATAAATATACATCCAAACCGCTTATGGCTGTTTTAGCTGGGATTATAGTTACGATACTTATTCAGTCAAGTACAGGAACAATTGTAATTACAGTCAGCTTGGTAGGAGCTGGATTATTGAAAACTAAACAAGCAATTGCTATTGTTATGGGGTCTAATATTGGGACAACATTAACATCATTTATTATTGGTTTTAATATATCTAAATATGCACTTCCTTTGATATTCTTAGGAGCAGCGTTTTTATTCTTTACTCGTGCTAAATTAGTAAATAACATAGGTCGTGTAATTTTTGGTTTTGGGGGGATTTTCTATGCCCTTAAAATGATGTCTACAGCTATGGGACCAATGAGAGATATGCCGTGGTTTCAAAATATTTTAATGCACATTAATGATAGTGCGGTAGTAGGGGTAGGAGTAGGTACCTTTTTAACTGTTTTAATTCAATCATCAGCAGCAACTATCGCCATAGTACAAAATTTATATGCTGATGCGGCTTTAAATTTACACGGAGCGTTACCGGTTATATTTGGAGATAACATTGGAACAGCAATTACAACTGCTGTGTTAGCTATGATAGGTAGTAACATTGCAGCAAAACGTGTTGCGGCCTCTCACGTGTTATTTAACGTTATTGGTACGGTAATATGTTTAATAGCAATAGTGCCTTATGGAGCATTTATTCAGTATCTAGAAACTACGTTAGGTCTAGAACCTAAGATGACAATTGCATCAGCACACGGTACATTTAACATACTAAATACAATATTACAATTCCCATTTATTAGTTTATTAGTTGTGATTGTAACTAAGCTTATTCCAGGTGAAGACGAGCAAATCAAATATAGTACACAATATCTTGATAAATCACTTATTACAAGTGCACCAGCAGTAGCTTTAGGTCAAGTTCAAAAAGAATTTGTGGAAATGTTAATCTTATCTAAGAAAAGCTTACGTAATGCTGTAGAGTACTTTATGAATCGTGAAGAACAATTACGTGAAAAAGGTGAGACTTACGAAGATGCGATAAATAATTTTGATGAACAAATGACTGATTACCTGACTTTATTATTTAGGGAAAAACTAAGTCCTAAAGAAGGGGTAATAGCTTCAACATTATTAGATGGAACTCGTGATGTAGAAAGAATCGGAGACCATGCTAGAGATATCGTATTATCAGTAGATTATCAAATTAGAAAAAAATTGAAATTCTCTGATGGAGCAAAAGAAGAAGTACAAGAAATGTTCGATCTTTGTAATGATATTATTTTAAAAACTATTAAGTCATTAGAAGAAAACAATATAGCTCTTGCAGGAGCAGCGTTGGCAGCATGTGAAAATATATATGCAATGGAAAAAGCTGCTCGTAAAAAACATACTCAACGTATGAAAGATGGGGATTGTGAAATTCCAGCAGGAGTTGTTTATATGGACTTAATTCAACACTTTACACGTGTTTGTGAGCATACAAGAAACATTCTTGAAAAAGAAATTCAAGGTTATATGTAATCATGTCTAATAAACAAAAGATACTTATAATTCTATTTATTATTATGTTATTAATAATATTAGTTTTATATAAATTATTTCAAATACAATTAGGATAAAAATTATAAACGAAAATGTAGAGAAATCAATGTTATTTCTACTATGTTTTCGTTTTTTTCTTTGTAAATGCTAGTATTCGTGATATAATAAGGTAGTCGATTTATATAAAGTTTAAGAAAAATATTGAAAGGAAATAAACATGTTTCAAGATAAAAAAGTTTATACAACGCAATGGGCTGGAAAAACATTAACAGTTGAATTAGGTGAAATGGCTCGCCAAGCTAATGCAGCAGTAGTAGTAAAATACGGAGATACTGTTGTATTAACAACTGCAGTTGCTTCAAAAGAAGCTAAAGATGTTGATTTCTTCCCACTAACAGTTAACTATGAAGAAAAAATGTATGCAGTAGGTAAAATACCAGGAGGATTCTTACGTAGAGAAGGGCGTCCAGGCACTGAAGCTACTCTAGCAGCTCGTCTTATCGACAGACCGATTAGACCATTATTTGAAGATGGATTTAGAAACGAAGTACAAGTTATTTCAACTGTATTATCAGTTGAGTATGATTGTGATCCTGTAATGGCGGCAATGCTAGGAAGCTCACTATCATTATCAGTATCAAATATTCCATTCAAAGGACCAATCGCCGGTGTTACTGTAGGATATGTTGATGGAGAATACGTAATTAACCCAACAGTTGAACAAATGGAACGTTCTACAGTTGACTTAAAAGTAGCTGGAACAATTGATGCAATCAACATGGTTGAAGCAGGTGCAAAAGAAGTATCTGAAGAAATTATGTTAAATGCAATTATGTTCGGACACGAAGAAATCAAACGCTTAATTGCATTCCAACAACAAATTGTTGATGAAATTGGTCAAGAAAAAATGGCTGTAGAATTAAAAGTTATTGATGAAACAATCTATAACGAAGTTCTTTCAATGGCATTATCTCAAATGAAAGAAGCTATTGCCATTAAAGATAAACAAGAACGTGATGAAGCTATTTCAGCTGTTAAAGAAAAAGTTCTTGAAGTATTTGAAGAAAAAGCAACTGATGAAGATGAAATTGATATTGTAAAAGAAGCAAAATTATCACTAGATAAAATTGTAAAAGATGAAGTTCGTCGTGAAATTACTGAAGATAAAATCAGACCAGATGGACGTGCTTTAACAGAAATTAGACCATTAGCTTCAAGAGTTGATGTATTACCAAGAACGCATGGATCTGCACTATTCACTCGTGGACAAACTCAGTCTTTAGGTGTTGTAACATTAGGTAACTTATCAGATGAACAAATCATTGATGATTTAACTCAAGAAGAAAACAAGAGATTTATGTTACACTATAATTTCCCAGCATTCTCAGTTGGTGAAGTTGGATTTAGTCGTGCGCCAGGACGTCGTGAAATTGGTCACGGTGCATTAGGTGAGCGTGCATTAGCACAAGTAATTCCATCTAAAGAAGATTTCCCATATACAATCCGTATAGTGTCAGAAATTTTAGAATCTAATGGATCAAGTTCACAAGCTACAATTTGTTCTGGATCAATGGCTCTTATGGCAGCAGGAGTTCCAATTAAAGCTCAAGTAGCTGGTATTGCAATGGGATTAGTTAAAAAAGATGAACACTATACTATTTTAACTGATATTCAAGGTATGGAAGATCACCTTGGGGATATGGACTTCAAAGTTGCAGGTACATCTGAAGGTATTACAGCACTTCAAATGGATATTAAAATTGATGGACTAAGTGAACAAATCTTAAAAGAATCATTAGAACAAGCACGTGTTGGTAGATTACAAATTTTAGAGCATATGAACAGTATTATCTCTGAACCTCGTCAAGAAGTTTCTACATTTGCACCGAAAATTAAAATCATTAAAATTAAACCTGAAAAAATTAAAGATGTTATTGGTTCAGGTGGTAAAGTTATCAATGAAATCATTGAAAAAACTGGTGTTAAAATTGATATCGAACAAAATGGAGATGTATTTATCTCTTCACCTGAAATCGAAGGAATTAATAAAGCTATCGAAATTATCGAAAACATCACACGTGAAGCAGAAGTTGGTGAAATCTATCTTGCTGAAGTTAAACGTATTGAAAAATTTGGTGCATTCGTTGAATTATTCCCAGGAGTAGATGCGTTAGTACATATTTCTAAATTAGCTGAAGAAAGAGTAAATAGAGTTGAAGATGTTGTAAAAGTTGGAGACACTCTTAAAGTTAAAGTAATTAAAATTGATGAGAAAGGTCGCGTAGACGCAGCAGCTCATTTCTAGGAGAAACTTATGGAGTTATTTGAAAAAGAAAGACGTGGAATCTATGTCTATTTTAAAAGTTTTAAAGACTTAAATAAATTAGAAAAATATGGGAACTTTATTTCTTATTCTAAAAGAGGTAGGTATGCATGCATTTATGTAGATGAAACTAGAATAGAAAGTATTGTTGCAGACCTTAAGAAGAAGAAATTTGTAAAAAAAGTAGAATTATCAGAAATGACAAATCTACACTTATGTTTTGAGCATTTAGATAGTAATTTACAAACAAAACAATAATATTATAATAAGGGGGAAGTGAAAGCTATATTCTCCCTTATTTTAAAGAAATCATTAATAAGTAATATATTAGATATTTATTGTGAGGAAACATGAGAGTTATAGCAGGAAAATATAGATCTATAAAATTAAACGCTGTTGAGGGTATGAATACAAGACCAACGACAGACAAAATTAAAGAAAATTTATTTAATATGATAGATTGCTATGATTGTAAAATACTGGATCTTTTTGGTGGAACAGGTGGTTTAGGAATTGAAGCTTTAAGTCGTGGAGCTAAACATGCCACTTTTATTGATGGTAGCAATAATGCGATAAAAGTTATTAAAAGCAATATAGAAAAATGTAGAATTAGAGCCGAAGATTATTCTTTATATAGAAATGATTTTAAGCGTGCGTTGAAAATTTTTGGAAAGAAAGAAGAAAAATTTGATATGATTTTTCTAGATCCCCCTTATGATAAAGGGTTGATAGATGAAGCTTTAAAAAATATTTTTGATAATCAATTGTGCAATGATGGAGCTTTGATTATTTGCGAGAAAAGTAATACCGAACAAATCAACATTGTAAATGAAAACATCGAAATTATAAAAGAAAAACAGTATGGGATAACAGACATAGTAATTTTTGAATATATGGAGAAATAAAATGAAAAGAAAAATAGCGATTGTACCAGGTAGTTTTGATCCTATTACTTACGGGCATATTGATATAATAAAGAGAAGTGCTGAATTATTTGATGAAGTAATAGTAGCTATTTTGGTAAATCCTGATAAGAAATATTTATTTTCACTTGATGAGAGAGTGGAGATGATAAATGAAACAATAAAAGAAATTCCAAATGTTAAAGTTGATTCATTTTCAGGATTGTTAGTGAATTATGCAAAACAAGTAGGTTCAAATGTTATTGTTAGGGGCTTAAGAGCTGTATCTGACTTTGAATATGAAATGCAATTAACATTTATGAATAAAGCGTTAGATGAAAATATTGAAACATTTTATATGATGGCTAATAAACAATATTCATTTATTAGCTCTAGTATTGTAAAAGGTGTTTCAGGTTTTGGTGCTGATTTATCTAAATTTGTTCCTGAATATGTTGAAGAACGCTTAGAAAAAAAGATGAAAGAGAGAGGATAAAGGTGAAAAAAATCCTGTTTACTGGAGGAGGTTCAGCAGGTCATGTATCTGTTAATGTTGCCTTAATTCCAGAATTCAAAAAAAATGGATATGAAATCTCGTATATTGGTAGCAAAACTGGTATTGAAAATGAGATGATAGGTAAAATTCCAGAAGTAAAATACTATAAAATTAGTTCAGGGAAATTACGAAGATATTTTTCTTGGGAAAATTTTATTGATCCATTTAAAGTACTAAAAGGAATTGTTGATTCTGTATTAGTATTAAGAAAAGAAAAACCAAATTTTGTATTTTCAAAAGGTGGATTTGTAAGTGTTCCAGTTTGTATTGCAGCTAGGTTATTGAAAATTCCAGTTGTCTTACATGAATCTGATTTAACGCCAGGACTTGCAAATAAAATCAATATTAAATTCTGTAACCATATTTTTACAACCTTTGAAGATACACTGAAGTTCTTACCTAAAGGGAAAGCTAGTCTAATAGGTGCAATTGTGCGTGATGATATTTATACTGGTGATGCTAATCTAGCTTATGAACTAACTGGATTTACATCAGAAAAACCTGTGATGCTTGTTATGGGTGGTTCATTAGGTTCAAAAATATTGAATGATTATATTTGGAATAATATAGATGAATTGACTAAAAAGTATCAGATAGTGCACCTTGTAGGAAAAGGATTATTAAATGATAGTGTTGAAAAAGAAGGTTATAAGCAATATGAATTTTTAGCTAAAGAACTATTTGATGTACTGAAAATTACGGATTTTGCTGTTTCAAGAGCTGGAGCTAACGCTTTATATGAATTTTTAGCATTAGATTTACCTCCTATTTTAGTACCTCTTGGAACTAACCAGAGTAGAGGAGATCAAATTGAAAATGCAAGATTTTTTGAAAAGAATGGTTTTGCAAAAGTTGTAGCCGAAGAAGATTTTACAACTTTACCTGTTGAGCAAATTTTTGATTTCTATGATAATTTGGACAGTTATAAAAATTCAATGAAAGTTTATAAAAAAGAAAAACGCGTTATTAATGATGTTAGTGAATTTTATAACAAAATAATTGAAAAAATAGGAGGTGAGAAATAATATGAAAAATTTAAAAATGACCTTTTATTTAAAACTATTAATCTTTATTTTCTTAGCAGTAGTAGCGATTAAATTTCCAAATAATGATTTTGATCGAACAATTGCTGATCTAGTTGAAATTAAAGGACTAGCTCTAATTGCTAAAGTAATCTCTTTAGTTTTTAATGATAAACTATTATTATTAATAATGATTCTTTTATCAGCATTTTTAGTATGGATTAAAGAGCTTAAAAAAGCTGTGTTTATATTCTTTAGTGCAGGTTTAGGTGGATTCTTCTTATCTGCATTAAAATATAGCATCCAAAGGGTGAGACCTCTTCCTGAGATTCACGATGGATTTAGTTTTCCGAGTGGGCATTCTACATTTGTAGCATTATTTTTCTTAGCATTATTATTTGTAATAAATAAAAAAGATATTTTAAAAGTAATTGCTACTTTTGCAATAATAGCCGTACCTATTTCAAGAATGATACTAGGTGCACATTTTATAAGTGATGTTACCGCTGGGTTACTACTTGGTAGTTTAGTAGTAGATTTTATGAAAGTTTATTATGTACATATTTATAATTTAATAATGAGGATATTAGGAAAGACAAATGAATAAATTTAAAAATAAAGAAGGGATAGTTGCGATAGTCATCGCAATAATTCATTTTGCCTTATGGTATTATTTTGCATATGTTAGATTCGATGTCAACAATGTAAAATCATATAAGTATATTTTAGGATTACCTGAATGGTTTTTTTATAGTTCTATAGTAGTTAGTATTCTAATAATAATATTAGTTATTATTTCTACGAATCTTTTACTAAATGATGAGATAAAAGAGGAGGAAAAATAATGTCGAATACTTTAGATTATAAAATATTAGTTTTATTTGCAACAATCTTCTTAGCGATAATTTTACTACCGTTAATGATGAATCGTATGAGTAAAACAGAACATCATGGTGGATTTTTTGAAAAGTATTATTTAGCCGATAGAAGAGTAAGTGGAATAGTACTTGCGATTACATTAATGTCTACTTATGGATCAGCTTCAACATTTCTTGGAGGTCCTGGGGTAGCCTATAAACTTGGTTATGGTTGGGTACTACTTGCTGTAATCCAAGTTGTAACGGGTTATTTTGTATTATTAGTTTTAGCTAAGAAATTTAAAAATGCTGCCCAAAAAATTAATGCAATTACAATAAGTGATTACTTAAGAAATAGATATGAGTCAAAATTAGTTGCATTTATTTCTACTCTAGCTATGATAGTATTTTTAATTGCTGCTATGAGTGCTCAATGGGTTGGAGGTGCTAAATTATTAGCTGCTTTCATGGGGATTGAGTATAAGACAGGTATTGTCCTTATATCAGTAATCATTATATTTTGTGTAGTATTTGGTGGATTGAAGAATATTCTAATCACTGATATGATTCAAGGTTTAATAATGATATTCTCGACAATAATTTTACTATTTGCAGTAATTAATTATGGTGGTGGTATTGATCAAATAACTACCAACTTGATTAATATTAATGAGAAGATAATAACACCTTTCGGTGCAACAGGAAGTTTGACACCAAGTTATGTAAGTTCATTTTGGGTATTAGTAGGAGTTGGGGTAATTGGAATTCCTCAAATCGCTATTAACTCAATGTTGTATAAAAATAAAAGAAGTTTAAAACAATCTATTATTGTAGGTTCAATAGTAATATTTATAGTAATGTTTGGTGTTCATTTAATTGGAGTTATGGCAAGAGGTGTTTTCCCAGATATTAAAGATTATGATTCAGTAATTCCAATAATAACATTAAAAGTTTTACCATGGTATTTAGCAGCACTAGTACTTGCAGCGCCTATGGCAGCTATAATAACGACTGTAAATGCACAGTTCTTATTAATTTCTTCTGCATTAGTTAAAGATTTACTATTTAATAGTAAAGTAGTTAAAGAAAAAATTACTGGTAAAAAAATTCCAATCTTTGTATATGGAGTAAATATATTAGTAATCTTACTGATTATGTTATTAAGTATGAGACCGCCAAGTTTAATAGTAAATGTTAACTTATTTGCTTTTGGAGGTTTAGAAGCAACATTCTTATGGCCTATATTATTAGGATTATATTGGAAAAAAGCTGAAAAATATGGAGCATTAAGTTCGATAGCAGTAGGCTTGATTAGTTATATATTAGTAAAAACTGTATATGTAATTAAATTTATAGAACCTGTTGTAATATCATTATTAATTTCATTTGTGGTGTTTGTAATAGTTTCTATTGTAGCAAATAAAAAACAATTGAAAAAATAGTTATATTGTAATAAAATAAAAATGTAATAGTAAGGAGGTAGGACAATGTCGAAAAAAGTTATTGTAAAACATACAGATGCTGAAAAATTTACTGTTAGTAATATGCTGACTGTTGGAAAAGAATATGAAGTAGTAAATGAAACAGAAGAATATATATTCGTAGTAGATAACAGTGGAAAAATAGGTGGTTATTACCACGATTACTTTGAAGAAGTAAAATAATTGAAGGGGACATATTATGAAAAATAATACTATAAAGAATACAGTTTTGGTTGTTATATTTATAATATTAGCTCCACTTATTCTTGTAGGGGTAACTACTTTAGGAAATTCTCTTGGTGGTAAATCTAAAGATAAAGTAGTCCAAACTACAGAACAAACTGCTAAAGTACCAGAAGAAACAAAAGCAGAAAGTAATAACAATATACCAAAAGCTAATGATTCGAAGGTTACTGAAGGAAATACATCTAAAAAAGAGTCGGCAAATAATAATGAGACTAATAATGATAATAATACAGAGAAAAATGACTCTACAGGTGTTGTCAGTACAACTCCTGTAGCAGGTCAAGATTATGTGATTAAATCAGGTGATTCATTATTTGTTATCGCCTCTAAAGCATATGGAGAAGCGAATGCTCAGAATGGTGTAGAAAAAATAAAAGAAGCTAATAATATTAGTAATAATAATATTGCAGCTGGACAGAAAATCCAAATACCGAAAATATAAAAAAGAAGGGGCTGCCCCAAAAGACCAGTAAAAAAAGAAGTAGTGAGGAAAGAACGGTTCTTTGTCAAGTACGGTTGATTTTGAAAATTAGGAGAAAGCTATGCTATATTAAGTAGTATAGCTTTTTTCCTATTTTTTCGTTTTAATCTTATTTCTTTATTTTTAGAGAGAATAGCTTGACACTCTTTTATAGAATATCTAGGTTCCTTATTAGTTTCAGAATGTTTAAATAAGCTGAATACAAAGGAGTATTTTAGCTTTAAAGTTACTAAAAGACCTATATTCATAGGAAATACATTTAATAATCTTAATTTTATTGTTAATTCCTTCTAAAGGACCATTAGAAAGCCCATTGTAGTACATAGTATTCTTAATCTGTTTTTTGTATTTTCTTAGTGTTTTAATAGCTGTAAACATATATCTAGGTATGGTAGATTTATCGTTAATTAAAGCTTTAAATCTATCAAAATCATCTTTTTCAAGAGCTTCCCTAAGGTCTTGAATAAGCCGATAACATTTATAGAGCTGAGGATCTTGCTTAATTAGATAGTTGACGATATCTTGTTCGGTAGTGATGTACTTAAAGTATTTAAACTTCCTGTGGGTACCATTATCTAGTTCATCATAGCTAGT
>NZ_CABFLN010000040.1 GCF_901873445.1 Gemella haemolysans
GTATTTAAACTTCCTGTGGGTACCATTATCTAGTTCATCATAGCTAGTAAGAAGGTTTTTCCAATAACATTTCAATTTTCTGTGGTACATTGTAAAATTAAGTGCATAAAAGAATATCAGATAATAATATATTAAAAATTCGGCTAATTAATTTATTAGTCGAATTTTTTATAAGTTGATATACTAAGTTTTGAAAGACTTTAATAATTGAGTAAAATCTTTAATTTTATATCCAATATAATTTTTATGTTTATATTTTATCATTAAATATTATGTAAAGCAATTCAAAATACTTTTGTATTTTTGAATAATACGATTATAAAAAAATTTAAATAATAGTTTTATGGACAGAATTTAAAATTTTAATATTGGTTAAAAAAGATACAATACTTCACATACAAAATCTATTAAAAATTTGTTGCATTAGGCCTTTTATGATATAATGAAGGATGTTACATAGGAGGAATTATGTTTAAATTTTTTAGAAAAACTGAACAAGTACAAAAAACTGAAAAACAAGAATTAAAAAAAATTCCGACACACGTTGCTATAATAATGGATGGTAATGGACGTTGGGCTAAAAAAAGAAATATGCCTAGAATTAAAGGACACTATGAAGGAATGCAAACTGTAAAAAAAATCACAAAGTATGCTTCAAAATTAGGTGTTAAATATTTGACGTTATATGCATTTTCTACGGAAAACTGGGCTAGACCGAAGGAAGAAGTTAGTTATTTAATGGATCTTCCAGAGAAGATGTTTAGTAGTTTTATGCCAGAACTTATGGAAAATAACGTAAAAGTTGAAGTTATAGGTGTGGTAGAAAAACTTCCAGAAAATACTAGAAAAGCTGTTAATGATGCAATTGAACAAACAAAAAATAATACAGGATTAAAATTAATTTTTGCCTTGAATTATGGTTCTAAAGACGAAATGTTAAGGGCAATTAAACAAATTGCAAAAGATGTTCAAGATAATAAATATAGTGCAGAAGAAATTTCTGAAGAGCATGTTAGTGCAAATCTATTTACTTCTAATACACCAGATCCCGATTTATTAATAAGAACGTCTGGAGAACAAAGAATTTCAAACTTTTTACTGTGGCAAATTGCTTATAGTGAGTTTTTATTCACAAAAGTAGCTTGGCCTGATTTTAATGAAGATGAATTCTATCAAGCTTTATTAGAATATCAAAGTAGAGATAGAAGGTTTGGAGGTTTAAATGAAGACTAGGATAATAACGGCTATAGTAGCATTAATTGTTTTCTTACCTTTATTATTTTTAGGTGGAGATTATTTCAAATTTACGACTTTTGCACTTGGTGTGATGGCTATGTATGAGATTGTGAGAATGACATTTAAAGAAACTAATATCGTAGTTTTAAGTTTATCATCATTAGCGGGAGCATTATTATTTTTACATAATGAAGTTTCAATATTGGTACAGTATTCTATAATTTATTTATTATTAATTGGTATGTTAGGTACTGTTGTTATGACTGGACACAAGATTAAATTAGTTGAAATTGGTTCAATTATATTCGTGACTGCCTATATATTTGTAGGGTTTTATTGTTTATTTATGTTGAGAAACTTAAGTTTAAGCCATGTAGCATATTTATTACTTACTATTTGGTTCACAGATAGTTTTGCATACTTTGGTGGTATGAAATTTGGGAAAAATAAACTTTCTCCGAATATAAGCCCGAATAAATCAATTGAGGGTTCAGTTATAGGAAGTGTATCATCAATAGCGATAGCATTATTGTTTTTCTTTACAACAAATATCTTTTCAAATTTATTAGTTGCAATTGTTGTAACATTAATAGTAAGTGTAATCGGACAATTTGGTGATTTAATTGAATCAGCATATAAGAGAGAATATCAAGTTAAAGATAGTAGTAATTTATTACCTGGTCATGGTGGTATATTTGATAGATTTGATTCTGTAATATTATCAGCTCCATGTTTAATAATATTACTAAGTTTATTTTAAAATTTAGAGAGGTATTAGATGCAAGGTATTATAGCGTTTATATTAATATTTTTTGTGGTAGTAACTATTCATGAATTTGGTCATTTTATAGTTGCTAAAAAATCAGGAATATTATGTCAAGAGTTTGCAATAGGAATGGGACCTAAAATATTCCATAAAAAAATAGGGGAAACTAATTTTACAATAAGACTTCTTCCAGTTGGTGGATATGTAAAAATGCCGGATAATGTTTTTGATTTTAATAACGATATGTCGGTATATGATCTAAAAAAAGGAATGAAAGTTAGTTTAAAACTAGATGAAAATGACAAAGTTGAAAAAATAGTTTTAGATAAAACTAATGATATGGATTTACTTCCATTAGAATTAAATGAATTTGATTTAACTGAAAACCTATTTGTAGAAGGTTTTGTAGGTGATAGAATAGAACGTTACGAAGTAAGAAAAGATGCATGTGTTGCTTTTGGTGGAATGGAAGAGCAAATTGCACCAGTAGAGAGAATGTTTTCTTCTCACTCATGGGGGAAAAAATTCTGGACATTATTCGCGGGACCATTGATGAACTTTATTTTAGCTTTAGCTATTTTCTTAGGTATTTCAATCTATAGTGGTGTTCCATCAAATACTACTCGTTTAGGAGAAATAGTGTCCAATTACCCAGCTTATTCAGCAGGATTAAAACAAGGTGACATAGTTGAGCAAGTAAATGGTAAGAGCGTTACTACATGGAAAGAAATGACAAAAGAAATCGTAGGTTCTAATGGTTCTGAGCTTACATTAAAAGTGTCACGTGATGGTTCACAACAAGAAATTAAAGTTACACCAAAAGAAGAAGTTACCGTGGAAAAGGGTAAAGAAGTTAAAACATATAAACTAGGAATAAACCAAGCTTATGAGAAAGACTTAGCAGATTCTATTAAGAATGGTTTCGAACAAACATTATTCTTCGGAACTGCGATTTTTATGGGAATTATTAATTTATTTGCTTCACTATTTAGTGGAGGATTTAGCTTAAATCAACTAGGTGGGCCTGTAGCAATTTATGAAATGTCTTCAGCTGCTGCACAAAGTGGATTACTAACAACCCTAAGATGGACAGGGATTTTAAGTGTAAACTTAGGACTAATGAACTTAATTCCTATTCCAGTTCTTGATGGTGGAAGAATAATTTTTGTAATTTACGAAGCAATCTTTAAGAAACCAATTAATAAGAAAGCTCAATATTACTTAACAGTAGTATTTGGTTTATTAATGGTAGCATTAATGTTAGCTGTAACGTGGAACGATGTTCAAAGATTATTTGGAAAATAGATAGATGAGAAGAGGAGTTTAGATTGACTTCTCTTTGTTTTTTATTATATTGATAAAAGAGATTTAGTAATAGGAAATCGCTTTTAATTTTAATAAATTTAATATATAATATCGATAGGTATTAAATACCTATTAAACTATTTTTTACAATTTTAAAATATTAAAGAGTCATGCAGTAATGCGTGGCTCTTTATTTGTTTTATCTAGATTAGGTGTTGTTTTAAAATTAAAATCGTTCATTTGAGAAATCATAAAAAGCAGTAGCTTATTGATAAATTCGTTTTATAAAGGCTTTTTAGATATCTAATAAACTTGTCACGGGTGGCTCAACAAAATTGTTTTATCTGAAATCATGATTTTTGAGTCATTCCCATTTAATTGTGCTCTGTTATTTTATTTCGTTTTAAGCTATAATATAATAGAGATAATTTATAGAAAAAAGGTGATTATATGGTTAAATTTTTACATACTGCAGATTGGCATATTGGAAGAAAATTACAAGGGAAAGATTTATTAGAAGATCAACAATATGTAATGAATAATTTGATTAGTAAAATTGATGAGACTAAACCTGACTTTTTAATAATTGCAGGTGATTTATATGATAGAAGTGTTCCTAGTAAAGAGGCTACAACACTTTTACAGGAACTTCTAGTGAAAATTAACATCGAATGCACTATACCAATTTTTGCAATTAGTGGTAATCATGATAGTAAAGAGAGATTAGCTATAGGAGAAGCTTGGTTTAGCAAGCATAAATTCTATCTTCATACAAGATTAAATCAAGTATTTGATAAGATTACTATTGAAGATACGGATATATATTTATTACCATATTTTGAACCTTTTGAAGCAAGAGAACATTTTGAGGATGCTACACTTACAACTCATAATTCTGCGACAAAAAGAGTAATTGATGAAATTTATAAAAATATAGACATGAGTAAAACTAATATTTTAGTAGCTCATACTTTTGTATCTGGAGGGCTAGAAACTGATTCTGAAAGAGAAATTTCTGTAGGAACTGTTGAAAATGTAGCAGTTGAAATTTTTGAAAAATTTGATTATGTAGCTCTAGGTCATCTTCATAATCCGAATGCTATAAAAGAAGAACGTATAAAATATAGTGGTAGTCCAATGGCTTATTCATTCTCTGAAGCAACACAGACAAAAGGTATGAGGTTAGTAGAATTAACAAAAGAAATTTTTACTGAAGAGTTTATTTCCTTGGAACAAAAACGTAAATTACATAATATTAGTACAACATATGAAGAGGTATTTACAAAAGTATTTCAACAAAATTTTGATTGTAAAAATGATTATTTTAGTATGGAATTAAGTGGTATGGAAGGCGTGACAGATCCTTTACCACGAATTAAAGAGTATTATCCAAATACTTTGATACTTAAACAAAAAAGAAATAATAATAGTGATAGTGAAATTAAATTTGATAAAGAAATGTTGACTAAAAGTCCACTAGAATTGATAGAAGGATTTTATAATGAACAAACAGGTAGCGAGTTAACGGTAGGGCAAAAACGAGTGCTGGTAAATATTATAGACAAGGTGAATCAAGATGAAACCAATTAGATTAGAATTAAAAGAATTTGGTCCATATAAAGATGAAATAATAGAATGGGATAGAATAATAAATGAACCTATATTTTTAATAACAGGAAAAACAGGTTCGGGGAAATCTACACTTTTTGATGCTATTACTTATGCATTATACAATAAGACAACAGGAGGTAAAGATATATCTTCTTTAAGGACGAAAACCGCTAGCGACAAAGATAAAACACAGGTGAACTTTGACTTTGAATTAAGCGGAAAGAGATACAGAATTGAAAGAACTTTAGCTTATCTGAAGACTGGTAATAAAAATTTAACTTCTGGGAAAGTTGCTTTAATGAAATATAATGATGAAGAATTAGAAGTTATTGCAACAAAAGAGCAAGAAGTTAAAGAAAAAGTAGAAGAGTTAATAGGTTTAGATGATAAACAATTTTGTCAAATTATCATATTACCTCAAGGTAAGTTTAAAGAATTCCTATTATCAAAATCAAGTGAGAAGAAAGAAACTTTAAGGTCGTTATTTAATACTTATTTTTATCAAAAATTTGTAGATCAATTACAAGAACAAGCAAAAAAATTAGATAGTAATAACAAACAAAAAGAAAAAGAATTAATTACAAGATTTGAACAGTTTGATATAGATGGAGAATTAACAAAGTTTGAGTTTTTAAAAGATGAGAATTTTAAAGAGATTAATGAAATAATTTTATCTCAAGAAAACGATATAGAAACAGAAAAAAAAGAATTAGCTAAATTAGAAAAAAATCTTATAAAATCAAAAGAGAATTTTATAGAATTAAGTAAACTGAACGATAAATTTTTAAATCTTGAAGATAATAAGGTGAAAATTGATGAATTAAATAATAAAGACGATTACTTCAACAAACTAAAAGCGGAGGTAGAAAAGTTAACGGAGTTGCAAAAAAGTAAAGATAAAATAACAGAATATGTAAGTTTATTAGATAAACAACTTCAATTAACAAAACAGGGAAAATCTCTGCTAGATGAAAAAGAGCGATATAAGAAAGATTTAGCTGCGAATACTGAGCTAGAAACTAAACTTACTTCAATAAAAGACAAAATTGAATCAATTAGAAAAGAAACAACAGATTTAAAATTCTTTTATAACAATATTGATGAACTGATAGTGGCTAAAAGTGATATAAATATATTTACTAATAAACTTGAAGAGCTAAATCTAAAAAAAGAATCAATAAAAGAAATAGAAGATAGTTTAAAAATTGAAAAAGAAAACTATTTTGAATCGAATGAAGAAAAGAATATTCTCGATGGTAGTATAGGAAAGTTAAAATTAGAGATTTTAAAGAAAGAACAAGAAGTAGAAAAACTAAAAGAGTTTGAAAAAAAATCATCAGAATTAAATGATAAAAAGCTTAATTATGAAGTTTCAAAAAAATATTTAGAAGAGTTGCAGGTAACTAAAGGAGAAATTGAAAGAGACGTGTTATTACTAAAAAGTAATAAAGAACAAGAAGTATTGAATAGCTTTTTAGTGAAGTTGCATGAGGGTGACGATTGCCCGCTTTGTAAACAGAAAATCGAGCATCTTCCAGAGATAACTACACTTGTAGAAGTAGATGATAATATAGAAAAATCACTACAAGATGTTACTGAAAAAGTAATAAAATTAGAAACTCTTTTACAAAAAGATGAACAAGATATTCAAAAGCTAACGACAACAGTAAAGGATTTAGAAGATTTTATTAATTTAAAAGCCGTAGAACAATTAACTGAATTAGAAGCTGAATTAAAACGTGAAACTATCAATTTAACAGAAGTAGTAGAGGGATTAAAAAAATCGGAAGTTAAAATAAAAAACTTTGAAAAAGAGATAGAAAATCTGTCAATTTTATTAAAAGATGAGGATCAGTTAAAACAAAAACAATTGGAAGCTAAAAATAAAATTGATCAATTTGAAAATAATGTAAATATTGAGTTAGAAGACTTTAAAGATTATTATGAAAATAAAATAGTTCAAATTAATGAATTTGATAATAATTATAAAGAATTCCAGGAAAATAATAATGAGTTGCAAATCAGGAAAATAAAAATAGAAACTGAGCAGAAAAATAATGCAGATAATTTATTAGAAGTTACAAAAGGGATTGAATTTATAGTATCGAATTTTATGAATTCTAAACTTAGTAAATACTACAGTTCTTTAGAATCAGCTGAAGAAAACATTGAAGAATTAGAAAAATTAGAACAATATCAAGCTCAAATTGATGAATTTGAAGATACTAAGAAGATATTACTAAGTTCTTTAAAACAACTTGAAGAAGAATTAATGAACGTAGTAAAACCTGATTTAGAAGAAGAACACGAGAAATTGCAAAATATGGAAGATGAGGTTTCTAATTTTATAGAAAAAATGGCAATTCTTACAACGAGATTATCTAATAATAAAAAATTATACGAAAAAATTCATAATGAGTATCTTAAATTATTAGAAACGTCTAAAGATGCCCGAGAAATAATAGCATTAAGTGATGTTGTTAGTGGAAAAACAGAAAATAGAAAATCACTAGAAACGTATGTTCAAGGATATTATTTAGACTTGATACTTGTTGCTGGAACGAAAAGATTGCTACAGATGACAAATGACCGTTACAGATTTATTAGGCGTGAAGAAAAATCTAAAGGTGGAGGGCTGCAAGGTCTAGAAATAGAGATACATGACATTTATCTAAATAGTACACGTATTATAAGTTCTTTATCTGGAGGAGAATTATTCTTAGCTTCGTTAGCATTGGCATTAGGATTAGCAGAAGTAATACAAAATGAGAGTGGTGGTATCTCTCTAGAGACTATTTTTATCGATGAAGGATTTGGTTCATTGGATGCTGAAACTTTAGATATTGCATTAACAACATTAATAGATCTTCAGTCTTATGGAAGAAATATAGGTATAATATCTCATGTTAGTGAACTTAAAGAACGAATTAGACCGAAAATTGAGGTATACACTAAAGATAATTATGCAAAAGTCAAAATGACTGGAATATAAGTTGAAATAATATAAGAAAGGAGAAACGATGAATTTAGAATTATTAGTAGGACCAAGTGGTGTTGGAAAAACTAACTATATATTAGAGGATATAGATTTAAATAGAAAAGACAATAAAATAATAGTATTGACTCCGGAACAGAACAGTTTTAATTTCGAAAAAATCTTATGTGATAAATTCGGTGGAACGTTTAATATTGATGTTATGAATTTCTCAAGTTTAACTAGAAGGTTAGCTAAACAACTCGGAATCGACAATCTTAAGAGATTAGGTGACAATATTAAACCATTTTATTTCTATAGAGCTGCAAAAAACTTAGATAATAGTGAGAATTTTTTAGTGAAAAGAATTCTACAAGATGTGAGTTTTATAGAAGTTGTAGAAGAAATTATAAATGAGTTAAAGGAATATACTGTAAGTATAAATACTTTAGAAGAGTATTTAGAAAAAAATACTCTTCTAGAAAAGAGTCATCGTGAAAAACTAGAGGCAATTTTAGAAATATATGTAGAATACACAAGGTTATTAAAAGAACAAAGTACATTTGATAAAGTAGATTATATAACTGAATTGTTATTATATTTAGAATATGTTGACTTAAGTGATTATATATTTTATGTGGATGCTTATTATAACTTTACAGCTCAAGAGTATAATTATATAGAGAAATTAGCTAAGAAATCTAAAAAATTAATAATAAGTGTAATTAGTGATGCGAATAGATATTTTAACTTCAACCTTTCGCAGTTGATTCAAGGCTATGAATTAGAAAAGATGAAATATAATAGTTTTTATCTTTCAGATTTATTTAGTAAAGAGAAATATAAACTAGATATATTCAGAAAGTCTCATGAAATTATTGCTAGTATGAATGAAATCGTGAAAAATAACAAAGATGTTAATTTTTCATTAGTAGCTTTTATTAAAAATGAAGAAGTGAATGTATTAAAATTTGATATAAAGGATAGTATAGTAGAAAATTACAGTATACTAGAAAATAAAAATGGACGATTCAGGAGAATTTCTAATAGTATTCTTGCTGAGAAATATTATAAAAATTTTACTGCGCAATATGAGACTGATGACAGTGTTGAAATTATTTGTGCTAAGAATAAAGAATTAGAAGTTAAACAAATAGCGCGTGAAATAGTAAAATTAAAAGAAGAAAAAAGTGTTGATTATAATGATATAGCAATTCTTTATCGTGATAATATATATGAAAACTATATAAATATATTTAAAGATTATAATCTAGAGGTCCATTTAGATAAAAATATTGAGACAAGTAATCATCGTTTAGTTAAATTTATTCAGGAAGTACTAAATTTTAATGATGGAAACTTTAAAACTAGATTATTAAACTTACTAAAAACTAGGTTAACAAACTTTGAGAATATTTATCGTCAAAAAGTTATTTCTCATATACTATTAGATGATACAAGCGTTAATGAAAAACAATTAGAAAAGTTAATAACAGAATTAGATGAAAATTCAATTAAAGAAAAAATTTCTAAGAGTAGCCTAATTTCCAAGTCGACTAGTAAGTTTAGTTATAATGAATTATTAGACAAGGTTAAAGTTATTTCTGTAGATGATGTTGAAAATATACTAAATGAGAAATTGGTAAATTCTTCTAATGATATTTTAAAAGATTATTTTGTTGAAAAAACAATTAAATATTCAACAGAGCAACTACGAATTTGTAAAGAGGTACTATTAGAATTCTCTGATAAGGTTTCTGCAGTATCTATGAAAGATAGTCTACAAGTTAAACGTTATGTGAAAAAACTAGTGGATGTATTTGATTATTGTAAAATTAGAATGTATCTTGATAAAGAAGATGGAGACTATGATGATATAGAAGAGTTGAAAGTGGACAGTATTGATAGACAAGTTTATAAAAAAATCTTGGAATATATAAATGATATAAATGAAAATTTTGGTAATGATAAGTTTGAATATCAAAAGTTTGTAACACTATTTAATGTTGGATTGACTACTATTAAGTACCGTTCAATACCAGAAATAAATAATTCTATAATTATGTCTACAATGGATTTAGCTAAGGTAGAAAATAAAAAAGTTGTTTTTGTTATTGGATTTAACAAAGATGTGCTACCAGTGTCTAAGAGTACAGGATTAATAGACGATAAAGATAAAGAGGAGCTTATATTAAGAGATATCTTTTTATCACCAACTAAAGAAGCGGCTCTAATTGATGAAGAATTTGTAGCTTATGTGGCTTTAACTCGTGCTAAAGAGAAAACATTTATATGTTATAGTTTATTGGATAAAAGTTTTAAAGAAAACTTTGCTTCTCCATATTTGAGTACAGTAAAATCATTGTTTCCACAATTAGTTGAGAAACAAACTTCGAAAATTTTGGAATTTTCTATTTCAGATTACAGTTATTATTTAGACAATTTCTCAGAAATTGTTTCGGAGAAAGAATTTAACTACTTGTTTTCAAAAATCTATCGAAGATTTATGGAAGTAAAAGACAGTAAGACTAAAGAAATAGAATTGTTAGTAGAGTTAATGATTAAGTTTTTAGAAAATTATCAAATGTCGCTTACTTCAGAAAATTTTGAAAGCTACGAAGTACTTGATGAGTTAAATGACAGAATATTCTTTTCTAAGGATAATAGTATTAAAAATTATTTAGCTAAAATAATTAGAGATTACAAGTTTGAACTTAATTCAAACACAGTTGATGAATTTTTAGAAGAAAAAAATGAGACTTTCTCTAAGTTTAGTATTTCTAAAATTTCTGATTTTGAGAGAAATCCATATCAGTTCTTTATTAAGCGAGTTCTTGGAATAGCTGAAGAAAGAGATATAGATATTGATAATCTTGTTTCAGGAAGATTCTTCCATGCAGTGATGGCAGATGAAAGAATTGTTAATTTTATTGCTGAATGCGGAAGTAAGATTGATATTGATATTCAAGAAGATGAAGATATTGCAAGAAAATTTAAAATAAAAGAAATTGTAAGAGATGTTGTTTATAATAGTGATAATAAAGATATATTAGAAACTTTAAAATTAATAGAATTGTTAAATACTCATAAATATATATTAATTAATATGCTTCAAAGGTTAGAGATAGCTATAGCAATCGAGATAAAATATTTTGCTTTAACAAAATTTATGCCGATATTCTTAGAAAAATCATTTGTTTTAGAGATAGAAGACAATATTGTTACGTGTGAAAATATTGAAACTGGTGAGATTAATAAGAAAGAGTTACTTCAACAATATAATATTCCACCTATTAGATTTGTAGGTGTAATAGATAGGGTTGATGTTCTTGATAAAAATATTTCTATAATTGATTATAAGAGTAGTCAGACAGACTTCACACTAGATAGTATAGAACTAGGATTTATTTCTCAAATTTTAACATACTCGTTAGCATGTGAATTGATGTTCAATAAAAAATCTGAGGATATTCTTGGAATTTTTTATAGAGAAATTGCCAAGTTAGGAAAGGATTTGAAAACATATAGGTTAAGAGGTTTAGCAAATAGTGATCTAATATTAAAAGAAGACTTTTTAGAAATTGCACCAGAAGTTATGTATGTTAGAACTACGAAGAAAGGCGCTATTCATGGAGCAGATGCACACAAAGCATATACTAGTCCAGAATTAGAAAAATTGGTTAATAAAAATCTTCACAATGTGATGTGTTTATTAGAGAAGATATTTTCATTTGATTACTCACTAAAAAATTATGAAGTAGATAATCAGTATCTTGCTGAAAAACAAACTTTATTTAAGTTTGCATCTAATAGCGATACAAGATTAGATTATAAAAATAAGGTTAGTCTTAAACCAAAAGAATTAAAAGAAAAGTTGTTAAAAGAATAGATTTTTAATCGATTATTAGAATTTTTTAAAGAAAAAAATATTATATTAGAGATAATTCGATAAAATGTTTACTAAAATACACGCATTAATTGGATTATCTCTATTTTTTTTTATTTTTTTATTAAATTTTAATCACATTTGATAAGATTTATATTATAATAGTATAAGTGAAATAGTAGCTTCTTTTCATATATGTTTTCGTAGAAGTAAGAGATTGTATTAGATAATAAATAATAACGATAAAGGCAAGGATAAGATAAATATGAAATTAACTTTTTTTGAAAAATTAGAACAGTATCAAAACAGTTCTAAAGAAGTATATATTAATAATATATATCAG
>NZ_CABFLN010000041.1 GCF_901873445.1 Gemella haemolysans
GACTTATATATTATACTATGTTATAATTTATAGAATGTAGAATAGTAAAGAAATTTATGTGGGAGGTTTGTAATTAGATGATAAGATTTTTGAAAAATGTTGTTGCCGAAATGCATAAGGTAAGCTGGCCAACATTTAGTGAACTTGTTAGAAAAACATTGATTGTTATTGTTGTAGTTGGAATATTAATGTTATTTAGCTACGTAGTTGATTTAGGAATAACTGCTGGAATTAGACATTTCAGTAGATAAGAGAGGTTATTATGAGTGATACAGTAAGCAAAGAATGGTATGTAATTCATACTTATTCTGGTTATGAAAACAAAGTTAAAGATAATATTGAAAAAAGAGTTGAGTCTCTTGGAATGGAAGATAAGATTTTTAGAATCGTTGTTCCAGAAGAAAAAGAAACTATCTTAACTCCAACTGGAAAGAAAAAAGAAGTAAATAGAAAAACATTCCCAGGTTATGTACTTGTTGAATTAGTAATGACTGATGATTCTTGGTTTGTTGTTAGAAATACTCCTGGCGTAACTGGATTTGTTGGATCTCATGGTGGAGGTTCAAAACCAAGTCCATTATTACCAGAAGAAATTAACTTTATTTTACAACAAATGGGATTATCAAATGTTGTTGATATTGATATTGAGGTTGGTGATTATGTTCGTGTAATCTCTGGACCGTTCGTAGACATGGAAGGTAAAGTTGTAAACTTAGATCTTCACAATTATAAAGCTGACGTTATGATTGAACTTATGGGTAGAGAGACTAAGGTTGAGCTTGAACTTTATAATATCGAAAAATTCTAAGAAAGGAAAAGCTATCTTTAAGGTAGTCGGATAGAATGTGGAAAAGATTGCAATAATTATGGATTCAACTGCATATTTATCAGAAGATTTGAAAAAAGAACTGGATATTCGTACTGTTTATTTAAATCTTATTATTGATAATAATTCATATAAAGAAGTTATTGATATGCCACTTGATAAATATCATGAATACTTAAAAGATCCTAACAATAGCTTCCCTACAACATCACAACCAGCGATTGGAGAAGTTGTAGCTTGCTTAGAAAAATTAAAAGAAGAAGGATATACTGACGTAATTGCTATTGCACTATCAAGTGGAATAAGTGGAACATATTCATCATATTCTGTAGCTGGATTAATGATCGATGGATTAAATGTACATCCTTTCGATTCTGAAGTTTCTTGTAGACCTGAAGGATATTATGCGATTAAGGCAGCAAAACTAATTAAAGAAGGTAAAACTTCTAGTGAAATCATTTCAGCTTTAAATGAAATGAAAAAAGTGTCTGATGCGTATTTTATGGCAGATGATTTATCTCACCTTCAACGTAGTGGACGTTTAAGTGGAGCACAAGCTGTAGTAGGAAGTTTACTTCAAGTCAAACCATTACTACACTTTGACGATAAGGTGATAGTACCTTTCCAAAAAATTCGTACGTATAAAAAAGTTGTATCAAGAATGTATGAATTATTTGATGAATATTATAAACAACATGAAGGAGAACACATCACTGTGTGTGTTCTGCATGTTGATGCATTAGACAAGGCTGAAGAAATTAAGAAATATGTTGAGGAAAATTATTCGAATGTAACTGTTGATATAGATGGGATAAGTCCAGTTATCTCTACACATCTTGGATTAGGAGCAGTTGCAATTGGATGGACAATTTTATAATAAAAAATTTTAAGAGGTGAAAAAAATGGTTCAAACTATGGCACATACTTGCTACCGTGTAGCAGATTTAAAAGAATCAGTTAAATTTTATACTGAGGCATTTGACTTTGAAGTAAATCGTGAAAGAGATTTTCCTGAATACAAGTTCACGTTAGTATATCTAACATTACCTGGATCAAACTATGAGTTAGAATTAACTTATAACTATGATCACGGTGCTTATGAACTAGGGGATGGATATGGTCACATTGCTATCTCTGTTGAAGATTTAGAAGCATTATACGAAAAACACAAGGCGGCTGGATACGATGTAACAGATCTTAAAGGTCTTCCAGGATTCCCGCCAAGCTACTACTTCATTAAAGATCCAGATGGATACAAAATTGAAGTGATTCGTACTAAGATGTAGTTATCATTTGATTTTTTTAAAATCATATGATATAATGTATTTACATTGAAATAAATTACCGAAAGGGTGGTGAATTTTGAAAGGTTCTCCGCTCTTTTATATTGCAATAAAAACTAAGAAAGAGGTGTGCTGTATGGGTATTGTAGATAAAGTTAAAGCAATAGCAACAAAGCAGGTAGAAAATACGGAATTTTCTCTTTATGACGTTGAATACGTTAAAGAAGGAACAGAATTTTTCTTACGTATTTACTTCGATAAAGATGGTGGACTTACACTTGATGATTGTGTATTATTAAGTGAGAAGTTAGCAGAAGAGCTAGATAAAGAAGATTTTATCAGTGATAAATATTATCTAGAGGTTTCTTCACCAGGTATTGAAAGAAATCTTAGAAATCTTGAAGAAATAACTAATTCCGTAGGTAAACACGTTTATATTAAAACATATGAAAAGGTTGATAATCAAAAAGAGTTTTATGGTGATATACTAGCTGTTGAGGGTGAAGAAATTACTGTTGAATATAAAGATAAAGCAAGAGTAAAAAAATCAACGATTAACTATAGTAAAATCGCTAAAATTAGATTAGCTGTTAAATTTTAATTATTAAAGGAGAAAGAAAGATGAGCAAGGATTTGCTTAAAGCTATTAAATTAATTGAACAAGAAAAAGGAATTGCAGAAGATATTCTAGTAGAAGCTATTGAGTTAGCTTTATTATCAGCTTATAAAAAGAATTTCAATGCTGCAAAAAATGTAAGAGTAGATTTCAACAGAGCAACAGGTGACTATAAATTTATTATAAGAAAAGATGTTGTTGAAGAAGTTTATGATGATAGAATTGAGTTTGCACTTGAAGATGCATTAAAAATTAATCCTGCATATGAAGTTGGAGATATTTATGAAGTTGTTGACTTACCAAGTGACTTTGGTCGTGTTGGTGCTCAAGCGGCTAAACAAGCTTTATTACAAAGACTTCGTGAAGCTGAAAAAGAAATTCTTTATAAAGAATACATTGAGCATGAAGGAGAAATTTTATCTGGAACTGTAGATAGAATTGACTCTAGATATGTTTATGTAAAACTTGGTAAAATTGAAGCTATTTTAGGTGAAAATGAGAGAGTTAAAGGAGAAACATATGTTCCTCAAACTCCTATCAAAGTGTATATTGCTAAAGTTGATAACCCAACTCGTGGAAGTAAACCACACGTACTAGCATCTAGATCACATCCTGAATTCATTAGAAGATTGTTCGAAATCGAAGTTCCTGAAATTTATAGTGGAACAGTAGAAATTAAGAGTGTATCACGTGAAGCAGGTGAAAGAACTAAATTAGCAGTTTATGCTGAAGATAAAAATATCGATCCTGTTGGTGCATGTGTAGGTAATAAAGGTGATCGTGTTAACCGTATTGTAGAAGAATTAAACGGTGAAAAAATTGATATTATCACTTGGGACGCTGATCCAGTTAAATTCATTACTAACGCGTTAGCACCAGCAAAAGTTGAAGAAATTAATATTGACGAAGAAGAAAAAATTGCTAATGTTAGAGTAAAAGATGATCAACTTTCTCTAGCAATTGGTAAAAAAGGTCAAAACGTTCGACTTGCTGCTAAATTAACTGGTTGGAAAATCGATATAAAAGCTGCTGAATAGTGAGGTGTTGACTGTGAAAAAAAGAAAAATACCAACAAGAAAATGCATTTTAACAAATGAGATGTTTCCGAAGAAAGATTTATTACGAATCGTTAAAAATAAAGAAGGAGAAATCTCTGTTGACCCTACAGGTAAACAAGCAGGTCGTGGTGCGTATGTAGTTTCAGATTTAGAAGTTATTAAAGCTGCACAAGAAAAGAAACAATTAGAGAAGTTTTTCTCTACATCACCAGAAGTTATGGAACCTATCTATAACGAAGTAATTAGATTAATTTATAGAAAGTCAATTCCACAAAAATAATGATAAAAGCATATAATTTATTAGGTTTAATGCAAAGAGCAGGTAAACTTATTACAGGTGAAGATTTAATCACAAAAAATTTAAAAAATAATAAAATCAAATTGTTAGTTATTGCTGAAGATTGCGGTGTGAATACTAAAAAGAAATTAACAGACAAGGCTAATTTCTACAATGTTCAATGTATCGAATTTTCAACGATTGAAAATATAAGCATAGCGATTGGAAGAGATAATCGTGTAGCTGTTGGAATAACTGATGATGGATTTATAAAAAAATTCAAACAATTATTAGAAGAAGGAGGAAAACAGTAATGAAAAAAGTCAGAATTTATGAGTACGCTAAAGAAGTAGGAAAACAATCAAAAGACCTTATTACAGTTTTAAAAGATGCTAATATTGAAGTATCTAATCACATGTCAATGTTAACAGAAGAGGGGTTAGCTAAGCTGGATAGTGTTTTCAAAAAACAAGAAAAAACTACAGAAAATGAACAATCTTCAAATAATGAAGGCAAAAAGAATAAGAAGAAAAAAGTAAAAAAAGAGAAAGTTAAAAAATCTCAAAAACAACAACCAGCTATTATCGAAGCACCATCTGAAGAAACTATCTCAGAAGATACTATTTTAGTTAAAGATGGAATGACTGTTGGGGAACTATCTGAAGTTCTAAATGTAGGTTCGACTGAACTTATTAAAAAATTATTTATGGAACTAAAAATTATGGCGAATATTAACCAGTCTCTTACTTTAGAGCAAATCGAGTTAATCGCTATGGATTATGGTAAAGAAATCCAAGAAGAAGTTGAGATTAATAAGGAAGACTTAGATCTTTACTTCGAAGTTGAAGATGCAGATAAGGATCTTAAAGAACGTGCTCCGATCGTTACAATTATGGGACACGTTGACCACGGTAAAACAACATTACTAGATACTATCAGAAATTCACGTGTTACAGCCGGTGAAGCAGGTGGTATCACACAACACATTGGGGCTTATCAAGTACGTGCTAAAGATAAGAAGATTACTTTCTTGGATACACCAGGTCACGCAGCCTTCACAACAATGCGTGCACGTGGAGCTAAAATTACCGATGTAACTATCTTAGTAGTAGCAGCAGACGATGGTGTAATGCCTCAAACTATTGAAGCTATTAACCACGCTAAAGCAGCTGATGTACCTATTATTGTTGCGGTAAACAAAATGGATAAACCTCAAGCAAACCCAGATAGAGTTATGAATGAATTAGTAGAATACGGACTAATCTCAGAAGAGTGGGGTGGAGATACAATCTTCGTACCAATCTCAGCTCTTAAAGGTGAAGGTATTGATGAATTATTAGAAAATATCTTATTAGTAACTGAAATGCAAGAGTTAAAAGCAAATCCGAATCGCTTAGCTTTAGGTACAGTTATTGAAGCGAAACTTGATAAAGGTCGTGGAGCGGTAGCTACATTACTAGTACAAAATGGTAGTCTAAATGTCGGTGATCCACTTGTTGTTGGTAATACATTTGGACGTGTTCGTGCTATGATCAATGACCGTAGCAAAAATATCCAAACGGCTAAACCATCTACTCCTGTAGAGATTACTGGTTTACAAGATGTTCCTAATGCAGGAGATCGTTTCGTAGTATTTGGTGATGAAAAAACAGCTCGTCAAATCGGTGAAAAACGTCAACAACAATATATTGAAACTACTCGTCAAGCTAACTCAGCTGTATCATTAGACACATTATTCGAGCAAATGAAACAAGGGGAAATGAAAGACCTTAACATTATCATTAAAGCAGACGTTCAAGGTTCTGTTGAAGCATTAGCTATGTCATTAGCTAAAATTGATGTTGAAGGTGTTAACGTACGTATTATCCATACTGGAGTTGGAGCGATTAACGAATCAGATATTACACTTGCAGTAGCATCAAACGCTGTAGTAATTGGATTCAATGTACGTCCTGATAACAATGCAAAACAAATGGCTCAAACTGAGCAAGTAGATATTCGTCTACACAGTATTATCTACAAAGTTATTGAAGAAATTGAAGCTGCGATGACAGGATTATTAGATCCAGAATTCGTAGAAAAAGTTATCGGTCTTGCAGAAGTACGTCAAGTGTATAAAGTATCTAAAATTGGTACAATTGCAGGTGCTTATGTAACTGAAGGTAAAGTATCACGTGATGGTAAAGTACGTGTAATTCGTGATAGTGTAGTAATTTACGAAGGTGAAATTGATACATTAAGAAGATTTAAAGATGATGTTAAAGAAGTACAAAGCGGTTATGAATGTGGTATGACTGTAGAAAACTTCAATGATATTAAAGAAGGAGATGTCTTCGAAGTATACATCATGGAAGAAGTTAAAAAATAGGAGGCAAACTTTATGTCAGAACTAAGAGTTAACAGACTTGCAGAACAAATTAAAAAAGAAATTACTTATGTTTTAGCAACAAAAGTAAAAAATCATGATCTAGGATTTGTTACTGTAACAGAAGTTGCTTTGACAGGAGATTATTCTCAAGCAAAAGTATTCTACACTGTTTTAGGTGGAGAACGTGAAAAAGAAAAAACAAAAGAAGCGTTTAAAAAAATTAAAGGTTTCGTAAAAAGTGAAGTTGCTAAAAAAATTAAAATTAGAAAATTTCCAGAACTTATTTTCCAATATGACACTACAGCTGAATATGCGTTACACATTGAAAGCTTAATAGCTAGTGTTAGTAAAAAGGAAAAAGACGAAGAATAATAATTAGTATAAAGGAGCGACTCGTTAAATATAGTTTATAAGAATTGTATTTACTGGGTCGCCCCAGTATAGTTAATTGGTTATGAATATTAGTATTTATAATTCTCAACTATATTAAGTGAGGAAACTTTGAATCATATATTCGTATTCAAGGTATTTAGTAAAATAGAATTTAAAGGAGAAAAGAATGTTACAAGTAACAAATTTAGGTTTACGTTTTGCAGATAGAAAGTTATTTGAAGATGTAAATATAAAATTTACAAATGGTAACTGCTACGGTTTAATCGGAGCTAATGGAGCAGGTAAAACTACATTTTTAAAATTATTATCTGGTGAGTTAGATTCACAACAAGGTCACGTTTCTTTAGGAAAAGGTGAACGTCTTGCAGTACTTCGTCAAAACCACTTTGCTTATGAAGAAAATAGAGTTATCGATGTTGTAATGATGGGACATGAGCGCCTTTGGGATGTTATGAACCGTAAAAATGAAATTTACATGAAAGATCCATTTACTGAAGAAGATGGAATCATTGCAGCTGAACTTGAAGGTGAGTTTGCTGAAATGGATGGATGGACTGCAGAAAGTGATGCGGCTCAACTTCTTGAAGGTTTAGGAATTTCTGTAGAGTTTCACGATATGTTAATGGGAGAGTTAGATAATGCTATTAAGGTTAAAGTTCTTTTAGCACAAGCATTATTCGGTAATCCAGATGTACTTCTACTGGATGAGCCTACCAACGGTCTTGATATTAGTGCAATTAAGTGGTTAGAAGAGTTCTTAATTAACTTTGAGAACACTGTTATTGTAGTCAGCCACGACCGTCACTTCTTAAATAACATCTGTACACACATTTGCGACTTAGATTTTGGTAAAATTCAACTTTATGTTGGTAACTATGACTTCTGGTATCAATCTAGTCAACTTGCTAGAAGAATGGCAGAAGATAACAACAAGAAAAAAGAAGAGAAAATTAAAGAATTACAAGAATTTATCGCACGATTCTCTGCGAATGCTTCTAAATCTAAACAAGCAACAAGTAGAAAGAAAATGCTTGATAAAATTACTCTTGACGATATTAAACCAAGTAGCCGTCGTTATCCATATGTTCGTTTCACACCAGATCGCGAAATTGGAAATGACTTACTTATCGTTGAAGGTGTAAGCAAAACTGTAGAAGGTAAAGAAGTATTAAGTAATGTAAGCTTCACTGTGAACCCTAATGATAAAGTTATCTTACTTGGGGATGAAGTAGCTAAAACTACATTACTAAAAATTCTTGCTGGTGAAATGGAACCAGATAGTGGTACTGTTAAATGGGGTATTACAACTTCTAGAAGTTATATGCCAAAAGATAACTCTGAATACTTTGAAGGATTAAAACTTTCATTAGTAGAATGGCTTCGTCAATATGCTTCTCCTGAAGAGGAAAGTGAAGCATACTTACGTTCATTCTTAGGAAGAATGTTATTCTCTGGTGAAGAAGCACTTAAACGTGCACACGTATTATCAGGGGGAGAAAAAATGCGTTGTATGTTATCTAAGATGATGTTATCGAAAGCTAACGTTATTCTGTTAGATGAACCTACAAACCACCTTGACTTAGAATCTATTACAGCTGTCAATGAAGGTATTATTGCTTTCAAAGGTTCTGTGTTCTTTACATCTCATGACTATGAGTTTATTCAAACAATTGCTAATAGAGTAATTGAATTAACACCTGAAGGTGCAATTAACAAAGAGATGGACTACGAAAATTACCTAAGATTCAAAGGTATTATAGACTAATAAAAAATAAGGAGATATACTGATTTGGTATATCTCCTTTAATACTTTTATTAAAAATTAATTTTTTCAAAAACTTGTTTAGTTACTTCACTGAAAGCTTCTACTTCTTCTTTAGAGAATCTATTGAATTCAATTGAATCAATATCTAGTAAAGCTACTACTTTATCATTTTGAATAATGGGTACTACTAGCTCACTATTAGTGGCACTATCACAAGCAATATGCCCGGGAAACTTGTGAACATCTTTGACATAAATAGTTTCACGAGTTGTGTAACAATGACCACATACACCCTTAGTAAATGGTATACGAGTACATGCTACCTTACCTTGGAATGGACCTAAAACTAAGTTGTTATTTATTTCATCTAGTAGGTAAAAGCCAACCCAGTTAGTATTAGGTAAGTATTCTTTATATAATGCTGATAGATTTGATAGATTAGTTACTAGATTTTCTTCTCCATAAACTAATGCTGTCGCTTGTTCGATAAATAATTGTTTATTTTCTACTATATTCATAAAACACCTCTTTTAAAGACTTTATTATATTTTCGCATAATAGGTAAAAAAAATAAAGTAATAAGTGTGTTGGGTATTTAAAAATGATTTTTATATTGTTTAAAACTGAAAAGATTTTAATTAGATTTTCATAAGAATATAAATAGATAAAAATATTTAGTTATTTGTTTGATAAAAAATTGAAAAAAATTTAAAAAAATGATTGAAATACTTTGTTTTTTACGATAAAAATGGTATAATTTTGTTAGGTTATTGTATTAATAAACGTAAATAATTAAATAATAAATTCAGGGGGAAGATATATGACATATATATTTTTATTTGTGTGTATCCTTGTTCTTGGAGGAGTAGTAGCACTATTCGTCTTCAGAAATAGGAAAAAACAAGATTTATACCCTCTTTTAGTTATGAAAGATGAGCTAGAGAGAGAAACACTATCTGATGATTTGAAAAAAGTAAAAGCGCTAGAAATTGCTGGTAAAGCTGAAAAACTTTATTCTCAATGGGAAAGCGAATGGTACGAAATTCAAAGCATCGATATTGAAGAACTTGACAGAGATCTTTATAGTGCAGAAACTTATATTGATAAATTTAATTTCAAACGTGCTGATGAAGTAATTATGAATAGTGGTGAATTAATTGCTAATATCAAAGATAGAATTGCTGGAATTAGAAGAGAAATTAAAGAATTAAAAGAAGTTGAACCTAGAAATAGAGAACTATATGAAGAAATCGTAGTTGAGTATAAAGAGCTTAATAGAGAACTATTGGCTAAACGTCATCAATACGGGGCTGCAGCAGAACAATTTGAACAAAGTATCAAAGAAATTGCACCACAGCTTGATGATTTCAAACTTTTAACATCAACTGGTAAATACCTTGAAGCTCAAGAAAAAATTAATTCTGTTAAAGAATTAATAGATGATCTTAAAGAAAGAATGGAAGTTTTACCTGATCTGTTAAAAGAAATTGAAAAAACTTGTCCAGCTCAAATTCAGTCATTAAGACTAAAAGTTGAGGAAATGGAGAAAAAAGGATTTAAACTTAATCACTTAGAAATTTCAAGTAAAATTGAAAGTAGTGTATGGCAACTTAGCGATGCACGTGAAAAAGTTAAATCTGGTGATATAGATTTAATAGAAAACATTCTTGATGGTATCTATGATGTTATCGATGAAGTTTCTAATGATCTAAAAAAAGAACTTGATTATAAAAAATATATTGAGGAAAATTATAGAGAAATCACTAATAAACTTGAATTACAAGATAAACTAAATGAAGCTTTATATAACAATATTCAAGAAATCAAAAATAGATACCAAATCTATCAAAAAGATGAAGAAATGGTCGCTAACTATTATGATGAACTTAGTGATTTACTTGATGTTAAACATGATATCGATGTATATATTAATAATCAACCAAAATTAAACTATAAAGACTTAAAAGAAAAAGTAGAACTATTAGGTCAAGGATTAGAAAAAATCGAAGAAGATCAAACGAATTATTCTAGATACTTAACAAGTCTACGTGAAGAAGAAGGTCACTCTCGTGAAAAACTTATCTTCATCAATCAAGAAAAAGAAGTTATTAAACGTAAGTTAGATAATTCAAGAGTGCCAGGATTTAGCGATAGATTTATCGTATTATACAAAGATGTTACGGATAGCTATAAATACGCCATAGAGGAACTTAAAAAAGAACCAATTAACATTGATTTGTTAAAACGTGCTGTTGCTGAGGCAGAAGAATCATTAGATATCTACGCATCAGAAGTTAATAACATTCTTACTGATATTGAACTAATTGAAAAACTAATTCGTTATGCGAACAGATACAGAAAAGATAATATTGAATTCCATCAACAATTAACTGTTGCTGAGCAATATTATAGAGAATATCGTTATAACAAAACTCTAGAAATTATTAGAAATTCTCTAGACAAAGTTGAGCCAGGTGCATACGAAAGAATAAGAAATTCAGTAAAACCAAGATAATAAAGAAACCCTAGTTTTAGGGTTGTATACTAAATCCGGGGCATGGAAAAAATTCCAGTCCCGGATTTCAATTTTTAGGTTAACGTTGTTTGTTAGTGTGTCAATAATAACCATAGTGCCACTAACACCAAACCCCTCATAACGAAGCTCGTCATAATTTTCTTCACTTCCACCTTTTGCTTTTTCAATAGCACGGTCAATAATATTTTTCGGTACTCTATAAGTTTTTGCTCTCTCAAGTACAACTTTTAAATTTCTGTTACTCTCTGGATCAGCCACACCATTTTTAGCTGCTTGATAAATCTCACGTCCAAACTTCGCATAAATTTTACTTGTGTTTGCATCTTTTGCTGCTTTTTTTTCTTTAATATTGTTCCATGTACGACCCAGCTCTTATCATCCTTTTCTTTTTTAATGTATCCCCTTTTATATTACATTATTTTCATTTTTTTCAATAAAAAGAAACATTTATTATGCATTTCATTTTCGTTTTATGTTCGTTTATGTTTTTTTAGCAAAATAAATTATAAAGTTTTGATAAACTAAATGAAATTTTTTATTAAATTTTTAATAATTATTTGTGAAAAAATAAATTGTTTATCATTTAGTGTTGGTATTAAATATATAAAATTTATTTATATAAAACTAAAAGTAAACATTTAAAAATATTTTGAGTGAAAATCCTTTTTTAAAATTTAAAAAAGATTTGAAAGCGTCTGTTTACTTTAGTATTATATTAAAATAATTTTTTAGCCTACACTAAATATTTTTTTAAAAATTTTTAAAAATCGCTTGACATATATATATATATATATAAT